>JBHHXR010000051.1:0-16208 GCA_046757205.1 Paracoccaceae bacterium
CAGCCAGCGCTGTCAAAGCACTCATCACCGTCGGGACAATGTTTGCCTTCCACGTTTCGACAGCTTTGAAGGATTGGAGAAGTTCAGCGCGTGTAGATTCCGCGATCACGTGCTCACGTTCGGTTTCCCTTTTGACGATCAGCTTATCGAGCACGTCTTCATCTATAATTTTGGCGCCTGATGCGTCTGTCGTCACCGAAATTTCGTTGGAGTCTTCCCAGGCTGCGATTTCCGCATTGGTTATTGGGCGATTTTTGAGTGCATCGTCTAACGTTATGGTTTTATTCATTTTTGCACCCCTGAACGTATTCCAAGATTCAAGTTTGGACGCACACAGTGAGCTTTGTCAGATAGACCTACAATCGAGTGGGAATTATACCATATTGCAGTCTTTCAAGCTCAGGGTAGGGAAATTGGTCGCCAAACTCTACCCCAAAACCGCCCCTCACCACCTCAGAAAAATCCCGCCCGGGACAGCGTCCCGGGCAGCGCCCGACCCTCCGCACGGAGGGCGCTTCGCACCCTCCAGGGCCGGGCGCCGCCCTGCTGTAGCGCGCTGCCGTTCCCGTTGCCTTTGCCTCACGCGGCCCGGCGCCCTCGGGCTCCGCCCGTTCGGGCCTGAAGGGCTCCGCCCGTTCGCCGCTGAAACCGTCCACGGACGGGTTCTTTCTCGCGGCTCACCCCCCGGAGCGTGTCCGGGACGGCCCTCACTCCGCGCGGGAGGGCGCTTCGCACCCTTCAGGGCCGGGCGCCGCCCTGCCGCCCGCGCGCTGCTGTCATCCCCGCGAAGGCGGGGACCTCCCGCCGCCGGCGCCGACGCTCGAACGATCCCCGTTTGCACGGGGATGAAAGCAAGCCGCAGGGTGGGCAATCTGCCCGCCAAACCACGCCACCGCCGCGATACCCCCGCCCGGGACGGGCTCCGCCGGCTCAGACCTGAAGCGCTCCGCCGGAGCGTGGCCCTCCCTCCCCACGGAAGGGCGCTATCGCGCCCACCCAGGGCCGGAGTGCCCTGCGGACCGGCTCACCGTCCGCCGCGCCCGGGGCTCTGGCCGGTCGTGCGCCGCCGTCTGCGGCTGCGTCCGGCGCCGTCCGCGCCGTTTCCGGCGTTGAACGAGATGTCCGGCAGCGGCACCGCGGCGCGCAAGAGCGGGAACGGATCGGCGGCGTTGGGGATGTTGGTGGCGTTCACGAAATGCTCCTGGAATTTCGGCTCGATCGCGGTCTCCACCTTGTCGATTTGGCGCACCACGCGCTCGATCTCGCGCCGGGCGGCGCGGTTCAGCAGGGCGATGCGGGCGCCGGTGCCCGCTGCATTGCCCGCCGACGTCACCCTCTCCAGCGGGCAGTCCGGGATCATCCCCAGAACCATCGCGTGTTTGGGCGAGATATGCGCCCCGAAGGCGCCGGCCAGAACAACGCGGTCGACCGCCTCCACCCCCATCTTGTCCATCAGCAGCTTTGCCCCGGCATAGAGCGCCGCCTTGGCAAGCTGGATTTCACGTATGTCCTTGTTGGTGACGGTAATCGGCGGGCCGCCTTCGGCGCCGCCGTCCCATACCAGGTAAGAATAGGTACGGCCGTCCGCGATGCAGCGGTCGGTTCCAACCGCTTCCGGTGTGCCAATCAGCCCGGCGTCGTCGACGATGCCGGCCATGCGCATCTCGGCCACCATCTCGATGATGCCGGAGCCGCAGATGCCGGTGACGCCGGAGCCTTTCGTGGCTTCCGTGAAACCGGGATCGTCCGACCACAGGTCGCTGCCGATCACCTTGAAGCGCGGCGCCCTGGTCGCCGGGTCGATCTCGACGCGCTCGATGGCGCCCGGCGCCGCCCGCTGGCCGGAGGATATCTGCGCCCCCTCGAAGGCCGGCCCGGTCGGCGACGAGCATGCCAGCACGCCGGCCTTGCTGCCGAGCTGAATTTCCGCGTTGGTGCCGACATCGACCACCAGCACCAGATCGTCGGACAGATTGGGCGCCTCCGACAGCGTCACCGCCGCCGCGTCGGCCCCGACATGCCCGGCGATGCAGGGCAGGATGTAGAGGCTGGCGCCGGGGTGGATGGCGATACCCAGTTCCGCCGCCCGCAGGTTCAGCGCGTCAGACGCGGCAAGCGCGAACGGCGCCTGGCCCAGCTCCACCGGGTCGACGCCGAGGAACAGGTGATGCATCACCGGGTTGCCCACCAGCACCATCTCGACGATCAGACCGGGGTCGATGCCGGCTTCTTCGGCGGCCCGGCGCACCAGCGTGTTCATCGCCGCGCGCACGGCTTCGGTCATTTCCCGGTCGCCGCCGGGGTTCATCATGGCGTAGGAAACCCGGCTCATCAAATCCTCGCCGAAGCGGATCTGCGGGTTCATGATGCCCGAAGACGCCAGCACCTCGCCGGAGTGCAGATCGCACAGGTGCGCCGCGATGGTCGTCGAGCCGAGATCGACCGCCAGCCCGTAGATCGAGCCGTCATGGAACCCGGGCCAGACCTGCACCACGCGCGGCGTATCACCCTCGTGCGCGGCGTGCACCGCGCAGGTGATTTTCCACTCGCCCTTGCGCAGCGCTTTCTGGAGCGCGTGCAGCGTGTTCAGATCGGCCCTTGCGCCCCCGATCCCCCATTGTTCCGCCAGCGCCGCCGCCAGCCGTTCGGCGTCGCCCGAGGGTTCGTGCATGTCGGGCTGCGCCACCTCGACGTAGTGCAGCCTGGTGGCCGGGTCCATGCGGATGTCGCGCGCCTCGGCGCGCTTGCGCACCACCTGGCGGTGCACCTGGCTCTCGGGCGGCACGTCGATCACCACGTCGCCCAGCACCTGCGCCTGGCAGCCCAGCCGCCGCCCCTCGATCAGCCCGCGCTTGGACTTGTAGCGCTCCTCGACCTTGTTCCATGCGCTCAGCGCGTCGGCGGCGACCGTGACTCCGTGCTTGGGAAATTCGCCGTAGGAAGGCGTGATCTGGCAGCGCGAGCAGATACCGCGCCCGCCGCACACGGAATCGAGGTCCACACCCAGTTGCCGCGCGGCGTCGAGGATCGGCGTGCCGGCCGCGAACCGCCCGCGCTTGCCGGATGGCGTAAAGATCACCAGCGGGTCTTCGGAGCGGCTCATCGGGCACCTGTCGCGAGTTTCGGCCTCAATCTAGGCAAACGCGAGGCCTTGGCAATGAGCGCCAGCGTCGGATGCCGTTGTTTTTGCGTCAGAGCGGTCTGGCCATTCACCGGGCGGCCATCCATCATTCCCGCCAGTCCACAGACACGGGAGGCCGCCATGCCGGCTTGGGAGAACTATCTTTCCGACAACAAGCAACGCTTCGTCTCGGAACTTCTGGAATTTGTAGGCATTCCGTCCGTATCCGCGGACGACCGGTTTGCCGCCGACGTCCGGCGTTCCGGGCAGTGGGTCGCCGACCGGCTGACCAGGGCCGGTGCGGAGAACGTCGCCCTGATGCCCACCGGAGGACACCCCGTCGTCTACGGGGACCGGCTTCGCGCCGGAGACGGCCGGCCGACGGTTCTGATCTACGGTCATTTCGACGTCCAGCCCGCCGAGCCGTTTGACCTATGGCGGTCCCCGCCATTCGAGCCGGAGGTGCGCGACGGCTGCGTCTGGGGACGCGGCGCATCCGACGACAAGGGCGGCATGCTGATCCCGATCATCGCGTTTGAGGCGCTTGTCGCATCCGGGCAGGAGCCTGGCGTCAACGTGAAGTTCCTGTTCGAGGGCCAGGAGGAGATCGGCTCGCCACAGCTGCCCGGCTTCGTCGCGGCGCAACGCGACCTGCTGGCCTGCGACATGATCTTCTCTTCCGACGGACTGCAGTGGGCCGGGGACGAACCCAATCTGGTGATCGGCCTCAAGGGCCTCGTCGGGCTCGAGGTCACGGTCACCGGCCCTGCGGCCGATCAGCATTCCGGCCTGCACGGCGGCGCCGTCGCCAATCCCCTGCAGGCGCTTTGCCACATCGTCGCCTCGCTCAAGGGCCTTGACGGACGCATCCGGGTGGACCGCTTCTACGACGACGTGGTGCCGCTCGGCGACGAAGATCGAGCGGAGATCGCGCGGGTTCCCTATGACGAGGCCGCCTACATCGCCGAACTCGGCGTGCCGGAGACCTTCGGCGAGGAAGGCTACACCACGCGCGAACGCCTCTGGGCGCGCCCGACGCTGGAGTTGAACGGCATCTGGGGCGGATATCGGGGGCGCGGGTCGAAAACCGTGCTTCCGTCGCATGCCAGGGCCAAGATCACCTGTCGGCTGGTCGCCGACCAGAAACCCGACCGGATATTCGAGCTGGTCGCCGCCCATATCGAGCGCAACACGCCGCCCGGCGTGCGCGTCTCCGTTGAACGACTGCCCGGCAATGCCGACCCGTACCTGATGCCGCGCCATCACAACGGCAGCAGGATTGCCGGGCAGGTGTTGGAGGAAGTGTACGGCAAGAAGCCTTACGTCACCCGCCTCGGCGGCTCGATCCCGGTGATGTCGGTGTTCCTCAAGGAGCTTGGGGCGCACATGACCATGTTCGGCTTCTCTGTCGGCGACGAAAACCTGCACGCGCCCAACGAATTCTTCCGGCTGAAGAATTTCGAACGCGGACAGCGGGCATACTGCCGGTTGCTGGAAGAGCTGGGCCGGGCGGGGTAGGCGGGCCGGCCGGCATTGTCCACGGCCACGGCTGTTCCGCGCCGTTTGCCCGGCGGTCGTTCGGTCGGGCCCTGAAGCGCATCGCGTCTTTCCAGGTTCAGTCCCGCGCACAGCCGCCCGGGACATGCGGCCGGGCGCATGCCCTGTGGCCGGCACGGTCGGACTTGACCGGACGCGACACGATCCGGCCGTGGCCGCTCATCCCGACCGGTAGTTCGGGCTTTCGCGGGTGATCTGCACGTCGTGCACGTGGCTTTCCGTCAGCCCGGCGCCGCTGATGCGCACGAACCGGCAATTCGTCCGCATCGCCTCGATGTCGGGTGAGCCGGTGTAGCCCATGGCCGCCCGCAAGCCGCCGATCATCTGGTGCAGCACGGCCGAGGCCTGGCCCTTGTAGGGCACCTGCCCTTCGATGCCCTCGGGCACCAGCTTGTCGTTGGTAACCTCCTTCTGGAAGTAGCGGTCGGCCGAGCCACGTGCCATCGCCCCCACCGACCCCATGCCGCGGTAAGCCTTGAAGCTCCGTCCCTGATAGAGAAACACCTCGCCGGGGGCCTCGTCGGTTCCTGCCAGCATCGAGCCGACCATGGCCGCGTGTGCCCCGCCGGCGATGGCCTTGGCAAAATCGCCGGAATACTTGATGCCGCCGTCCGCTATCACCGTCTGACCCGTCTTGTCCGCTTCTTCCGCGCAGTCCATGATCGCCGTCAGTTGCGGAACTCCGACACCGGCTACCACCCGCGTGGTGCAGATCGAACCGGGCCCGATGCCCACTTTCACCACGTCGGCGCCGGCGTCGATCAGCGCCCGTGTGGCCTCCGCCGTCGCCACGTTGCCGGCCACCACCTGAAGACCGCTGTTGGACGTCTTGATCCGGGTTACCGCCTGGGCCACGCTCGCCGAGTGGCCGTGCGCCGTGTCGATGACGATGAGGTCGACGCCGGCGTCCGCCAGCGCCAGCGAGCGCTCGAACCCGGCGTCGCCGACGGTTGTCGCGGCCGCCACGCGCAGCCGGCCAAGCTGGTCCTTGCAGGCACGCGGGTTGAGCACCGCCTGCTCGATGTCCTTGATGGTCAGGAGACCGGTCAGCTTGCCGCCGCCGTCCACCACCAGCAGTTTTTCGATGCGCCGCGCCTCCATCAGGCTCTTGGCCTCCGCCAGATCCGCCGGTTCGCGCAGCATGGCCAGGTTGTCCGCCGTCATCATGACGCTGACCGGCGTCCCGTCGTCGGAGGCGAACCGCATGTCGCGGTTGGTGACGATGCCGAGCACCACGCCATCTTCCGAGACCACGGGAAACCCGGTCACGTTATAGCGTTCCTGCAGCGCCTTGGCGTCGGCCAGCGTCTGCTCGGGCGACAGCGTGACGGGATTGTAGACGACGCCGGAGACGAACCGCTTCACCCGCCGCACCTCGTCGGCCTGCCGCTCGATATCGAGATTGCGATGGATGACGCCGAGGCCGCCGGCCTGCGCCATGGCGATCGCCATGCGCGCCTCGGTCACGGTGTCCATCGCCGAACTGATGAGCGGAATGTTGAGCGAGATCGACCCGGTCAGCCGGGTGCGCGTGTCAGCCTCCGCCGGAAGGATTTCCGAGGCGCCGGGCACGAGCAGAACGTCATCGAAGGTCAGTGCCTCGCGAATCTCCATGGAACCCTCCTGCGAAGCTTCGTTTGGCGCTTCCCTATTTCACGCCGCCATGAAATTGAAAAGGGCTAAACGGTGTCATGCCGTCGCAGCATTGGTCGCGGCGGCCAAGCCGCCGCGCAGCCAGGAGCGGTAAGTGCGGATCGCGATGTAGGGATTGACGATGCTGGCCAGCGCCAGCGACGCCATCGCCAGAATACCGGTCCACAGGCCGATGCCCGCACCGTAGGCGTTGCACATCAGGCTGGCAAAGGCGGCCAGCGGAAAGGTGAAACTGCCCCACAGCGGCGACCAGCCGGCTTCGATTATCCAGGGCAGCCGCAGCAGAAGAAACAGCACTACCGCCACCGACAGATAGACCATGAAAACGAACATCGACCTGTGATCCAGCAACTCCGCCGACAGCCCCAACAGCGCCACCGGCGACAGGTGGATCGCCAGCGCCGGCCGCAACGGCGCCGGGTCGGGCCGGCGCAGCGACCGGATGGTGGAGCCGGCGAAGATCACCAGCGCGAAGAACAGCGAAAGCCAGTAGATGATCGCCGAAAGCGCGATATCGCCGAGCCCGACACCGGCCAGCGGCGCGACGATGAAACCGACGAACGGCAGGTGCAGAACCGGGCTGAACACCCGCTGCTCCGCCGGGCCGCGCACGAGCGCACCGAGAACCGCGACAAAGAACAACGCATGCAGCAGCAGCCCGATGCTCCACAGCCACCCTGCGAACCCGGGCCAAGACCGCAACACCCCCGCCGCCATGACCATCAGGCACATCGAGGCCGCCGCCACCCCGGCACGGGCGGGCAGGACCCGCAGATCTTCCAGCAACACGGCCGGACGGGCGAGTATCTTTGCAATGAACGGGGCGAGAGCGGAGAGATAGAGCACGCTCGCCCCGCCGACGATGGCATCGCCGATGCCCGATGGCAGGCCGGTCACCTGCGCCGCCTTCTGCCAGGCCAGCCCGAGCCCGAACAGGCCGAGCATGCCGGGGAAAAGCGCCGGCGGCGTGCGGCGCCAGAAGGCGGGAACGGGCGTCGTCGCAGGTTTCATGTCGTTGACCGGGGCAAAGCTTTCCGACTATCCAGATCCGGGCATTCGCCCGGCCAATTCCGCCGCCCGGTCCTGATCGCCGTCCCGGCGCACCGACCATAGCCAACGGACAAGAGGGAGCAAGCCATGAACGGACACGGATACGAAAAAGGCCGTCTCGACCTGCCCTTCGTCGGCATCCCGACCTTCGCCAAGAAACCCTATGTCAGCGACTGGGACGCCCTGGACGCCGACGTCGCGGTGATCGGCGCGCCGTTCGATTTCGGCACCCAGTGGCGGCCCGGCGCCCGGTTCGGCCCGCGCGGCGTGCGCGAGGCCTCGACGCTCTTCTCCTTTGGCCACGCCGGCGCCTACGACCACGAGGACGACGCCACCTATCTCGGCGAGGACGTGCGGATCGTCGACATGGGCGACGCCGACATCGTGCATACCGACACGATGGCGTCGCATGCCAACATCGAGTTCGCCGTGCGCAAGGCGCTGGACGCCGGAGCACTGCCGGTGGTGATCGGCGGCGACCATTCGGTGAACATCCCCTGCATCAACGCCTTCGACGGCCGCGGACCGATCCACGTCGTGCAGATCGACGCGCATCTCGATTTCGTCGACGAACGCCACGGCGTGCGGTTCGGCCACGGCAACCCGATGCGCCGGGCCGCCGAGAAGGACTACGTGACGGGGCTGACGCAACTGGGCATCCGCAACGTCTCGTCGACCGCCAGGGAGGGCTACGACGACGCTCGTTCCATGGGCTCCGATATCCTGTCGGTCCGGCAGGTCCGGCAACTGGGCACGGACGCCGTGCTCGCCCGCGTCCCGCCGGGCGCCACGATCTACGTCACCATCGACATCGACGCCTTCTGCCCCTCCATCGCGCCCGGAACCGGCACTCCGAGCCACGGCGGATTTCTCTACTACGAGATACTGGAACTGCTGCAGGGGCTGAGCCGGGCACACACGGTGGCCGGTATCGACCTCGTCGAGGTGGCGCCGGACTACGACCCCACCGGCAGCACCCAGATCCTCGCCGCGCAGCTCTTGCTGAACTTCCTCGGTTTCATCTTTCACGCGCGGTGAGCCAGGCAGCGAAGGAACGTTGCCGAATTCGCGCGCCGGGATGAGATTGCGGGCGCCTCCGGCGGGGATATTTATTGGAACTCAGAAATACCGGCGGATTGTCGGGCGGAAGCCGGCATGCCGAGCACTCGGGAAACCCGGATTTTTTGACTTTTTGGAAAAATCAGCCAGACTGTCCGCTATCACCAGATTTCCTTTCTTTCGCCGGGGCGGCGTCCCGGCCGAAGGCGATTTTTACAAGACAGATCAACAGAGAGGATACGCCATGACCCTAAGGGGCTTACCGCTTTCAAGACGGCATTTTCTGGCCGGAACGACGACCACCGCGGCGATGCTGTCGCTGCACCCGTATTCCGCCTTCGCGGCGACGAATCAGGCGCATCTGCGGGTGCTGTCGACCACCGACCTGCACGTGCATGTCTTCCCCTACGACTACTACGCCGACAAGCCCAACGACACCATGGGGCTGGCGCGCGCGTCGACGATCATCAGGGAAATCCAGGCCGAGGCGACAAACTCGATGCTCGTGGACAACGGCGACTACCTGCAGGGCAACCCGATGGGCGATTACGTCGCCTACGAGCGCGGCATGAAGGAAGGCGACATGCACCCGGTCATCCAGGCGATGAACGTGCTCGGCTATGACTGCGGCACGCTCGGCAACCACGAATTCAACTACGGCGTCTCCTTCATGGACAAGGTGAACGCCGGGGCCAACTTCCCGATCATCAACGCCAATTTCGGCAAGAAGCTCGGGGCCAACGGCCGGGCCGACCAACTGCACCTCAAACCCTATATCATCCTCGATCGCGAGCTTGTCGACGGCGGCGGCAACAAGCATGCCGTCAGGATCGGCCTGATCGGCTTCGTGCCGCCGCAGATCATGAACTGGGACCAGCGGCACCTGCAGGGCAAGTTCGAGACCCGCGACATCCTGCAGGCGGCCCGCGCCTGGGTTCCGGAGATGAAGGAGGCCGGCGCCGACATCGTCGTCGCGCTGTCGCATTCCGGCATCCAGGCCGGCGGCGAGAAGGAGGGGCTGGAGAACGCCTCGCTCTATCTCGGCGGCATCGACGGTATCGACGCCATCGTCACCGGTCACCATCACCTGGTGTTCCCGGGCAAGAAATACGCCACCGGCGGCGGCATTGACGCGGAAGCGGGAACCCTGATGGGCAAGCCCGCGGCCATGGCCGGTTTCTGGGGCTCGCATGTCGGGCTGATCGACCTGATGCTGGAACAGGATGGCGGCAAGTGGCGCGTCGTGGGTTCGGAAAGCTCAACCCGGCCGATCTACAAGCGCGACGGGCGCAAGAAAATCCCGCTGGTCGACAGCCAGGCGGACGTGCTCGCAGCGGTCCAGAAAACCCACGATGAGACGCTGGCCTATATCCGCCGCGCGGTCGGGAAAACCGCTGCGCCGCTCTATTCCTACTTCGCCCTGGTGGCCGACGATCCCTCGGTGCAAATCGTCAGCAACGCGCAGACCTGGTACATCTCGGAGATGATGAAGGGCACGGAATGGGAGGGTCTGCCGATCCTTTCGGCGGCGGCACCCTTCAAGGCCGGCGGACGCGGCGGCCCGGAATACTACACCGATGTCAAACCGGGACCGGTGGCGATCAAAAACGTCGCCGACCTGTACCTCTATCCCAACACGGTGCGCGCGGTCCTGATCGACGGCGCGACGGTGAAGGACTGGCTGGAGCGTTCGGTCGGCATCTTCAACCAGATCGAGCCCGGCAAGGCCGATCAGCTTCTGCTCGACCCGAAGTTTCCGAGCTACAATTTCGACGTCATCGACGGCGTGACCTACCAGATCGACCTGACGCAGCCGTCGAAATACTCGTCGAAGGGCGAGTTGCTCGATGCCAGCGCCAGCCGCATCGTTAACCTTAAGTACAACGGAAAACCGATTGATCCGGCGCAGAAATTCGTCGTGGCAACGAACAACTACCGGGCCGGCGGCGGCGGCCACTTCCCGGGCAATGACGGCTCGTCGATCATCTTCGTGGGACCCGACACCAACCGCGACGTGATCGTGCGCTACATCGTCGAGAAGGGCACCATCGACCCCAAGGCGGACGCCAACTGGACCTTCGCGCCGGTCGAGGGCGCCAGCGTGATCTTCGAGACCGGTCCGGCGGGGCGGCAGTACGCCACGAGCGTCAAGGGCGTGGACATCGAGGACGCCGGCGAGGGTTCCGAAGGATTCGCGAAGTATCGTATCAAGTTCTGAGGGTTCGTTCAGCGATCTGGTGTCAGCCCCGACCGTGCGTCGGGGCTGATTTCACGAGCCGCCCGCGGCGTGGCCGCGAAAACCGCTGGCGATCACGAACTTTTCCGAACTGTCCTTGCGGCTGGCCGGCGGTTTGACATGGACTACCTTCGCGAAATCACGTTTCAGCGAAGTCAGCACCTCGCTCTCGGCGCCGCCTGCCAGCACCTTGGCGACGAACGTTCCGTCACCGGCCAGCACTTCGGACGCAAGCTGTGCGGCCGCCTCGACCAGGGCCATGATCCGCAGGTGATCGGTCTGCTTGTGGCCGGTGGACGAGGCCGCCATGTCCGACATCACGACATCCGCCGGACCTTTGAGCCACTCCTTCACCTTCCGGTCCGCTCCCTCGGCAAGGAAATCGAGAACGTGGAAATCGACCCCGGCGATTGGATCGACCGGTTGCAGGTCTATCCCGAGCACGAACCCCTGCGGCTTTCCGCCCCGGGCTCCGGCGGCATTCACCCGCGCAGCGGCGACCTGGCTCCACCCGCCCGGGGCGCAGCCCAGATCGACAACCCGCGCGCCGGGCCGGAAAAACCGGAACCTGTCGTCGAGCTCGATGATCTTGAAAGCCGCCCTGCCGCGATAGCCCTCCGCCTTCGCCCGTGCGACATACGGGTCGTTGAGCTGCCGCTGCAGCCAGCGCGTCGATGACAGCTTGCGCCCCTTGGCTGTTCTTACACGGGTTTTCAGGTCTCTCTGCCCGCGCCCCGACGTTCCCTTGCCGCGCTCAGCCATCTTCGTCCGGTGCGGCGGAAAGAACGCCGTCCCGGCTCATCATCGAAAACAGCATTCCCTCGCGCAGGCCGCGGTCGGCGACGCTGATGATGTCGGTCGGCCAGAGCCGCAACAGCGTCTGCAGGATCGCCGAGCCCGACATGATGAGCTCTGCCCGGTCCCGGCCAAGCCGCGGATCGGCGCGGCGCCCGGCGGGACCGGAGGACAGATACCGGTCGATGACGGCGTCGATTTCGCCCGAAGTCATCGTCATGCCATCTACTTTGCTGCGGTCGTAGCGCCGCAGGCCGAGATGCGTCGCTCCGACCGTGGTGATAGTGCCCGAAGTTCCGATCATCTGGAAACCCTCGAGATGGCCGTGCCGCTCCTCGTAGAGATAGGGGCCGAATTCGGCGATGTTTTCCTCGAAAAACCACGACATCAGGGCGAAACGGGCAGCGTCGTCCTCGACGTCGGAATAGCGTTCATGAAGCGTGGCAACGCCCAGAGGGACAGATATCCAATCGACGATCCTTGCCTTCTGGTTCGGGCCCGCCTGTTTGCCCGGGCGCAACCGGCCGACCGCCGCCACACGCTCGGCATGGGGCACGTCGGCCACGTCGATCCAAACCAGCTCCGTCGAGCCGCCGCCGATGTCGATCACGAGGATCTGCCGGGTGGTCTGCCTTATCAGCGACGCGCAGCTTATCACCGCCAGGCGGGCTTCTTCCTGCGGCGTTATGATTTCCAGCCGCAGGCCGGTTTCCTGCTCTACACGGCGAAGGAACCGCTGGCCGTTTCTCGCTCTGCGGCAGGCCTCCGTAGCCACGAGCCGCGAATTCCTGACGCCGTACCGCCCGAGTTTGCCCGAGCAAACCCGCAGCGCCTGAAGCGTCCTGGTGATACCGCGCGCCGACAGGTTCCCCGTGCGTTCGAGATCGACACCCAACCGCACCGACTTGGAAAAAGCGTCGACGATGCGAAAGCGCGCTCCCTCCGGCGCCGCGATCAGCATCCGGCAACTGTTGGTGCCGAGATCGAGCGCCGCGTAGTAGGGTCCGCCATCGGGCGGCACGGGCGAAAGCCGCGTCTGCGGCTCGGCGTCGTCTCCGGCGCGCGCGCTCCTGTAATGGCCGCTTGCCATGAATGTACTCGAATTCCGGGACGGAGGCTCGTCCCCCGCCGTTTCACTTCACGCTAATGCAGGCGATCCGGGCTGGCAAGTCAGGCAACGTCGGCTTCAACGCTGGCGAGCGCCGGCGACCGGGTCGCGACGCCGATGGCACGGCAGATATCGTAGGTGAGATTCGGCTTGTTGAGAGTGTAGAAATGCAGGTGGTCCACCCCCTCGCTCAGAAGATCGTCGCACATCTCGGTGGCGATCGCGGTGGCCAGGAGGTCGTGCGCGTCGACCGAACGGGCGTTGGCGAACGAAGCGTGCATCCACTCCGGTACCCGCGTGCCGCAGCGCGCGGCAAACGATTTCACCCGAGAAAAGTCTTCCACCGGAAGGATGCCGGGAACAATGGGCGCCGAGATGCCCGCATCGGCGCATTCGTCGCGGAACCGCAGAAACGTCGCGCTTTCGAAAAAGAATTGCGTGATGGCGCTGCTGGCGCCCGCATCAAGCTTGCGCTTGAGGTTCTCGATATCCGCTTGCCGAGACGAGGCATCGGGGTGCATTTCGGGATAGGCGGCAACGGCGATTTCGAAACCGCCGGCGGCAGCGAGGCCCGCCACCAGATCGGCGGCATCGAGGAAACCTTCGCGATGCGGCGTGAAACGCGCCTCTCCCTTGGGCGGGTCACCGCGCAGCGCGACAACGCGCCGGACGCCCAGGCGCCGGTATTCCTGCGCGACGGCGAGCGTTTCCGCCCGCGAAGCCCCGACGCATGTCAGGTGCCCGGCGACCGGAAGCCGCGCGCGGTCCCGGATGGTCATTATCGCCGCCATCGTTCGGTCCCGAGTGGCGCCGCCCGCACCGTAGGTGACGGAAACGAATCGCGGCCCCAGGGGCGCCAGGCGTTCTACCGAGCGCCAGAGCCGGAGGGTTGCTTCGTTTGAATGTGGCGGAAAAAATTCGAAAGACAGGCCTGGCGCCTGCCCGAGATCAGGATGTTGCATGTGCGTCGGTCCATACCGTCAATGAGTTTTGCGAGGCTCAGGATACGGGTGGAATCGCTGCCGATCAATGAACAAGTGCGCCGCGAACGCATTCGGACTTTTCCGTTTTCGGCCGGCGTGTTCGGCTGCATTGGCTGGCCGGGTGTCGGAATCGTCTTTCCGAAAGTCGCGCTTCAGCACTTGGCGAAAGGCAAATGAGAGCAAAAGGACCGAAAGTTGCCGCACAGAGAGAGACCGCCTTGCCGGACGTAACGATAGTATATTGGCGCGACATTCCGGCTCAGGTTATCGTCGGAAAGGGCCGCCGCGCCGTGAAGGTGCCGTTGCCCGGACGGTTCGAAAAGGCGATCGATCGATGCGCCATGCGTGTTGGAGCACGGGACAGCGATACCTATCTTGCGGATTGGCGGAAGGCGGAGCCCTGTGCGGCCGACGGAGATGACCGGGAAATCGCGGCGCGCGAGGCGGCCCGGCTGGACGGTGAGTTCGACGACAGCGCGCTGAAGCGGCTGATCGACAATGATGGCTGGAAAATCCCGCGAACCTGATGCGGGGCTGGAGACAACGGATGGCTTCGATTCTACGCTTCGCCCGAAAGGCAGAGAAACCCGTGACAGCGTTGCCGGGTGATGCGCTGAGCGCTTTCCTTTCGGGCTTCTCGATCGAGGTGATGCCACGCACGGCGGCGAAAATCGCGGATTTCCGCGACATCCTGCCCCCGGAGACACGGGTGTACGTGGCCCACATAGAGGGTACGCCGATCGGCGACATGGTGCTGACCGCGAGGCGCCTCGTCGAAGAGGGTTTCGTGGCGATGCCGCATTTTCCGGCGCGTGTCATCAAGGACAGGGCGACGCTGCAAGACTGGATCCAGCGGTACAAGGACGTCGGCGTCGAACAGGCGCTTGTTCTGGCCGGGGGCGTTTCCCGGCCGATCGGCGATTATTCAGACTCCATGCAGCTCTTGGAAACCGGCCTGTTCGACGCCTTCGGCTTCAAGCGGGTTCACGTGGCCGGACATCCCGAGGGCAACCGCGACACCGACCCCTCCGGCGGCGACGGCAATGTCATGAAGGCGCTGCACTGGAAAAACGACTTCCAGTCGCGGACCGACGCCACAATGGCCATCGCGACGCAGTTCGTCTTCGAGGCCAACCCGGTGATCAAATGGGCCGACAGGCTGCGCGACGAAGGCATCACGCTGCCGATCCATATCGGCATCGCCGGACCGGCGAAGCTGCAGACCATGATCAAGTTCGCGATGGCCTGCGGCGTCGGACCTTCGATGCGGGTATTGCAAAGGCGTGCGACCGACGTTACCAAGCTGATGCTGCCCTTCACGCCGGACGGAATTCTCGGCGATCTGGCGGCCTACAATGCCGCGCATCCCGAATCCAACATCGAAAAAGTCCACTTCTTCCCGCTCGGCGGAATAGCCAAGACCACCGATTATGTCGGTGAACGCCTCCACCCCGCGAAAGGCAGCGCGGCGCGGGCCTGAAACAAAGGACCATCCCCGGAATGACACGTACTGTAGTTGAGTCCAGGACAAAGACCGCGATCATCGGCTTTGACGAACCGTTTTGCGTGATCGGAGAGCGGATCAACCCGACCGGACGCAAGAAACTCGCCACCGAGCTGGAAGCCGAAGATTTCTCGACGGTCGAAAAGGACGCGCTGGAACAGGTGGCGTGCGGCGCCACCATGCTCGATGTAAACGCCGGGGTGGTCTACAATTCCAACCCCGATCCCAACGTCACGGAACCGCCGTTGATGCGCAGGATGATCGAGATGGTGCAGGGTCTCGTCAACGTACCGCTGTGCATCGATTCGAGCGTTCCGGGCGCACTGGAAGCGGGCCTCGAGGCCTGCGAGGGCCGGCCGCTGCTCAACTCCGTCACCGGCGAGGAAGAGCGGATGGAAACCGTGCTGCCGCTGGCAAAGAAGTACAACGTCCCGGTCGTGGCTATTTCAAACGACGATTCGGGCATTTCCGAAGATCCCGATGTCCGCTTCGCGGTCGCAAGAAAGATCGTCGAACGCGCCGCGGATTACGGGATCGCGGCGAACGACATCGTGGTGGACCCGCTGGTCATGCCCATCGGCGCCATGGCCACGGCCGGCCAGCAGGTCTTCGCCCTGGTTCGGCGCCTGCGAAATGAACTGGGTGTCAACACCACCTGCGGCGCCTCGAACATAAGCTTCGGCCTGCCGAACCGGCATGGCATAAACGCCGCTTTCCTGCCGATGGCAATTACCGCCGGGATGACATCGGCGATCATGAACCCGGTGCGCCCGCAGGAAATGGAGGCGGTCCGCGCCGCCAACCTGCTGATGAACAAGGACCCGCATGGGGCGCAGTGGATCAGGCACAACAAGGCGCCTGCGGTGGAAGGAGCGCCCCCGGTCGGCGCCCGCGCCGGCCGCGAAGGCCGGCGGCGACGGCGCAGCGCCTGACATTGGGAGACGCCGCTTCGACCGGTGCCGGACGAGACGGCGTAACCTTTTGACGCATCTTGATTATTTGCCGAACTGCAAAGCGGCGCCCCGTGTGGGGGGCGGGAGCCGTCGCGGAAACGCTCCTGCGGAGCGTTTCAGGCCCGAACGGGTGGAGCCCACGGGCGCGGGCCCCGGCGGCGGGGGGCCCGCGGCCGGGGGGGTGGCAGC
>JBHHXR010000052.1:0-16192 GCA_046757205.1 Paracoccaceae bacterium
CACCGACCATGCCGCCGTGGCGCGTGCCTACGGTGTCAAGGCGTGGACCGTTGACGATCCGGCAACGCTGGAGCGCGACCTCGCTGCGGCATTACGTCATGACGGGCCGTCGCTGGTTGATGTAATATCGCAGCCACTGCAGGATGCCGCGGCACCGGTCAGTGAGTGGGTGGCGTGATGGAACGCTCGGCAATTGTCGTGGGCGCAGGGATCACCGGCATATCCGTAGCCGAACATCTGCGACGCGATGGCTGGAAAGTGACGCTGATCGACCGGGTGGATCCCGGCGATCCGGCACAGGCGTCGTATGGCAACGGCGGTATCATTGCGCGCTGCGCGGTGGTGCCCGTGGCGGTCCCGGGGCTGCTCGCCAAGGCCCCGAAAATGCTGCTGGATTCGGATTCGCCACTGTTCATGCGCTGGTCCTATCTCCCGCGGCTGCTGCCCTGGCTCGTACCGTTTCTGCTCAGCGGACGCAGAAAAAGATTGCGCGAAATCGTCGCGGCGCTGGCCTCCCTGACACTCGACTCCGTCGATCAGCATCTCACTTTGGCGAAAGGAACCGGGGCGGAAAGATTCATCAAGACAGGCGAATACTGCTATCTCTACCGGACGCGGAAGGGCTTCCTCGGCGACGCCCTGGGATTCGAACTTCGCCGTTCACAGGGCCTCGACTGCGAAGAGAGGGACGGCGACGCGTTGCGTAATCTCGACCCGAACCTGAGTGAGCAGTACCGGTTCGGCGCGATATTCCGTGACCACGGCTGGATTTCGTCGCCCGGCGAGTATGTCGCCGCGCTGGCGCGGTATTTCGCCCAGGCGGGCGGCGTGTTGGAACGCGGCGAGGTTGCCGACATCCAGCCGGGAAATCCGGTTCGCGTGACGCTTGCCGGCGGCGCCGTCCGCGAGGCGGACAAGGTCGTGCTCGCCGCCGGCGTCTGGTCGAGGGAAATCGCCGGAAAGCTCGGTCATGACGTCAACATGGAGAGCGAACGCGGCTATCACCTGGAACTCGGGTCGCCCTCGTTCAAACCGCCGATCCCGTATATGGTGGCGGAGGCGAAATTCGTCATCACGCCGATGGAACAGAGCGTGCGGCTGGCCGGGATCGTGGAATACGGGGGGCTGGGAGCGGGCCCTTCGGCGGCGCCGACCGATCTGCTTCGCCGGCAGATAGCGGCCGTCTACCCCAAGCTCCGGTGGCAGGAGGAGGAACCATGGATGGGGCACCGGCCTTCGACATCAGACAGCCTGCCGGTGCTCGGCCCGGTACCGGGCGCGGAGGGTGTCATCTGCGCGTTCGGTTCGCAGCACATCGGCCTGACCATCGGCCCGCGGGTCGGGCGCATCATCGCCGACCTGGCGAGCGGCCGCAAAACGAATGTCGATCTCGCGCCCTACGCGGTCGAAAGATTCTCAAGGCACGGGAAAAGTCGCGAAAAAGCCGAAGTTTCGGTGAAACAGGCAGGCGGATCGCTTGACAGGCAACCAGCCACAGGCGAGCGTGAGTGAATACCGGAAGATCAACTTTCACCAATGGGAGGATAACATGAAGAAGATCTTGGGATTGTCGGCGGCGATGGTGCTGGCGGCAGGCGTCGCCCAGGCCGAGAACTGGGATATGCCGATGGCCTATGCCGACGGCAACTTCCACACGCAAAACGGCAAGCTCTTCGCCGAGGCGGTAGGCGTCTGCACCGGCGGCGACCTGACGCTGACGGTACACGGCGGCGGCTCGCTGTTCTCCGGCTCCGACATCAAACGCGCGGTACAGACCGGCCAGGCGCCCATCGGCGAGCGGCTGCTGTCCGCGCACGCCAACGAAAACCCGATTTTCGGGATCGACTCGGTGCCCTTCCTGGCAACCTCGTTCGAGGACTCTGACAAGCTCTGGGACGCCGCGAAAGAAACCTTGAGCGAGATACTGGACGACCAGAACCTCGTGCTACTCTATTCGGTTCCGTGGCCGCCGCAGGGGCTGTACTTCAAGAAGGAAATCAATAGCGTTGCAGACATGGCCGGCATCAAGTTCCGGGCCTACAACGCAGCGACCGCACGGCTTGCGGAACTTGCAAAGATGCTGCCCGTTCAGATCGAGGCCGCCGAACTGAGCCAGGCGCTCTCCACCGGCGTTGCCGAGGCGTTTATTTCCTCCGGCTCAACAGGTTATGACCGGAAGGTATGGGAACAGCTCAGCCATTTCTACGACGCTCAGGCGTGGCTTCCGCGCAACTACGTGTTCGTCAACAAGGACGCCTATAACGGCCTCAGCGCGCAGCAGCAGAACTGCCTGAAATCGGCGGCGCTGATGGCGCAGGCCGCCGGCACCACGCGTTCGCGCGAACTGACCGGCTGGTATCTCCAGCAGCTTGCCGCCAATGGCATGAAGGTGCAGCCGCCGGGCGACCAGTTGAAGGCCGATCTCGCGGCTATTGGCGCCACCATGGCCGACGAGTGGGCCAAGGCGGCCGGTGAAACCGGTGCCGCGATCATCAAGGCCTACAAGGCCAAGTAATCTTGCGATCCATGAGAAAGGGCGCATCCCGGGGCACATCTCCGGGATGCGTCTGGTGACAGGAGGCTCTCATGCTGCGACTGATCCGCCGTGTCCTGGACACACTCTACGACATCGGGGGCGTGATTGCGGCGTTTTTCCTGATTGCCATCCTGCTCACTATCGTGGCGCAGATGATCGCCCGGTGGACCGGCAACGTGTTTCCCGGCGCCACCAGCTACGCCGGTTACTTCATGGCCTCGGCGTCTTTTTTCGCGCTCGCGCATACGCTCAATCACGGCGGGCATATCCGGGTGTCGCTGATGCTGGCGGCGCTCGGGCGGCACCGGCGCTACGGCGAGATCTGGTGCTACGGTATCGGAGCCGTCACAGCCACCTATTTCGCCCGCTACGGCATCAAGGCGAACTACTGGTCGTCGAAGCTGCATGATATCAGCCAGGGGCAGGACAGGATGCCGCTGTGGATTCCGCAGATCGCGATGTCGATCGGAACGGTGCTCCTGGCGATCGCGTTGTGGGATCATCTCGTTCGCATCTTGCTTACCGGACACACCGGCGTCGCCGAACCCGACCTGACAGAGCGGGCGGAGTAGGGCGATGGACCAGTTTACGCTGACGGTTGTCTTTCTCTTCGTCCTGTTCCTCTTGCTCGGCACCGGCGTCTGGGTCGGCCTGGCGCTGATGGGCGTGGCCTATGTGGGCATGGTGATGTTCACCTCACGGCCCGCCGGCGACGCGATGATCACCGTGATCTGGACCTCTTCTTCGTCGTGGACGTTGACCGCGCTGCCGCTGTTCATCTGGATGGGCGAGATACTTTACCGCACCCGGCTGAGCGAGGACATGTTCCGCGGGCTGGCGCCCTGGCTGGCGCGGCTGCCCGGCGGCCTGCTGCACACGAATGTTGTTGGTTGCACGATTTTTGCCGCGGTATCAGGATCTTCAGCGGCGACGTTGACAACGGTCGGCAAGATGTCGATTCCCGAATTGCGCAAGCGCGGCTATCCGGAATTCATGACCATCGGCACGCTGGCGGGTTCGGCCACGCTCGGCCTGATGATCCCGCCGTCGCTGACGCTGATCGTCTACGGCGTCACCATCAACGAATCCATCACCCAGCTTTTCATGGCCGGCATCCTGCCCGGCCTCGTCCTTGCGGGCATGTTCATGCTTTATATCGTGGGCTGGCATTTCGCGCGCCCCCACGAGCGGCCAAGGCCCGAGCCATTCATGAGCATTCGCCAGAAACTGTGGAATTCCAGGTTTCTTATTCCGGTGGTGCTGCTGGTGCTGCTGGTAATCGGGTCGATGTATCTGGGATGGGCGACGGCGACCGAAGCCGCCGCTTTCGGCGTGATCGGGGCGCTGGTGCTGGCGGCGTCGCAGAAATCGCTGACGTTCAGGACCTTCCGCGAAAGCCTGATGGGCGCTACCCGCACCTCGGCGATGATCGCGCTGATACTGATGGGCGCGAAATTCCTGTCGCTGTCGATGGGGTTCACCGGGCTGCCCCGCTCGCTGGCCCAGTTCATCGCCGAGCTGGGCTTGTCCAATGTCGCGCTGATCGCGGCGCTGACGTTGTTCTACATCGTAATCGGCATGTTCCTTGACGGCATTTCATCGGTGGTGCTGACGATGGCGGTGGTGGAACCGATGATCCGGCAGGCCGGGATCGACGTTATCTGGTTCGGCATATTCATCGTCGTGGTGGTCGAGATGGCGCAGATCACACCGCCCATTGGGTTCAACCTGTTCGTCATGCAGGGCATCACACGCCATGGCATGGGCTACATCGCCAGAACGGCGTTGCCGATGTTCCTGATCATGGTGGTGATGGTCGGCGTGCTGGTCCTGTTTCCGGATCTGGCCACCTGGTTGCCCGAGAATCTCCGGGCCCGGGGCGGCGGCTAGGGCGCGTCTCCGCCTGCATCCGCTCCGCGTTTCAGTTTGTCGGCGTGTTTGCGGACAAGCACGCCCCGGAGATCGTGCATCGCCAATAACAGCGACGGCGCTGCCTCGGCGATCTGCTCGTCGGTTGCCCGCGACAGTGCCCAGTGTGCCGCCAGAGTGATCCGCTCGATCAACTGGGCGATTTCGTCGTCCTCGCGACGGCGCAGGATCAGCCGGCGTTCGGCCACCCAGGCCGCTATCTTCGTGCTCTCGGCTTCATCCGGTTGTTCCTTGCCGTGCGGCTTGATCGCGCCCGTGCGAATATTGACCGAAGCGATCTGCGTCATTTCCAGGCGCCGCATCCGGTTCTGCCCGCCGATCCGGAAAACCGTGGCTCCGTTCTCGCGGAGCCGGAAATACAGGTCTGGCGGTGCTTCCAAGGTCATGACAACGCCCTGCAGAACTTTCCCAAGCGCATGCAGGCTTCCTCTAGCCTGTCGTCCGATGTTGCATAGCTTATCCGGAAGTTCGGCGACAGGCCGAAGGCGCCACCGAAGACCACCGCGACCCCCGCCTCTTCCAGCAGGGCGAGGGCAAAATCCTCGTCGTTCCCGATCTTTCTGCCGCCCGGCGTCGTGCGGCCGATGCATCGGTCGATGGAGGGATAGACGTAGAACGCCCCGTCGGGAAGCGGACAGTCTATCCCGGGCGCGTCGTTCAGCATCCCGACCACCAGGTCGCGGCGCCTCCGAAACACTTCGCGGCTGGTGTCGATGAAGCCCTGCGGTCCGCGCAGGGCCTCCACCGCGGCCCACTGGCTGATCGAGCAGGGATTGGTGGTCGACTGGCTCTGGATCTTGCGCATGGCGGCAATCAGGGGCTCCGGGCCGGCCGCGTAACCGATGCGCCAGCCGGTCATCGCATAGGCCTTGGAGACGCCGTTGCACGTCAACGTCCGCCCGCGGAGCGCGGGCGAGATTTCCGCGGGCGTGCGGAATTGCGCCGGCGGGAACACGATATGCTCGTAAATGTCATCGGTCATCACCCAGACCTGCGGATGCGCCTCAAGCACGTCGGCGAGCCGCTTGATCTCCCGTGGCGAATAAACCGCGCCGGTGGGATTCGACGGGGAATTCAGGATCAACCACTTGGTCCGCGGCGTGATCGCCGCCTCAAGCTGCCCGGCGGAAACCTTGTATCCGGAGGCGATCGAGGAAGGGACGGTGACCGGCGTCCCACCGGCGAGAAGGACCATGTCGGGATAGCTGACCCAGTAGGGGGCCGGGATGATCACCTCGTCGCCCTTGTTCAGCGTCGCCATCAGGGCGTTGAAAAGAATTTGCTTGCCCCCGGCCGCCACCGATATCTGACCGGGTTCGTAGTCCAGATTGTTGTCCCTGCGGAATTTTTCCGAGATTGCCGCCTTCAGTTCGGCGATACCATCCGGCGCGGTATACTTCGTCTTGCCGGCGTCGATGGCTGCCACCGCCGCAGCCTTGACGTTGTCGGGCGTGTCGAAATCGGGCTCCCCGGCGCCCAGACCGATCACATCCTTTCCCGCCGCCGCCAGGTCCCGAGCAAGGGTTGATACCGCGATAGTCGGCGAGGGCCTTATTCGCGCTAGCTTGTCGGCAATAATTGGCATATGTCGCTCCGGGAAATGAAGGGCTGCGCCAGCCGTCTTAATTTGCCTGCCGAACACGTTCAAGTTGGACGGGCAAATCCGAAGAACCGGAGAAGCACATGCATGAAGAGCAGATTGCCGAGGGCGAACCGTTTCCGGACGCCTATTCGAACGAAGTCGCCACCTTCGGTGACCGCGTCGCGGCCGCGCGCGAACGGCTTGGCCTTTCGCAGGAGCGGCTGGCCCGCAAACTCGGCGTCAAGACGAAATCGCTCCAGAGCTGGGAGGAAGACCGTTCCGAACCCAGGGCGAACAAGCTGCAGATGCTGGCAGGTGTCCTGAATGTTTCCATCATCTGGCTGATGAGCGGCGAGGGCGGAGATCTGGAACCCGCTCTCGACACGGGCGAAGGTGCGGATCTGAGGGAATGCCTCGGCGAATTGCGCAGCATCCGAAACGAATACCGCAATCTGAACGAGCGAATGGGCCGACTTGAAAAACGCCTGCGGGCCATGGTTGCCTGATGCGCGATGAAGGCCGGGCGGCTCGGTTGAAGAGGCTGAGGATCCGCAGTTGGCGCCGCGGCACCAAGGAAATGGACATGATCCTTGGACCATTCGCCGACGGCTGCCTTGAAACGCTGGCGCCTTCGGAAGTTGACGCCTATGACGCGCTGCTGCTGGAAAACGACCCTGATCTGTACCAATGGTATTGCGAGAGATCGCCGGCGCCGGACAGGCACGGGAATATCCTCGAAACAATCCGCCGGTTTCACTCCCGATCGCACGGTAGCCAGGACGGCGCCGTCCGGGCTTAACCTGTTGTTTGAATTTTTCGTCAATCCTCGACACTGCACCTTTCAGGCGGAGGCGAGAGATGACGATTCAGGCTGCCGTGACCGCTCCGGCCGAAGCAGCGGATGATGACGGGTTTCAGCGGACCTACCGTGACACGCTGGGGCTGGTGGAACGTCTGCACCGCCTGCTTCTCGATGTCGTGAAGGACGAGTTCGAACGGTTGGGTCTTCTCGACATCAATGCGGTCCAGGCCCTTCTGCTGTTCAATGTGGGCAGCAACGAAGTGTCGGCCGGCGAATTGAAGACCCGTGGCTATTACCAGGGGTCCAATGTTTCCTACAACCTGAAGAAGCTTGTCGAGTCGGGGTACATGAGTCACCAGCGCTCGGAAGTGGACAGGCGCGCAGTCAGGGTAAGGCTCACGGAGAAGGGCCAGGGCATCCGGCGAATCGTCGGCGATTTGTTCAGCCGCCACAGCGAAAGGCTCGCCGCTAAACAAATTGTGAACGGCTCAGAGGTGGCGGAAATCAACCGATCGCTCAAGAAGCTCGAACGCTTCTGGACGGAAGAGATCAGATATATTTATTGAAAACAGCAGGATAGCGCCTGTTGTGGAAGTTCTTGCAGAACAATCACGCCGCGCGCGGCAGCCCCGCCGGCGCGGTTGATTTTCCGTTTCACTGGCACTCTACTGACGCTGCGTCGTTTTGCGACGGTGATTAGGGACCTGTAAATAATAGATTGTCGGTCGTGCCGGGTTTGGTTCCGAGTATCCTGCAAACCCGTTTCCCGTCGTTGGCAAGAGGATGTCCTGAAACCCGCCCGCAGAACCCGCCGCCGGCAATTGCTGCGACCGCCGCAATCAGACCAAGAGTATGAGATGAACTATTCAGACAAGCTCGACACCGCCCTGGACGCACTTCACGAGGAAGGGCGCTACCGTGTTTTCATGGATATCAGGCGCCACGCCGGGCAGTTTCCGCGCGCCACCTGGCAGCGGCCCGACGGCGCCGAGCAGGAGATCGTCGTCTGGTGCGGCAACGATTATCTCGGCATGGGCCAGAACGCGGCGGTTATCGGCGCCATCCGGTCCGCGCTGGACACCTCGGGAGCGGGATCCGGCGGAACGAGAAATATTTCCGGGACGACGACATATCACCGGGAGTTGGAAGCCGAACTTGCCGACCTCCACGACAAGGAAGCGGCGCTGCTCTTCACCTCGGCCTATATCGCCAACGAGTCGACGCTTGCCGTTCTGCCGCGGCTCTTCCCCGGGCTGGTCATCCTGTCCGACGAACTGAACCACGCCTCGATGATCGAGGGAATCCGCCACGGCAAATGCGAAAAAAGAATCTGGCGCCACAACGACACGGCGCATTTGCGAGCGATGCTCGAAGCGCTCGACCCGGCCGCACCGAAACTGATCGCCTTCGAATCGGTGTATTCCATGGACGGCGATTTCGGCCCCATCGAGGAGGTTTGCGAACTCGCGGAAGAGTTCGGCGCCCTGACCTATCTCGACGAGGTCCACGCCGTTGGAATGTACGGCCCGCGCGGCGGCGGCGTGGCGGAGCGCGACGGGCTTCTCGACAGGATCGACATCGTAAACGGAACCCTGGGCAAGGCGTTCGGCGTCATGGGCGGTTATGTGGCGGCCTCGGCAAAGATGGTCGACGCGATCCGGTCCTACGCCCCGGGGTTCATCTTCACGACATCGCTGCCCCCGGCGATCGCCGCGGGCGCGACCGCGTCGGTCCGTTACCTCAAGGCGCATCCGGACCTGCGCGCGGCGCACCAGGCGAAGGCGGCGGAACTGAAACGCCGCATGGCGCGTCTCGGGCTTCCTGTCATGGAAAACCGGAGCCACATAATCCCGCTCCGCGTCGGCAATCCGGTGAAATGCAAGATGTTGTCGGACATGCTGCTGAACGACTGGGGAATTTACGTCCAGCCGATAAACTACCCGACCGTTCCGCGCGGCACCGAACGGCTGCGGTTCACGCCGTCGCCGGTGCACGACATGGCCATGATGGAGCACTTGCTGGAAGCGCTTGACATGCTTTGGTCACAATGCGAACTGAACCGGCAAGAGCTGGCGTCATAGGCCCGCAGATTCACAAAAAAACCACAATTGCGCCGAATGATGGTAGCGTTGCAGTATCCAAGCAAGGCGCGGTTGCGATTCGGAACCGCCCGTAGATGACCGGGGGCAGCGGAATGAGGGGTTTCGAGGCAACTCCATGGTGGATACTCCACGGATAACGGAGCTTCGAGGGTACGATTCCTATGAGGTCCGCCTCGGCGACGAGTTGCGCGGCGAGCGGGCGACGCTCGGAAAATCCCTGCTTGACGTGCAACGGGAATTGCGGATCAAGGCCTCCTATATCGCCGCCATAGAGGAATGCGACTACTCGGTTTTTCCGAACCGGAGTTTCGTCGCCGGATATGTTAGATCCTATGCGCGCTATCTCGGCCTGGATTCCGACGGCATTTACCGGCGGTTCTGCGAGGAAAGCAATTTCGTCGGCGTGAACGCGGCCTACGCCCCTGCCAAGAGGGATGATGGAAAGACCGTCGCGCCAATCGGCCCGGTCCGGCTGGAAAGGGATGACCCGCTTCTGAGCAAGCGGATGAAAGGAGCGGCCGTGCCCGGCGGTGTCCTGAACCGGATGTCGCTTGCCGGTATCGGCTCGGTAATGGTTCTCGTCGTTTTGGCCGGCGGGCTCGGCTTCGCCGGATGGAAGATGGTTCAGAGTATTCAGCGCGTCGAGCTTTCACCGGTGGACCAGTCGCCCATACTGGTGTCCGAGGTAACGGTGCCGGGAGCGCCCGAAGGCGGGAGTTCGGGCTCCGGCATGGACACAAACCGCGAGGCCGCGCTGGTGGACCGCCTGATACGCCCGCAGACGCTTCCCAAGCCGATCTTCGAACCGCTCGACGGCCCGATCGTAAACATTGACCCCGAAAAAGAGGGCCTTGTCCTCCCGCCGGTTCCCGAAATCGTGCCGGCTGATCCCGTGCCGGAAGAGACGGAAGTGACGGCGGTCGAGGAAATTGACGAGCCTCAGGTCACCGAACGGGTGACGACGCCAAGGGTCCGGATCTATGCAAGCAATGCGGCGTGGGTACGCGTCTATTTCGCCGACGGCTCCGTGTTGTTCGAGAAAATTCTGGAAAAAGGCGAATCATATGAGTTGCCGGAGGATGTGGAGGCACCACTTCTGCGCGCCGGCAATTCCGGGTCGGTCTTCATTCTTGTGGACCGCAAGGTCTACGGCCCGGTTGGTACCGGGACGCGTGTCGCCAAGAAAGTTTCGCTCGCCGCGCCCGACGTCACCGGAAGTTATCCGGTTGCCGATATTCCCGAGGCTGTTCCGCCCGCTCCGGTCGCCGAAAATACCGCCGGCGGCCAAGCCGGAAACTAGGCGCGTCCGGCTGCGGCGTGACTTGCCACGGCAAATTCACTATAGCGGAAACGATTTCAGCATATCCACGAGCCCGACATGACAATCAACCCGGTTCGTCCGTGGCGCAACATCTACCGGCGAAAGAGCCGGACGGTATATGTCGGCGCCGTTCCGGTTGGCGGCGGCAATCCGATTTCCGTTCAGACGATGACCAACACGATCACCGCGGATGCGGCCGCGACCATCGCGCAGATACGCCGCTGCGCCGAGGCTGGAGCCGATATCGTCCGGGTGTCGTGCCCTGACGAAGCTTCGACTGCCGCGATGCCGGCGATTGTCAGGGCCAGCCCGGTTCCGCTGGTCGCCGACATTCATTTCCACTACAAACGCGCCGTCGAGGCGGCCAGGGCGGGTGCCGCCTGTCTGCGTATCAACCCCGGCAATATCGGATCGGCGCAGCGTGTGCGGGAAGTCGTGTCCGCCGCGCGAGACCACGGCTGTTCGATCAGGATCGGTGTCAACGCCGGTTCGCTGGAGAAGAAACTGCTGGAAAAATACGGCGAACCGTGCCCCGAGGCGATGGTGGAGAGCGGCCTGAACCATATCCGCATCCTGGAGGACAACGATTT
The DNA here is from genome assembly GCA_046757205.1 of Paracoccaceae bacterium. Taxonomy (GTDB): domain Bacteria; phylum Pseudomonadota; class Alphaproteobacteria; order Rhodobacterales; family Rhodobacteraceae; genus JBHHXR01. The sequence goes on from JBHHXR010000052.1 coordinate 10,863, forward strand.
CCCCGACTTCAAGATTTCGGTCAAGGCTTCCGATGTCTTCCTGGCCGCCGCCGCGTACCGGTCTCTTGCCGAAGCGACCGACGCGCCGATCCACCTGGGCATCACCGAGGCCGGCGGTCTGGTGCCCGGTACCATCAAGTCGGCGATCGGACTGGGGCACCTGCTGTGGCAGGGGATCGGCGACACCATCCGCGTCTCGCTTTCCGCCGATCCGGTGGAAGAGGTGCGGGCCGGTTTCGAAATACTGAAGGCGCTCGGGCTGCGTCATCGCGGCGTGAACATCATTTCCTGCCCGTCCTGCGCGCGCCAGGGCTTCGACGTCATCGCCACGGTTGCCATTCTGGAGGAGAGGCTTGCCCATATTCAGACGCCGATGACGCTTTCCATCATCGGCTGTGTGGTCAACGGACCGGGCGAAGCGCTGATGACCGACATAGGATTTACCGGTGGCGGCGCCGGTTCCGGTATGGTTTATGTATCCGGAAAGCAGGATCACAAACTGGCGAACGGGGATCTTGTCGATCACATCGTTGGCCTCGTCGAGCAGAGGGCGGCACAGATTGACGCGGACAAGGAGGCGGCGGGCAACGCGGCTCAGTGAACATGCGTAGTATGCTCATTCTCATTCTGCTGATTTTCGCCGCCGGTTTCGGATTCCTGGCGTATCGCGTCCTGTACGCCGAACACGACCCGGCGGTCTGGCACGTCGACCCCCTGACCGCCCCGCCCCAGCCGACGCCGAACGGTTTCCGCGTCGCCCCTGCCGCGATGTCGAAATTCCCGCCCGACGCCGAGGCGCCGGTTTACGGCGCGTCCGCCGAAGTGCTGGCTCAGGCGCTCGACGATTTCGTTCTCGCTCAGCTTTACGCGGAGCGGATTGCAGGATCACCGGACAATCTGTGGATGACCTACGTCCAGAGAACCCCGACGCTGCGTATACCGGACTATATCAGCGTCAAGCTTGTCCCGCTGGCCGACGACCGCTCGACGATCGCCGTCTTCTCGCGTTCGCGATTCGGTTATGGTGACATGGGCGTAAACGAAAAACGGGTCCGCGGCTGGCTGGCGACCCTGGGTTCCTTCGAGGTTGAGCCGATCAAGGAAGTGGAAACGCCGACCTCCCCGCCCGAAACGGCCGAGGAACCTGGCGGTGCCGCCGCGACTTCCGACGGCGCCGCGGCGGGCACGGGCTCGCAGAATCCGGATGGTCAGGAAGACGCGGCGACCGACACCGGCCAGTAGCCCGGACGCCGGCAGAAACCTGTACGCCGCAGCTCGGCCTCTTGTTTGAAACCGTCCCCCGGCACATGTGAGTGTAATGATCCCCACCGAAAAACTTGACCAGATCGAGCAGCGGTTTGCCTTCGTCGAGGCGCGGCTTGCCGAAGGACCGGATGTCGGGGAACTGGCCCGTCTGTCGCGCGAATACGCCGAACTGAAACCCGTGGCGGAAAGCGTGACCGCCTACAGGCAGCTCCGCCACCGCATCGACGAGGCGCGCGCGCTGCTGGAAGACCCGGAAATGCATACGCTCGCACAGGAAGAGCTTGCCTCCCTGGAACGGCAACTCCCCGCCGCCGAGCAGGCGGTGAGACTGGCAATACTTCCCCGCGACGCCGCCGACGCCAGGCCCGCCATCATCGAGATCCGGGCGGGAACCGGCGGGGAGGAGGCGGCCCTGTTTGCCGCCGATCTGTTCCGGATGTATCAGAAATTCTCCGAATCCCGGAACTGGCGGCTGGAAGTCATCTCCGAGTCGCCTACGGAGCTGGGCGGCTACAAGGAGGTCGTGGCGCTGGTCCGTGGCAAGGACGTCTTCTCCCGGCTCAAGTTCGAATCCGGCGTCCATCGCGTGCAGCGCGTCCCGGCAACCGAATCCGGCGGGCGGATTCATACGTCGGCGGCTACCGTGGCCGTGCTGCCGGAGGCCGAGGAAGTCGATATCGAAATCCCGCCTTCCGACATCCGAATAGACACCATGCGCGCCTCGGGGGCCGGGGGCCAGCACGTCAACACGACCGATTCCGCCGTGCGTATCACCCATGTCCCGACAGGCATCGTCGTCACCAGCTCGGAAAAGTCGCAGCACCAGAACCGCGCGCAGGCCATGCAGGTTCTGCGCTCCCGGCTCTACGATCTGGAGCGCCAGAGGGCCGAACGGGACCGGGCCGCGAGCCGCAAGGGGCAAGTCGGTTCCGGCGACCGCTCCGAGCGGATACGAACCTACAACTTTCCCCAGGGCCGCGTGACCGACCACCGGATCAACCTGACACTCTACAAGCTCGATCAGGTCATGCAGGGTGATCTCGACGAGATCATCGACGCCTTGACGGCCGCCGACCAGGCGGAACGCCTGACCGCGATGGAACCATGAGCCGGTCGGTCTCGGAGCTGCTGGGTCACGCGACGGAGACACTGCGAAGCGCCGGCATTCCCGGCGCGGCGCAGGACGCGCGCATACTGCTTTCGCGGGCCATCGGCTGTGATCGGGTGGCGCTTGCCGGGCGTCTCGAACGGCAATTGTCCCCGGTTGAAGCGAGGACCTTCGGCGAATTCGTTTCCCAGAGATGCGCGCGCAGACCGGTTTCGCAGATCATCGGCCACCGCGAGTTCTGGGGCCGGGAATTCCGCGTATCTTCGGACGTGCTCGACCCGCGCCCGGAAACCGAAACCATTATCGCAGAGGCTCTGTCGGGCCCAAGACCGCGCCGGATACTCGACTTGGGTACCGGCAGCGGTTGTCTCGCGGCTACCCTGCTCGCGGAGTTTCCGAATGCAAGGGCGGTCGCTGTTGACGTTTCGCGGACCGCCCTTGAGGTGGCGCGGGAAAACGCGGCCCGGCTGGGCGTGATCGACCGGCTCGACCTGATATGGTCGGACTGGTTTGCCGAGGTCGGCGGTCAATTCGATCTCGTGGTATCGAACCCTCCCTATGTTTCGGAATCCGAACATGCCGCGCTGGGGGCCGATGTCCGGCTGTGGGAACCGCCGCTGGCCTTGCTGGCGGGCAAGGACGGCCTCGATGCCTATCGGGCGATCGCGACGGGATTGCGCGATCACCTCGCGCCGGCGGGAACTGCGCTGCTGGAGGTCGGCCACAACCAATCCGGCCCGGTTGTCGGGATATTCCGCGCCGCGGGTTTTCCCTCCGTTCATGCGTCAAAGGACATGGATGGCAGGGACCGGATAGTGAAAATCGTGCAATAATATCACGTGTTGACGGTTCAACGCGGGATTTTGAAGGGATTTGCCGGGTTTTCTGCTTGTCATGATCTGGCCTCGCGGTGTAAAGTTGGCTCATCGGTCGCTCGGATGACTTTGCTTAGTCCCGACAGGATCCAGAGAACAACCAGATAAACTGATCTGTACTCGCAGGCGCGTGCGCCAAGCCACTACCGCACAGGAAATCAATCGACCGGAAATTGGTAAGTCAGGACACTTATGAGACCGTCAAACAAGTCGCGTTCCAGAAACAAGAACAGCAGCAACCGCCGCAATGTGGGAAACGTCGTCAATCGCGTTTTTGACAGCGCGGGACCCGAGGGTAAGGTGCGCGGAACGCCGGCACAGATCATCGAGAAATACAACAACCTTGCGCGTGACGCACAGCTTTCCGGCGATCGTGTCGCCAGCGAGAACTTTCTGCAACACTCGGAACATTACTGCCGGGTGCTGAGCGAGGCGCAGCGCCTTCAGGCCGAACGCGCACAGGCGGAGAGGACGCAGCACGAGACAGTGCAGAACGCCCATCCGCAGCCGGAATCGAAAGGTGTTGCGCTCGCGCCCGCGCCCGCGCAAGAATCGCCGATGACGACCTTCGGTGACCAGCCGCCGGCGGAACCGGGCGGACTGGTGGATACGCCGGAAAACACCCGGCCACGGAAGTCAGTTCCCAGGCGGTCGCAGCGCCGGCCGCGGGTGGACAAGGCAGAGAACAAGGACAGCGCCGCGGAACCGCAAGCCACCGCCGCGCCCGATACGCCGGCTGCCGAATAACCTGCTCACGCCGGTCGTCGCCGAACCAGCCGGCTGAGCCTGCAATAATCCTCCAGCGATACCCTTTCCGCGCGTTCGGCCGGGTCGATTCCGGCGGCGCGAAGATCTTTCTCCGGGTTGTCGAGAATACCGCGCAGACTGGACCGGAGCATCTTGCGACGCTGATTGAATGCGGCTGCTGTGATCGAGCCGAGTGTGGCGGCCTCGGCTTCGAACCGGGGCGCGGAAAGGCGCTCAAGATGCACGACCGACGAGGTGACCTTGGGCGGAGGGGTGAAAGCGCGCGGCGGGATATCGAACACGATCCGCGCGTCGCAGCGCCATTGCGCCAGGAGCGATAGCCGCCCGTAGACCTTTGAGCCGGGCCCGGCCACGATCCGCTCCGCCACTTCCCTTTGGAACATCAATGTCATGCTCTGCCAGAACGGCGGCCACCGCCCGGGCGTGAGCCACCCGACAAGCAGTTCCGTTCCGATATTGTAGGGCAGGTTGGCGACGATTCTGACCGGCGGCGTCAGGTACCGGAGGGCGTCGGTCCGCAGGGCGTCGCCCTCGACCACCTGCAATCTTCCCGGGTGGCGCCGGACGATTTCCGCCAGCGCCGGCAGGCAGCGCGGGTCCCGCTCGACCGCAACCACTTTCCGCGCGCCCTCGCACAAGAGGGCACGAGTGAGCCCGCCCGGGCCGGGGCCGATTTCCAGGATGTCGTGATCGTCGAGCGAACCCGCCGCGCGCGCAATCTTCGCCGTCAGGTTGAGATCGAGAAGAAAGTTCTGGCCCAGGGACCTGCGCGCCGACAGCCCGTGCTTGGCGATAACCTCGCGCAGCGGCGGCAATCCGTCACCGGTCATCGCAGGATCGCCGCGCCGCCGCCATTTCCGCGGCCAGCCGGAGCGACGCGATCAGGGAACGCGGATCGGCGCGCCGCTTGCCGGCGATGTCGAAAGCCGTACCGTGATCGGGAGAGGTTCTTATGAAGGGCAGGCCCAACGTGATGTTGACGGCGCCGGCGAAGTCCAGTGTCTTGACCGGGATCAGCGCCTGATCGTGGTACATGCAGATCGCCGCGTCGTAGGCTTCGCGTGCCGAAGCGTGAAACATCGTGTCCGCCGGCGATGGCCCGGCGATGTCCAGCCCCTCCCGGCGAAGCCGGTCGAGACAGTCGCCGATCCAGTCGATTTCCTCACGCCCCATGTTGCCCCCTTCGCCCGCATGCGGGTTGAGAGCGGCAACAGCCAGACGCGGCGCGGCGACGCCGAAATCCGAGCGGAGGGCGGTGTCGGTTATCCGTATGGTTTCGCTCAGCAGTTGCGGCGTCAGCACGCGCGGCACAT
>JBHHXR010000053.1:0-16118 GCA_046757205.1 Paracoccaceae bacterium
GATTCGCCATAGGCGGGATTGTCGGCCATCAGCTTCGCCATCGCCCGCTCCTGCGCCTTGCAGGTGCCGCACCACGTTGCGGAGTAGTCGACCAGCACCGCCTTGCCCGTGGCCAGCGCCTGTTTGATGACGCCGGGCTCGTACTCGACGAAGCCATCTTGCGCGAAACCGACAGCCGGCAGGGCCGCCACGGCGGCTGCGGCAATCAGAAATGTGCGTCTTTTCATGTCTCGAAACCCTTCAGATTGAAACGGAGAAATCCTGCAGCCAGACCGGCATGCGATCCAGCAGCCAGCCCTCGATCGTGTACTGCGCACCGGTCAGGATCATCAGGCCGACGGCCGCGAAGACGATGCCCATGACCGGTTTCGACCTTTCCGCGATCGCCCGCATCCGGTCGCGCCGCGTCATTATGGCCTCGCGCGTGCCATAACCCAGAAGCAACATGACCGTGGAAACGCCGAGCGCGAAACCGGTCATGATCGCCGCCGCGCGCAACAGGCTCTGGCCCTGGCTGGCCAGTGAAATGGCGCCGCCCAGCGTCGGGCCGACACAGGGCGACCACACCGCGCCCAGCAGCGCGCCGCCCAGAAACTGGCCGCGCGTGTTGCCCGCCAGCCGGCCCATCCGCGCGTCGGCGCTGCCCGACAGCCCGCCGGTGGCGGTGGCGAACGCGGCGCTGAACCGTGGCACCAGCAGAACCAGCCCGAAGCCGATCATCAGCGAGGCGCCGATCTGCGCCATCCGCTCGGCGTCGAGGCCGATGGAATAGCCGACGGTGGCGACGAACATGCCCAGCGCCACGAAGCTCACCGACATGCCGGCGGCCAGCGCCAGCGGTCCGTGCCGCCCCGCCTGCATGCCCGACGCCAGAACGATCGGCAGCACCGGCAACACGCAGGGGTTGATGAGCGTCAGCAGGCCCGCGCCATATGCCAGAAGCAATTGCATGCCGCCGTGCTAGCCCGCCCGGCGGCAAATGTCAGTGAGACACATTTGAATGTCTGATCAATTTTTCGTCAAATGCACCGGCGGGTCTCCGCCGGATCGCGTTCCTGCCGCGACGGCGCAGCCCGTCCATCCATCCGCACCGCAAACAGGCCGCGCGCGGCGGCCTGTTTTCCTGCCGGACCGGTCCGGTCCGGCACCCTGTTCCGCAGACCGATCAGGCGTTGATGACGTCCTTCAGCGCCTTGGCGATGGTGACCTTGGCCACGCGGTCGGCCGGCTTGTGAATCTGCTCTCCGGTGGCCGGGTTGCGCACCATCCGCGCAGGACGCGCGCGGCAAGCGAACTTGCCCAGGCCCGGTAACGTGACGGCGCCGCCCGCAGCCACCTCGCTTGTTACAATTCCGCTCAGGGCCTCCAGCGTGGCGCCAGCCGTTTTCTTGTCACTGCCCGTCGCCTCGGCCAAAGCTGCCACCAACTGCGATTTCGTCATAGGTTTTTTCGTCATGCCTTGCTCCCTGTGCGAACTCTCGGTTCTTGCTATCCCCGTATCCAAAGAGCCCGTGCGGGCTCATGTCGGCAACTAAAGCGGAACCGACGCTTGATGACAATCGAAGATCGCCCGCAAAAACCTTTTTTAGTGGCTTTTCGCGCAATTTATCGCCGGTTTCGGGTTACAGGAAGGCGGTTTCCTCGAAAGTACGCAATTTGCGCGAGTGCAAGCGCTCCAGCGGCATGTCGCGCAGGGTTTCCAGCGCCCGGATGCCGATCATCAGATGCTGCGCCACCTGCCGCTTGTAAAAGGCCGACGCCATGCCCGGCAGTTTCAACTCGCCGTGCAGCGGTTTGTCGGAGACGCAAAGAAGCGTGCCGTAGGGAACGCGGAAGCGGTATCCGTTGGCGGCGATGGTGGCGCTCTCCATGTCCAGCGCGATGGCCCTCGACTGGCTCAGCCGCTGCACCGGGCCGGACTGGTCGCGCAGTTCCCAGTTGCGGTTGTCGATGGTGGCGACAGTACCGGTGCGCATGATCTTCTTCAGCTCGTAGCCCTTCAGGTTGGTCACTTCCGCCACGGCGTTCTCCAGCGCCACCTGGATTTCCGCCAGCGCCGGGATCGGCACCCAGGTCGGCAGATCGTCGTCCAGCACGTGGTCCTCGCGCACATAGGCATGCGCCAGCACATAGTCGCCCAGCGACTGCGAATTGCGCAGCCCCGCGCAGTGGCCCAGCATCAGCCAGGCGTGCGGCCGCAGGATGGCGACATGGTCGGTAATGGTCTTGGCGTTGGACGGGCCGATGCCGATATTGACCATGGTGATGCCCTGGCCGTCGTCGCGCACCAGATGGAAGGTCGGCATCTGCGGCTGTTTTGACGGCGGTTCGCCCTCGGTCCCTGCCCGCGTCGTCACCACGTTGCCCGGCTGCACCAGCGCCGTGTAGCCCGAGGACGGGTCCGCCACGGCGCGGCGAGCGAAATCGACGAACTCGTCGACATAGAACTGGTAGTTGGTGAACAGCACGTGGTTCTGGTAGTGCGTCGGGCTGGTCGCCGTGTAATGCGACAGGCGCGCCAGCGAATAGTCCACCCGCTGCGCGGTGAACGGCGCCAGCGGCCTGTTTTCGCCGTCGGGATGGTGGGCCAGCCCGTTGACGATGTCGTCATTGGTGCTGGTCAGGTCGGGCACGTCGAAATAGTCGCGCAGCGGCCAGGTGGGCCGGTCCTCGATGGCGCCCTCCACGTGGGCGCCCTCCTGCATCGCGAAATGCAACGGGATCGGCGTATCGGAAACGCCGATTTCCACCGGCGCCCCGTGGTTTTCCAGCAGCAGCGCGATCTGCTGGGTCAGGTAGTTGGCGAACAGATCGGGCCGCGTTACCGTCGTCATGTAGTGCCCCGGCTCCATCACATGGCCGAAGGACAGGCGGCTGTCGACCTTGGCGAAACTCGTCGTCGTCACCGAGATGGACGGATAGTACGCGCGGTACCTCCCTTTGACCGGTTCCCCGGCCATCACCCGGGAAAATGCATCGCGCAGGAACCCGGTCGCTTCGTCGTAAAGCGCCCTGAGCCGCTCGACCGCCGCCGCCGCGTCGGTAAAGCGGCGCGTCTCGCCCATGGGCGGTTCGATCAGCGGCAGCGGTTCCCGGTCGCCCGGTTTCAGCACGTTCATCCCTCCACCACCTCCAGAAGACCGGTCTTCTCGAATCGGTCCACGTCGATCAGCCCGAGATCGGATATGCGCAGGCTCGGTATCACCACCAGCGCCAGAAGCGAATGCTGCATGTAGGCGTTGTTGAGATCGCAGCCGCATTCCGCCATCGCCGCCACCATGCGGTCGGCCTTGGCCGCCACGTCGGCCGCCGGCGCGTCCGACATCAGCCCGGCGATCGGCAGTTCCACCAAGGCCAGTTCCTTGCCGTCCCTGAAAACCGTCACCCCGCCGCCGACCTCGCGCAACCGGTTCGCCGCCTTCGCCATGTCCGATTTCGAGGTGCCGACGACGATCATGTGATGGCTGTCATGCGCCACGGTGGAGGCCACGGCACAATCGACGTTGTAGCGGAAGCCCGAGACAAACCCGTTGGTCACCCCGCCGGTGGCCCGGTGCCGCTCGACCAGCGCGATCTGCGCCACGTCGCGCTCGCGGTCCATCAGCACCAGCCCGTTCTCCACCGGCAGATCGGCCTCCAGCGCCTTCGTCGGCGCCTGGTTCTCGACCACCCCGATGACCCGCGCGCGAACTTTCGCGCCACGCGCCGGAATGTCGAAATCTCCCGGCAGCAGGTCGCGCGCCATGTTCACCGTGTGCCGCGCCGCCTCGGGCCAGCGATAGCCCGGCATCGGCGCCTCCAGCACGCCCCCGCGCGCGATGACCCTGCCGCGGGCAATCACCGTCTCGATCGGCAGCGCCCGCAGATCCGAGGTTAGGATGGCGTCGGCCCGCCGCCCCGGCGCGATCGAGCCCAGCTCGCGCTCCATGCCGAAATGCGTGGCGGTGTTGATGGTGGCCATCTGCAGCGCCACCAGCGGCTCGCAGCCGCAGTCGATGGCGTGGCGCACCACCCGGTTCATGTGGCCGTCACCCACCAGGGTGCCGGAATGGCAGTCGTCGGTGCAGAGGATGAAGTTGCGCGGGTCCAGCCCCTTTTCGGTCACCGCCGTGATCTGCGCCTTGACGTCGTACCAGGCAGAGCCCAGCCGCAGCATCGCCCGCATGCCCTGGCGCACCCGCATGATGGCGTCTTCCTCGCGCGTGCCCTCGTGGTCGTCCGCCGGGCCGCCGGCCGCGTAGGCGTGGAATAGCGCCAGATCGGGCGAGGCGTAATGCCCGCCCACCGTCTTGCCCGCGTTCTGGGTAGCCGCGATCTCGCCCAGCATCTTGGCGTCGCCATTGATAACGCCGGGAAAGTTCATCATCTCGCCGAGCCCGACGATGTTCGGCCAGGTCATCGCCTCGGCCACGTCCTCGGGGCCCAGCTCCTCGCCGGTGGTCTCCAGCCCCGGCGCCGAGGGCGCGCAGGAAGGCATCTGCACGAACACGTTCACCGGCTGCGCCAGCGCCTCGTCGTGCATGGCGCGCACGCCCTTCAGGCCCAGCACATTGGCGACCTCGTGGGGATCGACGAACATCGAGGTGGTGCCATGCGGCATCACCGCGCGGGCGAACTCGGTCACCGTCAGCATGCCCGATTCGATGTGCATGTGCCCGTCGCACAGGCCGGGGATCAGGTAACGGCCCCCGCCTTCGATCACCGTCGTCTCCGGCCCGATCATCGCCGAGGCATCCGCGCCGCAAAAGGCGAACCGCCCGTCGGCAATGGCGATATCGCTGTCTGGGATAATCTCGCGCGAATGGACATTGACCCATTTCACGCCGCGGATCACCATGTCCGCCTGCTCGCGGCCGGCCGCCACGGCGACCAGCCGGGCGGCGCTTTCCGCCCAGGTTTTGATTTCGTGTTTTTCCATGATGAAATTTGACACGAGCAGAGGGGCGGTTCAAGTGTCGGCAACATGAACAAGGGGTTTGAGCATGGATTTTGAAACCGTGGATGCCGCCGATTTCGGCCGCTCGCTCTCCGGTATCGGCATCAATCTTCTGGCGCGCGACGTGCCCGGCCTGTCGTCTTTCCTCGTCGAGGTGCTCGGCATGCAGGCGCACAGGGTGAACGACGATTTCGCCATCATCGCCTACGGCGCGCAGGTCTTTCAGCTGCACGCCGACCACACCTACCATTCCCACCCGCTGCCCTCGCTGCTGCCCGAGGCGGGCGCCCGCGGCGCCGGCATCGAAATCCGCATCTACGACACCGATCCCGACGCAGCCGCCGATCGTGCCGCCGCGCACCCGCACGCCTCGACCCTTCTGCAGCCGCCCACGGACAAGCCGCACGGGCTGCGCGAATGCGTGATCCTGTGCGAAAACGGCTACGCCTGGGTCCCGAGCCGCCGCCTGCCCGCAAATCAAGGTTAAAATGCACACACACCGAAATACTCAATATGTAATTATATCAATGGCTTAGCTATATGCACACGCGTGTGCACACACCTGCTTCACACCCGCCGCCCGCGCAAGCGCCCCGATCGGCGCGCCACACCGCCACCGACCCAACCCATTCTCAGCAACTCGTGCGCGGGGCCGGAAATGCTAAGCGATCCCGCCGCAATTCCCGGTTCCGGAGGGACCAAGGCGAAGCTGGGCCCCCGCAACGGTCGTTGCCTGTTCAGGGCGTCCCAGACGCGAAAAAATTCCCGAACGAATTTGCCCGGGCAAGTTGGGGATATTCCCCGTGGGAGAGGCAATCCTCAGCCCGTAACGAATTCCGCATAGGCCTTGATGCCCGGTTCCGTCATGTCGAGCCCGTTGACCTCCGCCTCCCCGTCGACCCGGATGCCCACGGTCGCCTTCAGGATGGACCAGATGGCGAAGGAAACCGCGAACACGAAGGCACCGACGATGGCGATGGAGATCACCTGTCCGAAAACCGTCGCGTCGGGGTTGGTCAGGACCACCGCGAAGGTGCCCCGGATACCGGCGCAGAGATGCACCGCGATGGCGCCCCCGGCGGCCGCCCGTGTTGGTGTTGGCGAATATCCGGCTGATATCGCCGATCCTGCCGGTCTTGGCGGTGGCGGTCCGAGCGTCGACGATATTCCGGGCACTGCCGGCGGGCACGACCATCCCGAGTTTGACCTTCGGAACGCAGTTCACGACGTATTCGGCGCCGCGGTAGATTTCCCTGTGGCCGAACCTGCCAGCCGTCGCCCCAGTGACGCAGTATTGGGTCGTCACGGGTGTTTTCGCCGCATGAATGCTCAGAGTGTCGGCTGTGAATCGGCAGAAAGCGCATAACGTATGCGCAATGAACACGAACTGACTAATCATTGGACTATTGACATATTGCACATGCGAAGAAACATCCGCTCTACATCCGCGCGGGAACAGACTATGCTGCGGCAAAGTCGCAAAGACACGCAGGCGATCGGGAATGGTCAAGGGTAAGCGGCGCAAGCCGCGCAAGGTTGCGAAGCACGGTCTGCTGCACCGCCTGTTTCGCTGGATATTCGGCGGCATCCTGCGACTGATCTGGTGGACCGGGCTGCGGGCGGCGGGGGTGACCGCGCTTGTCCTGTTCGGCGCCACCGCCTATTATTTCCTGACATTGCCCGCGGTGGGCGACCTGCTCGACGGCCGCGACCGCGGATCGGTAATCCTGCTGGACCGCAACAGCCAGGTTTTCGCCTGGCGGGGAGACCAGTACGGCGGAGACATACGGGCAACCTCCATTTCGCCCCATCTCAAGAACGCCGTGATCGCGACCGAGGACAAGCGCTTCTACAGCCATTTCGGGATCGACCCGCGCGGCATCGTGCGTGCCATGGCGCACAACATCCGCGCCGGGCGGCTCGTGCAGGGCGGCTCGACGATAACCCAGCAGGTCGCGAAAATGGTCTTCCTCGACCGCGGCCGCACGCTTGAACGCAAGATCAAGGAAATCCCCATCGCCCTGGCGATGGAGCTGAAATACAAGCAGGACGAGATCCGTTCGATCTACCTCCACCGGGCCTATCTCGGCGCCGGGTCATACGGTTTCGAGGCCGCCTCCCGGCGCTATTTCGGCAAGTCGGCGCGCGAGGTGAACGCCGCCGAGGCGGCGATGCTCGCCGGGCTCCTGAAGGCACCCACCACCTATGCGCCGACCCGCGATATCTCGGTTTCACAGCGCCGGGCCGGGATCATCGTCGATCTGATGCAGGAACAGGGATATCTGTCGCCCGCCGAGGCCAGGGATGCGCGGGCAAATCCGGCGGTCCTGTCGCAGGCGGCCGCGCGGCGCGCCGGCGGCTATTTCGCGGACTGGGTGATGTCGACGGGCCCGGATTTCCTGACCAGCGAGACAACCGAAGACGTGCAGATCCGCACCACCTTCGATCCGGAAATCCAGAAGGCGGCGGAACAGGCTCTCGTGAGCGTGTTCGAGAACAAGGTAAGGAAAGGCTCCAACGCGCAGGCCGCGATTGTCGTGATGTCGCCCGACGGCGCCGTGCGCGCGATGGTCGGCGGGCGGCGCATCGGACAGGCGGCCGGGCAGTTCAACCGCGCCACCCAGGCGCTGCGCCAACCCGGATCGGCGTTCAAGCCGTTCGTCTACGGCGCGGCGCTGGAGGCCGGTTTCACGCCCTTCAGCCTCGTCGAGGACGCCCCGATCACCATAGACATTCCCGGCTCCGGCCCGTGGAGCCCGAAAAACTACACGCGCCAGCATCTCGGCCTCGTCACCATGACCGAGGCGATGGCAAGGTCGATCAACACCGTGGCTGTCCGGGTTTCCGAGGAAATCGGGCGCGAGCGGGTGAAAGCGCTGGCGCGCGATTTCGGGATCGAATCGCCGCTGGCCGACGGGCCGGCGATCGCCCTCGGCGCGTCCGAGGTCACGCTTCTCGAACTCACCGGCGCCTATGCCGGGATTCTCAACCGCGGACGTCTGTCAAAGCCCTTCGGGATCGAAGAACTGAAACTGCGCGGCGACGACTACGTGCTGATGGGTTCCACCCGGTCCGAAGGCTACCGGGTCATGAACGAGACCGCCGACGGCTATCTCGTCTACATGATGAACCAGGTGGTCGAGAAGGGAAGCGGCGGCCGGGCGCGCCTGCCCGGGCGGCAGGTGGCGGGAAAGACGGGCACGACAACCGCCGCCCGCGACGCCTGGTTCATCGGATTCACGGCGGATTACGTGGCCGGCGTGTGGATGGGTTACGACGACAACACGCCGCTGACCGGCGTCACCGGCAGCGGCCTGCCGGCCGAGATTTGGCGCGAGACCATGACCAGGGTGGAGGCGGGGCACCCGCCGCGCCCGTTGCCAATGGTGCGGCCCGACGATTATCTCGCCTCCGACAACAATTTCCTCGACGGACGAAGGCGGCAAGACAGGCGGTCGAAACTTGACCGCCAGATCGAAGGCGCGGCGCGAAACATCGTCGAGGAACTGCTCGACGGAATATTCGGAACCCGGCGCCGGAACTGAGGGCGCCGGGCGGGTTCCCGGCCTCAGCCCGCGGCCTTCAGATGCGCGATCAGCTTGTCGATGTCGCCGCCGCGTTTTTCCAGCATCACACCGACCTCCTCGCGCGCGGTGCTGAGCATCGAGACCCCTTCGACAATCAGGTTGAACACCTTCAGCGACCCGCTGCGGTCGCTCAGTTGCCATTCGATCTCGAACGGCGCCTCGCCGCGCTGCTTGACCTCGGACTGCACCAGAATGCCCTTCCGGCCGAAGTCACGCGATCCGGTGATCGTGAACGTCGCTCCCCGGTAGCTGGAGAACTGGCGGCCGTACTTGTTGAGGATCTTGGTGCTGAAAGCGTCGGTATAAGCGGACCGCGGCGAAGGGGTGGCGCGGCGCCACGCTACCCCGAGCGAACTGCGGGCTATGATCGCAACATCGCCGTAGCGGCGGAATGTCTGGCCGAACTTCTTCAGAACGGTGGCTTCGGGAAGGCCCGAATTCACCACGGCAAGAACCTCGCGAACCAGCTTGTCAACGTAGGCTTCCGCCTCCGCGGTGGTTACTGCGACGGCCTGTGCCGGAAGGGCGGCAAATACCGCCAGCCCGGCCGATCCCGCCAGAAGCCGCCGGCGCGGGATATTCACGTCATTCGGCATAGGGGTCCTCCAGATCCTCCAGTTGCGTTTCGCCTTTCAGGCTGTGCTTCTTGTTCTGCAGATAGGCCAGCCGCGCCGCGGTGTAGCTGTCAGCCGATTCGTAGAGCAATGCGTCGATTACCGCCGCGAACCGCTGCCGGTCGTCGAGCAGCTTGAGCCCCCGGCCGGCCAGCAGGTAATTTGCCTGTTCCTGGTTTGCCAGGGCGTAGACCGGGTTGGTCAGGTAATCGACGACCTTTCCGGTGGCGTCGCGCTCGCTGCTCGGCCCCAACAGCGGCAGTTCGACATAGGCGCCCTGCGGGATGCCCCAGACGGCAAGCGTTTCGCCGAAATCCGTCGGTCTTTCAAAAAGCCCCATGTCGGTCGCCGGATCGGCGATCCCGCCGACGCCGAAAATCGTATTGACGGTGAAACGGCTGACGGTCTGCGCAGCGCCGGGGAGATCTCCCTGCAGGAAAAGGTTGATTGCGTAGGTCGGCTGCGAGAGGTTCCTGACACCGTTGGAGACGAACATCCTGAACGGCTGCGGCGTCACCGTGGCATAGACCCGGGACACCGGTTTCACCACCGCCTTGTCCACCCCCTTGTTGAATTCGTGGACCTGCCGGTTCGCCGGCTCGTAGGGATCGAACACAAGCCGTTCGGGGTTCGGATTCACCGTGCAGGCCCCCAGCAGAACCAGACAGGGAAACAAAAAGGCTGCGCGAATTGTGACGTTTGAAGTCATAATAAAACCGAGTGTGGTAGCGAGCAGAAATTCCCGCACACAATATAGGTCTTCGGGCAAGGAAAACCATCGGAGATTGTCACTCGGCCTTGGTTTGTGCCCTCCCGGTGACAGGTTTTCACGCGAACGTGTTCGGGTGGCGGAATTCCGCACCGTGCCGCTGCCGGTTCGGCGGGCTTTTGCCGTTCCCCTCCGGGCGCCGCGGGGCTACGATTTGGGCGAAGCGAATCCCCCCGAGGAGGAGTTGCCATGACACAGAGCGTTGCCGAAAGGCTGAAGTCCCTGGGCCTCGATCTGCCCGACGCGCCGGCGCCTGCGGCCAACTACGTGCCCTATGTGCAGACGGGAAACCTGATCTTCGTCTCGGGCCAGGTGTCGATGGGAGAGGGCGGTTTCATCACCGGGAAACTCGGCGCGGACATGAGCGTCGAGGAGGGCTACGCCGCCGCGCGCACCTGCGCCCTCAGCCTGCTGGCCCAGCTCAATGCCGCCACCGGCGGGCAGCTTGACCGGGTGACGCGCGTCGTCAAGCTGAACGGTTTCGTCAATTCGACGCCGGATTTTACCCAGCATCCACAGGTGGTGAACGGCGCCTCCGATCTGCTCGCCGAGGTCTTCGGCGACAAGGGGCGCCACGCCCGCGCCGCCGTCGGCTCGTCGTCGCTGCCGCTCGGTGTCGCCGTCGAAGTCGAAGGGGTGTTCCAGGTTGCCTGAGGCGCGGCGCCTGCCGCCGGCATTCCTCTCTCGACCGCTGGCGCATCGCGGGCTGCACTGGCTCGGGACCGGCGCCGCGGAAAACTCCCGCGCGGCCATGCTCGCCGCCTGCAACGCGGGGTACGGCATCGAACTCGATGTGCAGATGTCGCGCGACGGCGAAGCGATGGTGTTCCACGACAACGATCTGGACCGGCTGACGGCCGAGAGCGGGCCGGTCAACGAGCACATGGCCGCAGATCTCGGGCGGATCGCGCTGAAGGGCGGTATCGGTACCATCCCGACGCTGGCGGAAATCCTCGGACTCGTCGAGGGCAGGACGCCGCTGCTGATCGAACTGAAGGATCAGGACGGCGGGCTCGGCCGCGATGTCGGGCGCATGGAGCGGCGGGTCGCCGATATCCTGTCGGACTACGAAGGCCAGGTCGCCTGCATGTCCTTCAACCCGCACACCGTGGCGGCAGTCCGCGACGCCGCGCCGGCGCTGCCGCTCGGCCTGGTCACCGGTCCGTTCGCCGCCGAGCACTGGAGCAACGTGCCCCCGCCCCGGCTCGCGGAACTGCGCGGCATGCCCGATCTTCGCCGCGTCGGCGCCGCCTTCATATCGCATCACCACCGCGACCTCGCCGCCCGCCCCGTAGCGGCCGCCAAGGCGGCCGGCCTGGACGTGCTGTGCTGGACCGTCCGGTCGAGACAGGAGGAAGCCGCCGCCCGCCTCGTTGCCGACAACATCACGTTCGAAGGCTTCATGCCGGTAACGTAGCGATGCCGGGGAACCACTGAACATGATGGATGGCGGCGCCCATGTGGAGATATCGGTGCTCGATGGCCTGTCGGCGATCGACGCCGCCGCGTGGGATCGCTGCGCCTGCCCCGGGGCGGCGGAAGGTGCTCCAAGCGACCCGTTCACGACCTACCGTTTTCTGAAGGCGCTGGAGGACAGCGGTTCGGTCGGCGCCGGCACCGGCTGGATGCCAAGACACCTGGTCGCGCGCAGCGCCGCAAATATTATCGGCGTCATGCCGCTCTACGCCAAGGCTCATTCGCAGGGTGAGTACGTTTTCGACCACAACTGGGCGCATGCCTACGAGCACGCCGGCGGGCGTTATTACCCGAAGCTGCAGGGCGCGGTGCCGTTCACCCCGGTGTCGGGGCGTCGCCTGCTGGCGGCACCCGGACACACCGAGCTTGCCCGTCTCGCGCTCCTGCAGGGCGCCGTGCAACTGGCCGAGGAGAACGGTCTCAGCTCGCTCCACATCACGTTCTGCACCAAGGAGGAATACGAACTCGGCAGCCGTATCGGGCTGTCGCCGCGTACCGGGCAGCAGTTCCACTGGCGGAATCGCGGGTACGCGAACTTTGACGATTTCCTCGCCGATCTCTCGTCGCGAAAGCGCAAGAACATCCGCAAGGAACGCGCCCGGGCGGCAAGCGCCGATTGCACCGTTCGCCGCTTCGGCGGCGACGGGCTGAAACCGGAGCACTGGGATGCCTTCTGGCGGTTCTACCAGGACACCGGCGCCCGCAAATGGGGATCGCCCTACCTGACCCGCGAATTCTTCGACATCATCCATCAGACCATGCGCGACGACATCGTGCTCTTTCTCGCCGAAAGCGACGGCCGCTGGGTGGCGGGGGCGCTGAACTTTCTCGGCCGCGATTGCCTCTACGGTCGCTACTGGGGCTGCCTGCGGGACATCCCGGCGCTGCATTTCGAGATGTGCTACTACCGCGCCATCGACTTCGCCATCGAGCACGGGCTGGCACGGGTCGAGGCGGGCGCGCAGGGGCCGCACAAGCTGGCGCGCGGTTACCTGCCGGCGCCGGTCTACTCCTTGCACTGGATCGCCGACGCCGGTTTCCGCGAAGCGGTGGACAAGTATCTTGACGCGGAGAGGCGCGCGGTGGACGACGAGATCGAGGTGCTGACCGCCTATGGCCCGTTCCGCAAGACCCGGGGAGAGGGATAATGGCCGAAAGACCTGCGGATGCCGGGCGCGCGGAGCGCCTGCCGGCGTTGCTGGCCACCGCCTGGCGAACGGCCGGAGACCGCGACGCCGTCACCAGGACCTTCACCTTCGGCAACTTCGTCGAGGCGTTCGGCCGGATGACCCGCGTCGCCATGCACGCCGGGAAACGCAACCACCATCCCGAATGGTTCAACGTCCGGAACCGCGTCGAGGCGACGCCGACCGCCCACGACGCGGGCGGTCTGGCGGAGCTTGACGTGAAACCCGCCAGGCGCATGGACCGGCTGGCCGGGGAAGCGTGGCCGATGCCCGGCGGTAGCCGTCGCCGCAGCCGGGCGTCGGCCTTTCGCGGTCGTCGCCGGTCGGATGCCGGCAATCACACTGACACCGGACATGCTGCATGCACAGTTTCGCCGCCGCCGTTTTCTTCCTGATCATCACGCCCGGCCCGGGCGTGCTGTCGGCGGCCGGCGTGGGCTCGGGTTTCGGCTACCGGGCCGGGCTGCGCTACGTGGCTGGGCTGTGGCTCGGCAACCTGAGCGTCGGGCTGCTGGTGGTCAGCGGGATCTGGGCGGCGCTGGCCACCGTGCCGGGCTTGCGGAGCGTGCTCGGCGCCGCCTCGTTGATCTATCTGTTCTATCTGGCGATGAAGATCGCCTTCGCCGGGTCCCGGATCGGCTTCATCGCCACCGACAATCCGCCGCGTTTTCTCAACGGGCTGGCGCTTCAGGGCATCAACCCGAAAGCCTACGCGGTCAACGTGTTCCTGTTTTCCAACTTCCCGTTCATGTCCGGGCAGATCGCCGCCGAGACCGTCGCCAAGTTCCTGATCCTGAACGCCATCTGGATACCGATCCACCTGGTCTGGCTGCAGGCCGGCGTGACCGTCCGGCGGCTCAACCTGCCCGCTCGGCGGCAGCGGGCGATCAATATCGGCATGGCGGCCTCGATGCTGATCGTCGTTGCGCTGGCCGCGTGGAATCACGGCTGACGGCGTTTGCGCCGCCCGCCCGCGGTGCGGCTGTCGAAACCCGGCGGCTTGCTGCGAACCCAGGCGATGAACCGCGCCAGCCCGGGATGGGCGCGCAGGGCGCCGATGCTCGAATAGCGGCGCGCAAGCTCCGATTCCGTCAGCGCGGCATGGATTTCCTTGTGGCATATCCGGTGCAGGAGCACCGTCGGTCCGCTGCGCCCGCCCTTCAGCTTCGGGATCAGGTGATGGGTGCTCTGCGGTACCCCGGGCGGTATCGGCCGGCCGCAGAGCGGGCAGATCGGATCACCCTCGGCCATGCGGTTCGTTCCAGTCGATTTCCGGCCCGGCGGGCACGATGCCGAGCGGGTTGCGAAACTCGCTGGGCGAGAAGTAGCCCTGCTTGTAGACGTTGAACCGCACCGTCGCGGCGACGCCCGGCATCTGGTAGATGTCGCGGGCATAGGCCCACAGGTTGGGGTAGTCGATCAGGCGGCGGATGTTGCATTTGAAGGCGTAGTGATAGGCGACGTCGAACCGCGCCAGCGTCGGGAACAGGCGCAGGTCGGCCTCGGTGAAGCGCTCGCCGGTCAGGTAACGGGTGCGGCCAAGCTGGTCCTCGATGGCGTCGAACGTCTCGAAAACTTCCGCGACGGCGGCGTCATAGGCGGCTTGCGTGCGGGCGAACCCGGCGCGGTAGACGCCGTTGTTGACGTTCCGGTAGATCCGCGCGTTCCATCTGTCGATATCCTCGACCAGATCGTCGGGGCAGAGGTCCGGCCCACCTTTGAAACGGCGGTTCAGCATGCGGATGACGTCGGCGGACTCGTTGCTGACGGCGCGGTCCGTCTGCTTGTCCCACAGAAGCGGAACGGTCAGCCGCCCGGTATAGGGCGGCACCGCCCGCGCGTAGGTTTCGTGCAGCGCGGTGACACCGAACAGAGGGTCGGCAAACTCGCCATCCGGGTCATAGACCCACCCTTGGTCGGTGCGCCGTGGTCGCGCATAGGATACGCCGATCTGGCCGTGGAGGTTCTTGAAGGTCAGCGTCAGCAGCGCCCGGTGCGCCCATGGGCAGTTCCATGCCGCCATGATGTGATAGCGCCCCGGCGCCGGCGCGAAGCCGCCCTCGCCGGTCGGGCCGGGGCTGCCGTCGGGCGTGATCCAGTTGCGGATGCTGCTGCGGGCGCGGCGGAAGGCGCCATCGGCGTCGGTGTCGGGCGCCGGGTCGTCCGCCAGGTACCTGCCCTCGATCATCAAGCCCATGCCGTGGCTCGCCTTCCTTGCTGTGGCCGAGTTGAAAGTGGCGGGAATCGCGCTGGCGTCAAGGCAAACAGATCGTTTCCGGCACGCCATTCCGCCCGGTAACAAGCCGAAGGCACCGGGCGAGCGCCTGCCCGTCCCGGCGGGCCCGCGCTCGTCCGGCTCATGTCGATCGGAATCGGATGCGGGCTGTGCGCCTGGGCACGTTCAAGGCGTCGCCCGGTAAGAATCGCATGATACCGGTCTCGGCCCCCTAGGACGGCGACAGGGACATCGCTTCGTAGGCCATCATGCGCTGATCCGATCCGGCATCTCGCAAGGGCACCAGCGCTTTGTAGTCGTCTGACTTGTGCCAGGTATCGAGCTTTTCCATCGATTCAAACTCGATCACGAAGATCATCTGATGGCCGTCGCTTTCACCGTTCAGCACCTTCGGCTGTTTGCCGACCGCGACCGGCCTAGCGCCGTACTTGGCGGCCACGGATCGGGTATTTGCAAGGTAGCTTTCAAATTTCTCCCGGTCGGTCACGGTCACTTGGGAAATCATGTAGGCCGGCATCGGTGTATCCTTTCTTCGTTGTATCTGACCGCGACCCTTCAGTAGTGATGGGGTCGAGTTCGGTGTCGTATTGCCGCTTGCCATTTCTCGCATTCGGTGCAGAAATTGACGCTTGCAGTCGATCTAGTGACTTTAATTTTTAAAGGATATAGTTTATAATATAAAGTAACGTTTTCGTGAGGTCTCGATGACCCGTTCACGCAGCTACAATCTGCTCTGCCCCGTCTCGCGGGCGCTGGACCATGTTGGTGACCGTTGGACGCTTTTGATCCTGCGCGACCTGCACGCGGGCCCGGCGCGGTTCAAGGACCTGCAGACCGGCCTTGCCGGCATCGCGTCGAACCTGTTGTCGGACCGGCTGCACGCACTTGAAGCCAGTGGTCTTGTGCAAAGAAGCCAGTCGGAATTCGGTGTATTCCTCTATTCCCTGACCGATAAGGGCGAGAATACCGATCAGCTGTTGTTTGAACTCGCGCGGTTCGGCGGGCGTATGCCGCGCCCGTTGGAAATTCGAAAACCCGGCAATCTCAGGACCATCGCGGTTTCGCTGGGAACGGCGTGCAGGAGGGCGGTTGGTCCCGAACACGATTTCACGGCAACGCTGTTGATCGACGGGGAAGCGTTTAGGCTGCTGGCCGGCGGATGCGATGCCCGAATTCGCGCCGGCGCGGCCGACAAGCCGGACGTAGTCATGACCACATCCTATGAACCAATGATGGCGCTGGCCGACGGCAACATGTCGCGGGACGAATTCATGTCGAACCACGTCGCGCTGGAGGTGATGACGCCCGGCAAG
>JBHHXR010000054.1:0-15764 GCA_046757205.1 Paracoccaceae bacterium
CCGCCCTGTGGTCGGTGCGACCCCTTTCATGAAGGTGATTCCGTCTTTGGGCATCGCGTTCTGGCCGCCAAATTCCGGGACCGAACGTCCGCAGGGCCGGATCCCCAGGGCGCGTCAGGCCCGAGCTTTCAGGGCGTCCGAGCCGACCCGATAGGCGCAATCAGCGAGGGTCGTTCGGTTGAGTTCTTCCAGGAAACGCTCCTGCGCCGCAACCAGATGCGGGATGAGCCGACAATTCAGTTTCAGCGTGCAGGCCCCGCCATCCGGACGAAAGCACTCCACCAGCACGGACCCCCGCTCCAGATCCCTGACCACTTCGTCGATGCGAATTTCGCTGGCCGGTCTTGCCAGGCGTATGCCGCCGCCGCGCCCGCGCCTTGCTTCGACATATCCGGCTTTCGACAATGATGTTACCACTTTGTTCAGGTGATGAAGCGAGACCGAAAAAGACAGCGCCAGTTCCCTGGTTGTGAAGCGGCGCTCGGGTTCTCCGGCCATGCGCATCAAGACACGCAAGCCAAAGTCTGTGAAAGAGTTCAGGCGCACGAGACAGGTTCCTTTTCCCGCATGTTGCCAGAATTCCGCTCCGGCAGGTATCCGAAACCGAATACAATTCCCGCCCTTCCCGTCGTCAGACCAGAATCCTTTCCAGCCTTGTATCCCTCAAGCCGCCGAGCGCCGCACCGATCCGGTACCTGTCCATCAGGCAGAACGCCGTGGACAGACCGTCGGCCAGCGCGGCCCGGGGGGCCGACACCGTGACCTGCCGCCAGAGGCCGCCGGGGAACCCGGTGCGCGGGTCGAGGATGTGGCCGATCCTGCCATCGGGGTCCAGAATGGTGCCTGCCGGCGCCGATGTCGCAACGGCGCGGTCGCCGAGCGAAATCCTCTTCGGCGACACATGCCCGTCCGGGTCGGCGATGCCCACGCGCCAACGCTTGCCGTCGGGCCGGCGGCCGAGCGCGTGGATTTCGCCCATGTCGACAAGAACCCCCTTCAGCCCTTCGGTGCGCAGCATGTCGGCGATCCGGTCGGAAACATACCCCTGCGCAATACCGTTCAGGGTCAGCGCCATGCCCTCGCGGCGGAACCGGATCGCCGTGCCGTCAAATCGCACGCTCTCCCATCCGGTCAGGCGCCGCGCCGCAGCGATCGAAGCGGAATCCGGGAACTCGCCGCGGGCCGCCTTGGCGGCATAGAGCGACCACAGCGGCTGCACCGTGGGATCAAAGGCTCCATCGGTCAGCCGATGGAGCGTCGTTGAAAGCGACAGCACTTCCAGCAACTCGGCCGGCGGAAAGTCCACGCGGCCGTCGCGGTTGAGCCGGCTCAGCACCGAATCGGGGCGGTAGAGGCTGAAGATGTCCTCCAGCCGGTCCAGTTCGGCCTGAAAGCGGGAAAGCAGCGGAGCGGCTTCCCGCTGGCTGACCCCGGCGAGCACCATGCTGGCCCCTGCGCCAAGCGCGGTGCCGCGCCAGCGCGCAACCGGCAAGCCGGCGAATGCGGCGCCGGGCATCGCCGCCACTGCCGCGGAAATGGTGATGAAACGCCTGCGCGTCAGCTTCGCCATGGTATCAGGATCCTTCGCTGCCGGTGTGATCGAATGCCCCGAGGACCGCGTCAGCCGGTATTTCGTCCAGCGTCATTACAGCGCCGCCATGCGCATCCGCGAAAGCGCGGGCAGCCGCCGCCGTGCCGAACGGCGCCAGTTCGGGTGCGCCCATACCGCCCCTCACATCGGCGCCGACAACGAAATACGCGTCCGCCGCAAGAATCCAGTTTTCCGCGCCCGGGTCCTTCCAGCTTGGCGCCTTCGCCATGTCGCTGACGTAAAAGGCGGTCATTTCGGCGGTTTTCGCGGGGCTCTTGAGGTAGGCGACACCATCGCGCACCTGCGCGAAGAACAGCGGGTCGGGATAGCCCTCAAGATGGGCCTGCGCCTTCGGGCCGGGCATCTCGGCCACATTCATCTGGCAGAAAAAAGCGGTTGCTTCCTCGGAGATCGCGACCGGGCCGGGAATTTCTCCGGCAACATCCTCGCGGCAGGCCGCCAGCAGCACGAAAAGGAGAAGGGTGACGCTTCTCATGGTTCCACCCCCGTCAATGCCAGCCGCGCGAGCGTCAGTACCGTCAGCGGCCAAGCCAGCAGGGATGCCGGAAATACCCAGGCGGGCAGTGCGCCCGTTGCGCCCGCAAGTCCGGTGGCAAGCGCCACGTCCCGCGCCGCGGAGAGGTTGAATATCCGGAACGCATCGGCGGGGTTTGCCGCCAGCAGCCAGGGAAAGACCTGGCGCGAAAAACCGCCGCCGTCGTCCAGCACCAGCGCCGCCAGAAGCCCAAGATCGTAAAGAACGACGAAAACGACCCAGACACCGATGGCCATTCCGGCGGCGGCACCGGGACTGCGCGCCAGTGACGACAGCGCGTATCCGATGGCCAGAAAGCTTGCCCCCAGCACGACCGAACTCCATCCCAGCCGGAAGAGCGCCGCCAGGCTGTCGTTGCCGGCCCCGCCGACGGCCCAGGCCGCCGCCCCGGCAATGCCGAAGCCGGTGAAAACCGCGAACAGCAGGGCGCCGAGATGCGCCAGCATCTTGCCCAGCAGCAGCTCTCCGCGCGAGACGGGATAAGTCAGCAGCAGGGCCAGGCCGCCGCGCTCGATTTCTCCGGCGATGGCGTCGAACGACATCAGCAGGGCGAGAAGCGGCAGCAGATACACCGACAGCGTGGTCATCGAGGCAACGGATACCGTCAGCAGGTCAACGCCCAACGCGCCGGTCGGCGCCGACCCCGCAAAGGTCAGCGCCAGCGAGAACAGCACCATCAGCGAGGTGGCGATCAGTATCCAGCGGTTGCGCAGGGCGATGCGCAACTCGGTCCCGGCAACGGCCCGGATGCGCCCGATCATGACGCGTCCCTCCCTGCAGCGTAGAAACGGTAAAGGTCTTCCAGACTGGGCGGTATGACGTCCACGTCGCTGACCAGCCCGCCGAGCGCCGTGATCTCGCCCAGGCGCGACATCTTTTCATCCGGCCCGCAGCAGAGTTCCACGTGGCGGCAGTTGACTCTCTCGCCGTGCAATTCGGCCGCAACCCGGCCGGCGGCGTCGCTTGCCGTGGTTACGCGCAGCCGTATGGGCAGATGAGCCTTTCGGCGCAGATTGGCGAGGCTGTCCTCGGTCACCAGACGCCCGCCTCGCAGGATGGCGATGCGGTCGGTGCGCGCCTCCAGTTCCGTCAGGGCATGAGACGACACCAGCACCGCCGCGCCCGCCCGCGCCATGTCGTCGACGATGCCGTAGAAATCAACGCGCGAAATCGGATCGAGCCCGCTGGTCGGCTCGTCCAGCAGCACCAGCCTGGGCCGCCCGATCAGCGTCTGCGCCAGCCCGAGGCGTTGCCGCATCCCTTTGGAATAGGTGCCGATCCGGCACCCGGCGACCGTTTCCAGTCCGACCTTTTCAAGCAGCGGGTCAACAATGCGGGCAGGCTCCCCGGCAAGGCGGGCAAACAGGCGGAGTTGCTCGTGCCCGGTGAGGGATTTGTGGAAGGATACCGATTCCGGCAAGTAGGCCGACATTCGCCTCGCCATCGCATTCCCCGGAGCGGCCCCGAAGACGGAAATGCTGCCGCCGTCGATCGGCGTCAGTCCCAGGATCATGCGGATAAGCGTGGTCTTGCCCGCGCCGTTGTGGCCCAGCAGCGCCACCTTTTCGCCGGCACGCAGGGTCAGGCTGACATCGGCGACCATCCGCTGACCGGCGCGCAGCTTCACCGCATTGCGGATTTCCAGCGCCTCAGTTGCCATTTTTGACCTCCCAGTCCGGCACGCCGATGTTGACCGGCGCCATCAGGGGGCGTGAGTCGACGACCCCACCCGGCAGCAGCGCCGGGAACGCCGATTGCGACCAGCGCACCAGCTGCACCGCGGGCGATCCCAGCAACAGCCGCGCGGCGGGCTGGGTCCAGAGCACCCGGTCGACCGCATCGTTGGGCCGGAACGTACCCTCGGCCACGCCGTCGCCGTCGAGATCGTAGGCGGCGAAATCGCTCCAGTAGTTGCCGCGCCCCCCGGCGCTCCAGTCTATCCACTTCGTACCGACGTATTTTACCTGCGTCCGGTTGCCGACAAAGGCGTTTCCGGTGACCGCGTTACGCTCGGAGCCGGCGGTGAAATGGATGCCGATGCCGCAACCTTCGAGCCGGTTGCCGCCTATCCGGTTCTTGTGGGCGTTATAGACGAAGATGCACTTCTCGCGCGCCCGGCGCACCAGATTGCCCGTGATCAGGCTGGAATTCGTGTAGTTGAGCATCACGCCATAGTCGCGGTCGTTCAGCGAAACGTTGCCGGTGACGGCGACATTGTCCGAAAACATCACCGCAAATCCGAGGTGATTTCCGATCGAAAGATTTCCCGAGACCTCGCTGTCATTGGCATACATGTAATGGACCGCGAAGCGCAGATCGCGGAACCTGTTGTTGCGGAAAATGTCGTCGCGGCTGGTGTTGACGAAAATGCCGTCACGGCCATAGCGGATGTCGTTGCCTTCGACGACCAGCCCCGGCGCGTTCCAGACATAGATACCGTTGCCGCGGTCGTTCATCCGCTTGTCCTGCCGGCCGACAATGGTGTTTGCGCTGACAAGTGCCTGCTTCGCTCCGTGGACGTCGACGCCGACCAGATTTCCCTCCATCCGATTGCCCTCGACCCGGGCGCGGTCGGCCCCCTTGACCAGCTTCACGGCGGAATCCAGCGTCTTGTTCGAGGATCCGGAGCCGCTGATCCGAAGATTCCGAACGGTAACGTCCGGCGCGGTCACGGTGATGACGCTGCCGACACCGTTTCCCCGGATCACCGCCCGGCCGCCACCGTCGATGGTCAGTGGCCGGTCGATCACCAGCGGTCCGGCATACACGCCGGGCGCGAGGCGGAGGACATCCCCCGCCCCGGCCAGTTTCACAGCTTCCGCCAGCCCTCCCGGCGCCGGTTCGACCCGGCGTTCGGCCGCATCGGCGGCGTGGCTCGCCAGTGCCGTTGCCAGCGCCACAACGGCGCAGGCCGCAACATCGGCGAGCGAACGATAGCGCGAGCGGGTCAACAGAAGCCTCCTTTCTCGCCTTACGCCGGTTCGACCAGCATGCGGCCGCGCATTTCCATGTGCAATGCATGGCAGAACCACTGGCAATAGTACCAGTGAACGCCCGGCAGATCGGCCGTGAACGTCACCGACGAGGTCGCCTGCGGGCCGATTTCCATCGCGATGTTGTGGTTCGAGATGGTGAGACCGTGGGTCACGTCGTCGATATCGTCAAGGTTGGTGACGTATATCGTCACTTCGTCGCCCTGCCTGACGGTGAACTTTTCCAGCCCGAACACCGGCGCTATCGACGTCATGTAGACGCGCACCTTGTTGCCGTCGCGGATCACCACGTCGTCGGCTTCGAGGTCCACGCCGTCGGCCTTGGCCTGCGCCACCGCATCCGCGAACATCGGGTCGTCGCGGGTCCAGAGGTTTTTCGGATTCACGATGTCGCGCCGCACGATGATGCAGTCATGCGGCTCGGCAAAGGTCGGTCCGTCGTGCACAACCTTCATGTCGTCGGAGGAAATGTCGATCAGCTGCTCGTTCTCGGGCTTCAGCGGGCCGACATTGATGAACCGGTCCTTCGAGAACTTGTTGAGCGAGACCAACCATTTGCCGTCGGCCTCCTTGGTCTCTCCCATGGACGAGTGGTTGTGGCCCGGCTGATACTGCACGTCGACCTTGGAGATGATCGGGTCCACGTCCTCGCCGGCATAGGCGCGGATGGCCTTGTCGATGTTCCACTTCACCACCTGGCTGTCGAGGAACAGCGTGGTGTAGCAGTTGCCCTTGCCGTCGAACGCGGTGTGGAGCGGGCCAAGGCCCAGTTCCGGTTCGGCGACCACCGCCGAGCGCGGGTCGATATCGCTCTCGAACAGCGCGTCCACCTTTTCGACGTCGATAACGGAAACAGTCGGCGACAGTTTGCCGGCGATCATCACGTGGCGCTTGTCGGGCGCGGTGTTGACGCCGTGCGGGCTGTTGGGGATCGGGATGTAGCGGGTGTATTTCGACCCTTTCCGGCCGTCCAGAACCGGCACGCCGTTCAACGTCTGGTAGTCACCGGCTTTCACCCCTTCCTCGATACGCTTGATGTTGAAGACCACCACGTGGTCCATCTCGTTCGCCGTCATCTCGGCCAGGTTCACACCCATCTCCGAGTTGTAGCTGGAGGCGAAGGCGTATTTGCCCTGATAATCGGCGTCGCAGTTGTCGAGGTTGCCGTTGACGATCACCTGCCAGGCAACTTCCATGGTGTCGCCGTCGAGAGCCGTGAATATGTTCACGTACTGCGACGGGTCGTCGAGGATCTTGCCGTCGTTGACCAGCGGCGATTCGTGCTCGCCGTTGGCGAAGACGTAACCCGTGCGCGGATATTTCTGCGGCCGCAGCCCGTGGATGTCCTGCGCGTTCGGAATCTGGACGATCTTGTCGCATTTCATGACATCGCAACGCACGCGCGCCACACGGGTGTTGGCCTTGTCGTTCATGAACAGGTAACGTCCGTCATAGGTGCCGTCGGTGAACGACATGTGCGGGTGGTGCAAGTCGCCCTGGTCGTAGGTGGCCATCCCGCGCTTGGCGAGAAATTCCCTGCTTTCGGGCAGCAGGCCCTCGGTCAGGATTTTCAGGCTCTCGTTGGTGATGCCCCAGCCCGTGGCCGAGCAGCGGTTGAACACCGGCACCCGCATCAGCTCGCGCATCGAGGGGAACCCGAGAATGCGCAACTCGCCGGTCTGGCCGGACGACCAGAAACCGTAGTACTCGTCCAGTTCACCCGGGGCGGTGTTGAAATCGGATGCGGCCGCGCGCGCGGCGCGGGCGCTGGCCAGCCAAGTGGCCGGTGTGGTCGCGACGAGGGCACCGGTTGCCGTGGCACCGAGCAATCCGCGCCGTGTCACGTTGAGTTGTTTTTTCTTCTCAGCCATATTGGGTCTCCTTCTTCCCGGGTTGGCTGGCCAGGGCCCGCGCCATCGCGGCCTGGCCGGTTTCATTGGCGGCGCGGTCCCGCGCGCGCCGTTTCAGTTGTCGGATGATTACCGGGCACTTGGCCTCGCTCTGGTAGAGCACCTGGCAGTGCAGGCAGTTGATGCATTCGTTGGGGTTGATCTCGCCGGTCGGGTGGATCGCTTCCACCGGGCATTCGTTGGCGCAGGTGTGGCACGGGCTGCCGCACTCGCGGTAGCGTTTCAGCCAGTCGAACATCCGCATCCGCGCCGGGATTGCCAGCGCGCCGCCCAGCGGGCACAGGTAGCGGCAATAGAACCGTTCAACGAACAGCCCGGCGCCAAGCGTCGCCAGCGCAAACAGGACGAACGGCCAGCCGCGCTGGAACTTCAGGATGATTGCGGTCTTGAAGGGCTCCACTTCGGCGTAGTGTTCCGCCAGCGGGATCGACGCCAGTGAAAGGCCGAACAGGGCAAGGAAGATCAGGTACTTGATCGGCCACAAGCGTTCATGAAGGCCCCACGGCAATTTGACCTGCGGCACTTTCAGTGCCCGGGCGACGTGGTTCGACAACTCCTGCAACGCGCCGAACGGGCAGAGCCAGCCGCAATAGGCCCCACGGCCCCAGAAGATCAGTGCGACGGCAACCGAGGACCAGAGGATGAAGATCAGCGGATCCAGCAGGAAGGCATCCCAGGTGAAGCCTTCGCGCAGCGAGCCGGCCAGCGCCATCAGGTTGACGACGGAAAGCTGGGCGTTGGCGTACCAGCCCAGAAACACCAGGGTGACGGCCAGAAAGCCCGTGCGGAACCAGTAGAGAACGCGTTCGCTGCGTGTCACCTGCTTCTGGAAGAAAAATACTCCGGTCAGCACCGTCAGCATGGTCAGAAGGCCTGCGATCTCGGCATGGCGGTCAAGCCAAATACGCTTCCAGAGTGCGGCTTTTGCGGCCGCTTCCTCATCCAGATCCGCAGCCGCCTCGCCCTGCCGCGCCGGGGCCAGTCTCGTGAGGTATTTTTCGGGCGTTCGGTAACTCAGATCAACGGTGAGAAAGCGCTTTTCAACGGCGCCTACGGCACGATGAATCAGCAACTGCAAGCGCCACGGCTTCGTTGGATCGAACTCCATGTCGGCCGGGATCTTGAACAGGTCAACTTCGGTGAACGTCGGCGCCCCGGCCGCCGCGATCGTTCCCAGGCGCTTGTGCATGCGGTCGCGAAACCGCACCGTGGTGTCGCCCTGCAACAAGCTGAAGCGGTCGAATATTCCGCCGCGAACGTAGCCCGACCCCTTGAACGAATATCGCCCGCGCCCGGCGATCAGGATGGCCTGCTCACCCTCCTTCAACCACGCCCGCAGATTTCGGTATTCGGCTTCGCCCAGCAAGCTGAGGCCGATGGCGGGCACGCTTACCAGCGCCGCGGAGATGTCGATGAAGGGATCGGAAGGCGCCCCTTTTTCAGGATGG
The DNA here is from genome assembly GCA_046757205.1 of Paracoccaceae bacterium. GTDB lineage: Bacteria > Pseudomonadota > Alphaproteobacteria > Rhodobacterales > Rhodobacteraceae > JBHHXR01. The sequence continues at coordinate 8,499 of JBHHXR010000054.1, forward strand.
GAAATGGATTTCGGATCACCGGTTGCGGCGAACGCCTCATTGATCTGGCCCACGTCCAGCGTGAGCCGCCGAACGGCCCCGGTCTCGGCCAGTTCCGTCCAGGTGGCGGTCTCTTCAAGGCTTTCATTTATAACGAATTTCGGACCCTGTACTGCAACCGCCGGGGGAATTCCGCCAAGCCCGAGTGCACGCGCCACCCTGATTGACGACCGGATCACCGAGTCGTCAATCACCATCACCGTCACGGTCGCGCCGGAGACGATATCAAGGTCGTGGGCGCTGCCGCTCTCCCTGGCCTCGGCCTTTAGGTCCGTCCCGGCATAGCCCGAGATAACCGCCCGGATTTTTGATTCCGGAATGCCGACCAGAACAATCGGTTCCGAGTGCTTGACCAGAACCGCGCCGGTCAACACGGCATCTTCCGATACGCCGACGACGATATCGATCGGCTTGCCGGAATAGCCGATCGTGCCGACGAAATCGGATGTCACGAAGGCCCAGCCGACCGTCCTTCCTTCGCGAAGGACGGGGGCCACGGGCACATCCCGGCGGATCGGCCCAAAGGCTTCGGCGCCGGGCACGATATCTGCGGGAGCAACCCTCGAAAGGTACTTTCCCAGAACCGGAGACCCGTTGCCCGCCGCAACAGCGCCGCTCAGTGAAAGCAGCATCACGCATGCCGCAAGGGCAAGGCGAAAAGACAGAACAATGGGTTGAAACACCGGCATCTCCCGAGACGCGCGTGCTGGTTATCGTACGCACGGCCCGGCTGCCTTGATTCAAATCAATTTAGCATTCGAAATACGAAAAATAATTCCGTCGTTCTGGCCGCGCTCCCGGTGTGGGCGAACAGGCGCGAAGCAGACGTGCAATACAGGCGGCGGCCGCCTTTTGCGCCAGGCCGTTCGCCGCCGCCCCGCAAACGCCCTGCGGCACGTCCCGAAGTCGCCGTTGGCGCGGGGTTGCGCGCTTGGCTGATGTTGTCGCCAGCCCCGAATGCGAGCCTGCCCGCTGCCTGCGCTCACGCTTCGTGATCGGTTACCCCGAGGCCAGGGCGCGGCGCGGCGTTCAGGTCTCCGCCGCGCGGGTCAGCGACAGGCGGGCGGTTTCGAGATGCGCCTTCATCAGCGCGGCGGCCCGTTCCGGCTCGCGCGAGCGGATGGCATTCACGATCTGGCGGTGCTGCGCGTTGTAACGGGCGATGATGCCTTTCTCCAAGGTCAGTTGCCGCATGCGCATCCATTCCTTCTGCGCCCGCACCGAGTTCACCTGCCGGACCAGCCAGGTCAGCAGCGTGTTGCCGGTGGCCTCCGCCAGCCGGCGGTGAAAATCGGAATCCACCTCGCCGAACACCACAGGGTCATCTTCGGCGCTTTCCATGCGCTCCAGAAGCCGCTCCAGATCTTCGAAATCGGCGCGTCGCCCGTGAAGTACGACCAGCCGGCAGATATGCGGCTCCAGCGCGAATCTGGCGTCGATGAGTTCCAGTGGCCGCGCGGATTCGAAGGGGAACCCGCCCGAGCGGGCATCGCTCCGGATAACGTAGGTGCCGCTGCCGCGGCGGATTTCCACCAGTTTTTCGTCGGCCAGCCGGTTCAGGGCCCCGCGAACCGTGCCGCGCGACACGTTGTTCGATTCCGCCAGCTCACGCTCCGGCGGCAGGCGGTCGTGAGGTTCCAGTTCACCGCGAAGTATCTTGCGCCTGAGTTCGGCCGCTATGTCGGCCGACCCGATTCGTTTTTTTTGCGTTGTCGCCAAAACACTCCTCCTGACTAATCCAATAAAGTACCAAAACGTAATTCAGGTCAACGTAAATATTGTATTGGTCCAAAAAGGGTTGCTTTTTGGACCGGGCTACAGGAAAATGCCTCGGTGGCCGGCATTGGGGAGAACAGGGTTGGCATTTCCGGAGCATGCGGATTTCGTGATTGTGGGCGCTGGAATTCACGGTTTGTCAACCGCATGGCGCCTCGCGCAACGTCTGACCGACGCCGGCGAGACGGTCGACGGGCGGATCGTCGTGCTGGACAAGTCGGGAATCGCGGCGGGGGCTTCGGGTATCGCCTGCGGCGTGGTGCGCAACAATTATTTCCAGCCGGCGATGCGGCGCCTGATGGCGCATTCGGTGGATATCTGGGAGAGCTATCCGGAAGCGTTGAGCTACCATCCCGTCGGCTACATGCAGGTCTCCTGCGAGGCGATGCACGAGGACGTGGCGCAAATTTTCAACGAGCAGCAGGAAATCGGATACGAAAGCGTGTTCGTCGAGGGCGCCGATGCTTCGCGCGCCTATATGCGCGGCCTTTTCGACGACTGGCAGGCGCAGGGGATCACCTCCGTGCTTCATGAAAAACGGGGCGGGTATTCGAACAACACGCGGGCGATGTACGGGCTTGCAGGGAAGGCGGAGGAGCTCGGCGTCCGCATCCTGACCGGTGTCGAGGTCAAGGGGTTCCGCACCGCCAGCGGGTCCGACGCCATCGAAGCGGTCGAGACCACCAAGGGGCCGATCGGCTGCGAGCGGGTCATTATCGGCGCCGGCCCCTGGGTCCGGGATTTCTGGGACATGCTCGGGCTTCCCAAGCGGATTTCCATCAAGGGTCCCGATGGCAAGGTTCGCGAAGGCGTCGACATGTGGCGCTACTGGCAACTCGAGGAAGGCGTGCTGAAACTGCCGCCGGAGAGCTTTCGGACCAATGACGGGAAGATGCCGCCGGTGATCCACGTGGATACCGACGCGCCGCTGATCTCGGATGTCGACGGCTCGGTCATCACCGAGGACATGTGGGGTATCTACTACAAGCCGGACTGGCATTTCGGCGGCATCCAGGGCGGCGCCTCGCCCTACAAGGTCGACAAGCCGGCCGACGAGGTGGCGATCGACCCCTACGGGCCGGAGAGCCCGGAATTCGTGTCCGGCGATGAATTCGCCCACATGTGGGTTTCGGCGCTGGCGCATTGCCACAAGCGCTTCGAAGGCTCGATGCCGAAGTATGATCGCCAGCCATCGGGCGGCATCGGCTGCTTCACCGCCGACAGTTTTCCGGTGTTCGACCATTTCCACCAGAACGCCACGGTGATCGCGGATTCCAATCACGGCTGGAAGATGATCGGCGTCGGGCACCTGATCGCCGACGAGGTTCTCGGCGAGGAGCAGGAACTGCTGAAACCGTTCAGGTTCGACCGGTTCGCCAGGGGCGAACTGCATCCGACATCGCACAGCCCGTATCCGTGGAGTTGAGCGGGAACAGATCCGCCGGGTAGCGCAAAGCTGGCGCGGCGAGAAACCGAAGGGAGGACAAACAGTGAGCAAAATGGATATCCAATCCTTTGTCGAGGCCGAAGGACGCGACGAAAAGGTCAAGGAAGTCAGAGCGAAGATCAACGAGCTGGGCATCGAGTACCTGTACCTGCAGTTCGTTTCCGTCACCGGCAAGATCATGGGCAAGGGTATCCCTGCCGACCATTGGGAAACCGTCGCCAGGAAGGGCTTCCAGCTTGTCTACGGCGCCACCGTCAACCTGTTCACCGACCGCGCCGGAAACTATCTGGGATACGGTCCGGAGGCGGCCGAGCTGGTCGGCATTCCAGAGCCCGAGACCTTCATGCAGCTTCCCTGGGACCGGCGCATCGGCCGATTCTACTGCACGCTGTTCCGTAACCGCGAAGAGCGGGAAAACCCTGGCGGGTACCTCACGGCGGACTGCCGCGGCAACCTGCGCCGCCTGCACGCCGAATTCACCGAGAAACACAACGGGCTGCGCCTTCGCGTGGGCACCGAGCCCGAGATGATGTGGCTCAAGTTCGACGAGAACGGCAAGCCGCGCGACGGATTCTCCAAGCCCTACTGCTACCATATCGACCAGTTCGAGAGCCTGCGGCCGGTCTACATGAAGGTGATGGAATACAGCCGCAAGATGGGGCTCGACATGATCCAGGGCGACCACGAGGACGCGCCGGGGCAGCTCGAGCTCAACTGGATGTACGACGACGTGCTGCGCAATGCGGACCGGCTGACCACCTACCGGCAGATCTGCGCGCAGGTGGCGCGCGAGCATGGCATATTCGCCTGTTTCATGACCAAGCCGTTCATGGGCGTTTCGGCATCGGGCTGCCACCACAACATGTCGCTCTGGTACGGCGGCGAGGACCATTTCCACAGGACCGGAAACGACCCCGACAACCTGCCCGGGATGAAGGACAACTACATGTACGTGTCGGGCGGCGAAAACACCTTCATGCCGGACGGCGATGACGTGCAGATGCCGGGCAAGGCGGGTTTGGTGGCGATCGGCGGCATCGTGCACCACCTGCGGGCGCTGACCGCGATCGGCTGCTCCACCGTGAATTCATACCGCAGGCTGTGGGATACCGGCTTCTGGGCACCCGTCTTTGCCGACTGGGGTTTCCAAAACAGAACAACGGGGCTGCGTGTATCTGCCCCGGGGCGGTTCGAGTACCGCTCGGTCGACTCCATGGTGAACCCCTACATCATGGGGTCGACGATACTTGCCGCCGCCGACGACGGGATCGACAACAAGCTCGACCCCGGCGAGCCGGAAGAGCGCAACATCTACGAGGCGATGGAGGCCGGCAAGATAGTCAAGAAACTGCCGATGTCGCTGGGCGAAGCACTCGAAGCGCTGGAAGCCGACGAGGTTGTGCAGCGCGGCATGCCGGGCGAGATGTACCGGCTCTACCATGAATACAAGTCCGACGAGTGGGCACGCTTCATGTCCACGGTCACCGAGTGGGACGCCGACGCGTACATGGAGTGCCTGCCCTGAGGCGACGGGGAAGCGGCGGCGGGCCGTGGCCCGGCGCCAACTGAAAACTGGTTTGAAAGGAGCACATCCTGATGTGCGGAATTGCGGGAATCATCCACAGGGGCAAGCGGTCCAACGTAGGGTCCGAAATGACATCGATGCTCCAGGCGCTGAAGCATCGCGGGCCGGATTCGACCGGCTATGCGGTCTACGGCGAAGGCAGCCCCGGCGACTACGTGATGCGTATCAAGGTCGCCGAAGGCGAAGACCTGGACGATGGCCATGATGTCCTGGACAGGATCGCCGAGCGGATCGAGGAGGTGGACCGGCGTCTGGCGGTTCACAAGGCCAACGTAAAGTCGAAGGCAAACGCGACGGTGTACGCGCTGCGCTACGTGCTCAGCCATGACGGCGACACGGAAAGCATGGCGCGGCATATCGAGGAGATCGACGGCGTCGAGATCCTGTCGCTGGGCAACGGGCTGGAGCTGATAAAGGACCTCGGCGACGCTGCCGAAGTGGCCGATGCGTACGGTCTGAACGAATTCGACGGAACACACGCGATCGGCCACACGCGCATGGCGACGGAATCTGACGTCGATATCCGCTCCGCCCATCCCTACTGGGCGTTTCCCTACAACGATGTCTCGGTGGTTCACAACGGACAGATCACCAACTACTGGATCACGCGCCGCGAGATGGAGCGCAAGGGGCACCGGTTCATGTCGGATTGCGACAGCGAACTTCTGGCCGTCTACACCGCCCACAACCTGGCCAACGGCGTCAGCCTCGAGGACAGCCTGCGCCGGTCGATCGACGAAATCGACGGCGTGTTCACCTATCTGGTGGCCACCAAGGACCAGCTTGGCATGGCCAAGGACACGATGGCGGCGAAACCGCTGGTGCTTTACGAAAGCGACGACCTGATCGCCATGGCCTCCGAGGAAGTCGCGATCCGGTCCATCCTTCCGCAGGAAATCGACACTTACGACCCCTATGACGAGGAGGTACGGGTATGGCAGGCGTGAGCGATGCCGAACTGAGGCAGATGACGCAGGAAGAGCGCGTCACCGCCCTGGGGATGCGGACGGAGCAACTGACCGGCCGTTCCATGTTCATCGAATTCGATCCGGGCGCCGAGGAAAGGTTCACCTATCCCTGGGCGCCGGACGTCGATTTCAACAAGCGCACCGAGATCGACACCGACGAGATGACGTCGACCGAGGTAAACTCCCGCATCCGCGAGCTGATGGCCGAGGGATACGGGACCATCGTGCTGAAGAACCCGCGCGGCAAGCACTCGCTGGCGGTCGGCATTCTCAGCAGGCTGAACCTGATCATCGAAGGCTCCACCGGCTATTTCGGCGTCGGCCTGATCGACGGCCCGAACGTGCGCATCAACGGCCGTGTCGGCTGGTCCTGCGCGGAAAACATGATGTCGGGCACTGTCGTGGTCGAGAAGAACGCCGGCTCGACATTCGGCGCCGCGCTGCGCGGCGGCGATCTGGTCTGCCGGGGCTCGGTCGGCTCGCGCACCGGCATCGACATGAAGGGCGGCACGATCCTGGTCGGCGGCGACACCGGCGCGTTGTCCGGGTTCATGATGCAGCGCGGCCGGCTTGTCGTCTGCGGCAACGCCGGCAAGAACCTTGGCGACTCCATGTACGACGGCACCATCTACGTGGGCGGCGAGATCAGGTCGCTCGGCGTCGATGCGGTTCCCGCCGAACTCGACGATCTCGACCGGGCCTGGCTGACGCGCAAGCTGACCCAGTACGGGCTGATGCCCGACCGGGGCATCGACCACTTCGCCAAGATCGTCGCCGGCAAGCAGTTGTGGAACTACGACAATCTGGAACCCTCTGAGAAGAAACTGATCCTCTAGGTCGCGGAAAGGAAACAAGATGGCTGACGGAGACATGCCGAAAAAACGCCCGCTGGACCGTGATACCTACCGCCTGGGCGATTCGTTCATCTTCCCGCCGCGGGTGATGGACGACATCCACATCAAGGCGGAACTCGGCCGCTACCGCATGCGCGGCTTTTCACTGTTCAAGAAGATACCTCATTGGGATGAGTTGACGTTCCTTCCGGGAACGCTGACGCGCTTCGTGATCGAGGGCTACCGGGAAAAATGCGAAACCCGGACGGTGATCGGACCGCGGGCGAAGAACCCCTTGGACCTGGATATTCCGGTCTACATCACCGGCATGAGCTTCGGAGCGCTGAGCTATGAGGCCAAGACGGCGCTGGCGCGCGGCGCGACCATGGCCGGGACGGCGACATGTTCCGGCGAAGGCGGCATGATCCCCGACGAGCGGCGCTACAGTTCCAAATGGTTCTATCAGTGCATCCAGTCGCGCTACGGCTTCAACCCGAACCATCTGGTGCTGGCCGACGGCGTCGAGTTTTTCATCGGGCAGGGCTGCAAGGTCGGCCTCGGCGGGCACCTGATGGGCCAGAAGGTCACCGATCAGGTAGCCGAGATGCGCTCGCTGCC
>JBHHXR010000055.1:0-15719 GCA_046757205.1 Paracoccaceae bacterium
AGCGGATGCAATTACACGTTAAATTACAATGTGATAGGGAAATTTCGTGGCGGAGAGACAGGGATTCGAACCCTGGGTGGGGTCGCCCCCACAACGGTTTTCGAGACCGCCCCGTTCGACCACTCCGGCACCTCTCCGCGAAGGCTGAATTCGGTCGATTCAGTGGCCGGAAACTAGGGCGGACGGGGTTTTGGCGCAAGCCGCAAATTTCCGCCGCCGGCGCTGGGTTTCTTTTCCGCCTCCGGCTTGACTTCGCGGGGGCTTGCCATCATAAGGCGCGCTGTTCCGGTCGGGCGGTATGCTTGGCCGGGTGTTGACGGACGCCCTTGAAAGCGGGCGCGCAGTCCGAGGTGCGGGGAAACCCGCGAAACGCCGCCGGCGCGGGACCACAGGACGCGGCAGAAAAGGGATCGGCGCATGTTCGCGGTCATCAAAACTGGCGGCAAGCAGTACAAGGTTGCCAAGGACGATATTGTCACGGTCGAGAAACTGGCCGCCGAGGCCGGGGAGACCGTGCAGTTCAACGAGATTCTGATGGTCGGCGGCGAGGAGCTGTCGCTTGGCAGTCCGCTGGTTGCGGGGGCCGCGGTGCAGGCCGAGGTGCTGGAACAGTTCCGCGGACCGAAGACCATATCCTTCAAGAAGCGCCGCCGGAAGCATTCGTCGCAGCGCAGGAAGGGGCATCGCCAGTACCTGACCAGGGTCAAGGTTCTCGACATTCTGGCATCGGGCGGCGACAAGTCGGGCGTCAAGGCAGCGCTCGGGGCCGGTTCGGCGCCGGCCGCAGTGGCACAGGCCCCGGCGAAGAAGACGGCGGAAAAGACGACGAAAAAGACGGCGAAAAAGACGGCGGCGAAAAAAACCGCGGCGAAGAAGCCGGCGCCGAAAAAGGCCGCCGCCAAGCCGGCGAAAGAGCCGGCGCCGAAGGCCGCGACCGCGCCCGCCGAAAGCACCGCGCCGAAGAACCTTCTGAAGGCGCCGAAGGGCGAAGCCGACGACCTGAAGAAGATCGCCGGCGTCGGGCCGAAGCTGGAGCAGGTGCTGAACGAGAACGGCGTGTTCCACTTCTGGCAGATCGCCGAGTGGACCGGCGACGACGTCGCCTACATGGACGAAAAACTGTCGTTCAAGGGCCGCATCGGGCGCGACGACTGGGTAGCCAAGGCGGCCGAGCTCGCCGAGGCCGAGAAATAAGGAGCTGACGCAATGGCACACAAAAAGGCAGGCGGTTCCTCGCGCAACGGACGCGATTCCGCCGGACGCCGTCTCGGCGTCAAGAAATACGGCGGCGAGGCGGTCATCCCGGGCAACATCCTGGTGCGCCAGCGCGGCACCAAGTGGTGGCCGGGCGAGGGCGTCGGCATGGGCCGGGACCACACGATCTTTGCCACCGTCGAAGGCAACGTGAAGTTTCACAAGGGGCTGAAGGGGCGGACTTTCATATCCGTTCTGGCGGCGCCGGGAGCTGGTGAGTAGAGGCCGGTCCGCGCAATTACTGGAAACCGCAAGGGCCGGCAGGAACGCCGGCCTTTTTCATTGCTCCGACCAACATGCCGGGAATCGCATGCCCGAAACCGAAACAGACTGGCTGACCGAGACGCCGCGGCTGCGGATAACCCCGCTCGTCAGCGACGATGCCGCGGCTATGACCGCGCTCGGCAACAACCGCGCGGTCAGCCGGAACATGGGCGTCCTGACCTATCCGTTCTCGGTCGATCAGGCGCGGCGCTGGATCGAACTGCGGTCCTATCGCGGCGAGATCGGCTTCTGGCTGGGCATCCGGCAGCGCGACGGCCGGCTGATAGGCATTCTCGGCTTCGGCGGCGAGCCGGTGGAGATCGCCTATTGGCTGGGACAGCCGTATTGGGGCCGCGGCTATGCAAGCGAGGCGCTGAAGCAGTTTCTCAACGACGCGATGGACCGGTTCGGGGTCGGCGAGGTGCATGCCGACGTGTTCGAGGACAATCCGGCATCCGCCCGGGTGCTGGAAAAGCTCGGGTTCCGCGGTGTCGGCACCGGCAAGCAGACCTCGCCGGCCAGGCTTGAGGATGCTCCGGTCATAAAGTATCGGTTGTCGGCCGGCGACTTGCCGGCACCGGACGCCCGATCATGAAATTTCTCGATTCAGCAAGAGTCCACGTCCGTTCGGGCAACGGCGGCAACGGTTGCGTCAGTTTCCGGCGCGAGAAATACGTCGAGTTCGGCGGCCCCGACGGTGGCGATGGCGGGCGCGGCGGCGATGTCTGGGCCGAGGCCGTGCCGGGGCTCAACACGCTGATCGACTACCGCTACCGGCAGCATTTCCATGCCCGCAACGGCCGGCAGGGTATGGGCCGCCAGCGCACCGGCAAGGATGGCGACAGCGTGGTGCTGAAGGTTCCGGCAGGCACCGAAATACTCGACGAGGACGGCGAGACGCTCGTCGCCGATCTGAAGGAGGCTGGCCAGCGTGTCCTGCTGGCGGCCGGCGGCAACGGCGGCTGGGGAAACCTGCATTTCAAGAGCGCCACCAATCAGGCACCGCGCCGCGCCAACCCCGGGCAGGAGGGCGTCGAACGAACGCTCTGGCTGCGCCTGAAACTGATCGCCGACGCCGGCCTGATCGGCATGCCGAATGCCGGCAAATCCACGTTTCTGGCGGCCACGTCGAACGCGCGCCCCAAGATCGCCGACTATCCCTTTACCACGCTCCATCCCAATCTCGGCGTTGTCGAGGTCGACGGGCGCGAATTCGTTCTGGCCGACATTCCCGGCCTTATCGGCGGTGCGCACGAGGGCCGGGGGATCGGCGACCGCTTCCTCGGCCATGTCGAGCGCTGCGCGGTCCTCCTGCATCTGGTGGATGCAACTTCGGACACCGTCGGCTCCGACTACCGGGTGGTCACCGACGAGCTGGCAGCCTACGGGCATGGGCTTGAAGACAAGCCGCGGGTGCTGGCATTGAGCAAGATCGACGCCGTGGACGGCGATGCTCTCCGGTCGAAGCGGGACGAACTCGCGGCGGCCGGCGGGGCCGAGGTCGAAGTGCTTTCCGCCGTCAACGGGCAGGGCGTGAAGCGCGTACTGCGCAGGCTTCGTGCAGCGATCGACGAAGCCAGGGCGGAAGAGGCGAAAGAAGAGGAGGCAGCGGTACCGTGGCAGCCCTGAATTCCGGCGAGCTGCTTGAAAAAGCCCGACGGATCGTCATCAAGGTCGGATCGTCGCTGCTTGTCGATCCGGCGAGCGGCGAGCTGCGCGCCGACTGGTTGCGCGGGCTGGCCGAGGACGTGGCCGAGCGGGCGTTGTCCGGCCGCGGCGTGGTTCTGGTTTCATCGGGCTCGATTGCGCTGGGGCGCAGCGTGCTGGCGCTGGATCGCGGGCAACTGTCGCTGGAACAGTCGCAGGCCGCGGCGGCGGTCGGGCAGATCAGACTGGCGCAGGCCTATCAGGAAGTCCTTGCACCGCATGGCATCAAGACCGGCCAGGTTCTGGTGACGCTGGAGGACAGCGAAAACCGGCGGCGATATCTCAATTCCCGCGCCACGCTGGCGTCGCTTCGGGAAATGGGCGTGGTTCCGGTGGTCAACGAGAACGATACGGTCGCCACCGACGAGATCCGGTTCGGCGACAACGACCGGCTTGCCGCGCAGGTCGCATCGCTGGTCGGCGCCAATGTGCTGGTGCTTCTGTCGGATATCGACGGGCTCTACACCGCCGATCCCAGGCGGGATACCAAGGCCGCGCACGTCGCGCTGGTAGAGAAACTGACGCCCCGGATCGAGGCCATGGCCGGCGGCGTCGGATCGCACTCGGCAAGCGGCGGAATGATCACCAAACTTCTTGCGGCGCGCACGGCGATGGCAGCGGGCTGCACGATGGCGATCACCGCCGGTGACGTGCCGCGCCCGCTCCGGGCGCTCGCCGACGGGGCGAAGGCCACGTGGTTCCGGGGCGCCGGTGATCCGCAGGTCGCCCGCAAGCAGTGGATTTCCGGCATGCGGCCGCGCGGCCGGCTCTTTGTCGACGAAGGCGCGGCGCGGGCGCTGCGTTCCGGCCGGTCGCTCCTGCCGGCGGGTGTGCGCGCGGTGGACGGCCAGTTCGGCCGCGGCGATCCGGTCGAAATCCGGACCGAAAACGGTGAGTTGGTGGCCAAGGCGCTGGCTGGCTATGGTGCAGCCGATGCGCGGGCGATTATGGGGTGCCAGTCGTCGGAAATAGCGGATAAGCTCGGCTACAGGGGCCGCAGCGCCATCGTGCACCGCGATGACATGGCGGTCTGAGGAGGGGAAGATGGACGTGAAAACGGACATCGGCGCGATGATGAGGGACATCGGCGAGCGCGCGAAAGCCGCCGCTGCCGATCTGGCCTGCATCAGCGCCGAACGCAAGCACGCGGCGCTGATCGGAGCGGCCGAGGCGGTATGGAATCGGCGCGCGGAAATCACCCGGGCCAACGCGCGCGACATGGACTACGGGCGCGACAAGGATCTGTCGAAGGCGATGCTCGACCGGTTGTTTCTCGACGAGGAGCGGATCAGGGGCATCGTCGACGGACTTCGCGCCGTTGCCGAGCAGAAAGATCCGGTCGGGGAAGTGATCGCCGAATGGGACCGGCCGAACGGTCTCCATATCCGCCGGGTGCGGACGCCGCTCGGGGTGATCGGGGTGATTTACGAGAGCCGGCCGAACGTCACGGCCGATGCCGGCGGGCTGTGTCTGAAGTCCGGCAACGCCGCGATACTGCGCGGCGGTTCGGAGAGTTTTCATTCCTCGGCGGTCATCCACGCCGCGCTGGAAGACGGCCTGCGGTGCGCCAACCTGCCGGCGACGGCGATCCAGCTCGTGCCCACGCGCGACCGCGCCGCGGTCGGTGAAATGCTGACGATGACGGACAGTATCGACGTCATCGTTCCGCGCGGCGGAAAAGGACTGGTCGGCCGGGTGCAGGCCGAGGCGCGGGTGCCGGTTTTCGCCCATCTCGAAGGCATCTGCCACATTTACGTGGACCGCGCGGCGGATGTCGAAAAGGCGCGTCGGGTTATCGTCAACGCGAAAACCAGGCGGACCGGCATCTGCGGGGCGGCGGAGTGCATTCTGGTGGACCGGGGGTTTTTTGAAACCCACGGCGCGCCCTTTGTCGATGACCTTCTGGAGGCCGGGGTCGAAGTGCGCGCGGGAGAGGGGCTTGACGGTATCCCCGGCACGGTGGCGGCGGCCGAGGATGACTGGGGGCGGGAATATCTCGACATGACGATCGCGGCCCGTCTGGTTGATGGCATCGACGAGGCGATCGGGCACGTCAGGACCTATGGCTCCGGTCACACCGACTGCATCATGACCGAAGACGATGCCGCCGCCGGGAAATTCTTCTCGCAACTGGACAGCGCGATTCTGATGCGAAACGCCTCGACCCAATTCGCCGATGGCGCGGAATTCGGCATGGGCGCGGAGATCGGCATCGCCACCGGCAAGATGCACGCGCGCGGGCCGGTCGGGGCGGCGCAGCTGACCAGCTTCAAATATCTGGTCGAGGGCGACGGGACCATCAGGCCCTGACCGGAGATTGAAAAGACCGGCCCCGGGCGGCAGGCCGTTTTTCGGTAGCCGCTCAGCCTGTCCGCGGCGGCTTGTTCCGGACGCGGTGCCAGACGCTGTCCGTTGCGTCTTTCAGGATTCAGTCACCCATAAAGTGGCCCGGGACGGATGTCCCGGGCATGCGCCCGCCCGCCCGGTCGTGCGCATGACCTCCGTTCGAGGCAGCGGTTCGGAGCCCGGCCGGACGCGACGCGCACTTGATCATCATGCGTTTTGACGGAAACCGCCGGGCCGGATTGAAAAGGGCCACGCCTGCCCCGGAGACGGGCGGCCGGGCGGGGCGAATCGTGGAAGGGGCGTCGCGCCCTAGCGCCGCCAGGTGCGTACCGGTCCGCAATCCATGTGCACGAAATTCGAGCGGTAGTAGGTTCCAACGCCGCCGGAATGACACGCCTTCGCCGCCGCCGCCATCTGCCGGATGCCGCGCGACTTGAGCCGAAGGTCCGCCGCCATGCCCTTGATGTGGTAGGAGTTCTTGGCAACACCGCGATTTCGCCGCCGCAGCATGGCGTTGGTTGCCGGGTTCCGATAGCCCGAAAGAAGCAGGTAGGGCTCGTTGGCCTCCATCAGGCGGTGCGAAGCGGCCATGATGTCGATATTGCGCGGATCGTAGCGGATCACCTCGTTGTGCCGCCAGTCGCGCATGAAATAGTTGATCTCGTCGAGAGCTTCCTTGATGTATTCGCCCTCGATCCAGTAGATCGTGTTGATGCTCTCACCGGTGCGGCCGCTGTACATCGCGATGCGACGGATATCGCCGGCTCCCTTGTTGAACGAAAAGACGCCGGCGTAACTCGGCGCCGCCGCCGTTGCCGCAATCCCTGCAAATGCCCCCAGAAGCGCCCGCCGCGAAACGCGGCTATTCTCGCCAATGGCCATAAACCTTGCCTCGTTCCAGTCTCAATCACCGCTTTGTCGCGACTTGTTACGCTGAGAACTGAGTACCGGAGATTTGTGTTACACAGATTTGTGAGCATTCCAAGTTGTAGTTTTATCTCATGTGTTCAGATACTTCCGGGCGCACATTATTCGTCGTCGCCGGCTGTGGACAAATATGTTCACGTATGGTTCCGCTGTGCGCCGCGGCAAATGACAAAGTTGAGCGAATTCTTGCCGAACAATGGTCCAGATTCTATGATGAGTGCGCCGGGTGCCCATTTCTCCGGGCGTGTATTTTTGCGTTGACAGAGAGGCAACAATGTTACCAATGCGCAACAGATCGATAGGATTGCTTGCAAGTTTTGCCGTCGCGGCGCTTCTTTCATCCGGTATCCCCGCAGAGTCGAAGCAGAGGAACACGGTCACTGTGGCGACTGCGGCGTCACAGGTTGTTCGCCTGTCGCCGGCGGCGGCGGAAATCCGGAAGGTTCTGATCGCGGGCGGCCGCAAATACGCCTCGCTGAAAGAATTCTATGCGGCGCGGAATTTCGAGCCGGTATGGACGGGGCGCAGCAAGTCGGCGTCGCGCGCCCTGCTCAAGGCGCTTTCGCGCGCGGGGGAACACGGACTCCCGGTTGCGCGCTACGCGCCCGACGACCTGTCGCGGCTTTTGTCGAAGTCGCGCCGGAACCCGGACAAGGCGCGGGCGGAGATCGCCGCCTCGCTGACCTTTCTGAAATACGCCCACGATGTCGGTTCGGGCCTGATCAATCCGCGCCGGATCGACAGCGAAATCTCGCTGAAACGGCCGCGACGTTCCGATCTGTCTTTGCTGACCGCCCTTGCCGGCGCCCGGCGCCCGGATGTCGCGCTGAAGAAGCTGCAACCGTCGCACCCGAACTACGCACGATTGCTGGAAGAAAAAAAGCGCCTGGAGAAAGTCGTCCGCCGGGGCGGTTGGGGAAAGAAGGTGCCGGCTGGGGACACCCTGAAACCGGGCATGAAGAGCAGGCGTATTCCGTTCGTTCGTGCGCGCCTCGTGAACATGAAGATCGCCCGGGGGCTCGGCGCGTCGCAGACCTATGACAGCAAGCTGGAAGCCGCGGTCAAGAAATTCCAGTTGCGTTTCGGTCTGAATGCCGATGGCGTCATCGGGCGCCGGACTCTGGCGGCCATGAACATCGCCGCGTCGCAGCGCCTCGGTCAGGTCGTCGCCAATCTGGAGCGCGAGCGCTGGATGAATTTCGACAGGGGATCGCGGCACGTATACGTCAATCTCGCCGCCTTCACGGTCACGCTCTACGACAATGGCAAACCGATCTATTCGTCTCGCGTCGTTGCCGGAAAGGCGAAGGACTTCAAGACGCCGGAATTCAGCGACAAGGTTACTCATCTTGTCGTCAATCCGTCATGGCACGTACCCGACAGTATCGCCACCGAGGAACTGTTGCCCGCGATCCAGAAAGATCCGGCCTTCCTGGCGAACAACAACATGCGCATCATCAGCCAGGAAGGCGTTACGGTTAATCCCGACGCGGTTGATTTCTCGGAATACTCGACGGACAATTTTCCCTATGTCATCAAGCAGGCGCCAAGCGGAGGCAACGCCCTGGGCCGCGTGAAGTTCATGTTTCCGAACCGGTTCAACATCTACCTTCACGACACGCCGGCAAAGCGCCTGTTCACGCGCGACGTCCGGGCGTTTTCGCACGGCTGCGTCCGCGTCCAGAAACCCTTCGAATTCGCCTACATCCTGCTCGCGCCGCAGTTGCGCGACCCGAAGGCGACCTTCGCGAGATGGCTGGCGACCGGCGAGGAACTCTTCGTAAACCTCGCCAGGCCGGTGCCGATTCACCTGTCCTACAACACTGCGTGGGTCGATCCCAACGGGACGCCGCAATTCCGTTTCGATGTCTACGGACGCGACAGCAGGCTCCTGCGCGCCTTGCGCAAGGCAGGGGTGTCCATCTAGGGCAATGCCCTGTACAACCGGCTCACCGCGGACCCGTCGTCGGGTTTCCTGAACGTGAGCCGGAGGTGCAATGCCCGTCAGCGTGGAAGAACTGGCTGAGGCCCTGGGCGCCGACGCGGCCGGAAACCTCGCCATCGAGGTACTCGGCCCGGCCGAGCCATCGATGGCTGGCCCGGAGCATATCGCCCTGGCCATGGAGCCGTCCTTTCTGAAGAGCGTTTCACAGGGCAGCGCCCGTGCCGCCATCGTCTGGCCGGAAGCCGACTGGCGGTCCATGGGGCTCGAAGCCGTTATTTTCGCGCCAAGATCGCGATACGTTCTGGCCGGCGTGAACCGGTTCTTCGACCGGCCCGTGCACGCCCCAGAGGGGGTTCATCCGACAGCAGTCGTCGACGGGACCGCCCGGCTAGGCCCCGGCGCGTCGGTCGGTCCTTTCGTTGTCGTGGAGCCCGGCGCCGTGATCGGCGCCAGGGCGCGAATACTTTCGCACGTGACGATCGGGCAGGGCGCGCGGATCGGCGATGACGCTCTGTTGCATGCCGGTGTCCGGATCGGCGCGCGCGTGAAGATCGGGGACAGGTTCATTGCGCAGCCGAACGCCGTCATCGGCGCCGACGGTTTTTCCTTTGTGACGCCCAAGCCCGGCGCCGTCGAGGAAGTGCGGAGGACCGGCGCCATCACCGAGGCCAGCCGGACCGAGGGGTTCGTGCGGATCAACTCGCTCGGCGCGGTCCGGATCGGCGATGACGTCGAGATCGGCGCCAACAGCGCCATCGACCGGGGCACGGTCGCCGACACGGTGATCGGAACCGGCACCAAGATCGATAACCTGGTCCAGATCGGGCATAACGTGGTCGTTGGCGATTATTGCCTGCTGTGCGGTCAGGTGGGCATCGCCGGAAGCGTCGTGATCGGCGACCGGGTGGTGCTGGCAGGGCAGGTCGGCATCGCCGACCATCTGCGAGTGGGTTCCGATGTCGTGATCGCCGCCCAGTCCGGTGTCGCCAGCGACGTCCCGCCAAACCGGGTCATGCTGGGGTCCCCGGCGATAAAGATGGAACTGGCGTTGGAAAGCTACAAGGCCTACAGAAGATTGCCGCGGCTGATGGCGACCGTTCAGGCGCTGCAAAAACGGCTTTCAAAATCCGGTGCGAAGGATTAGATCAGGCTGGCATTTCGCTTTGGAGGACGCATGGACAGGACGGTGAGAGACCAGGTGGTCAAGATCATTGCCGAACAGGCCGTGATCGATCCTGCTTCCATCGCAATGGATGCCTCGCTGGAGGATTTGGGAATTGACAGCCTCGGATTGGTTGAGGCCGTATTCGCCATTGAAGAGGCGTTCGATATCCAGGTACCGCTAAACGCGAACGACCCGACGAATTCGGAATTCGACATTTCCTCGGTCGCGTCGATCGTGTCGGCGGTGGAGGAGCTCGTTGTCGGCCAGGACGCCTGAGCCGCCCATGCGGCGTGTCGTCATCACTGGCCAGGGGGCGGTCAACGCCTTGGGCATGTCGGCGGCCGCTACCATGGAGGGGATGCGCGAGGGGCGATCGGGTATCGGGCCGTTGGACTTTCCTGACGTCGACCGGCTCTCGATCAGCATCGGCGGCCAGATAAAGGGCTATTCGGCGGACGCGCATTTCTCGCGCCAGGAAATCGTCCTTTACGACAAGTTCACGCAGTTCGCGCTGCTGGCGGCAAAAGAGGCGGTTTCCCAGTCCGGGTTGGAAATCGACGGCGAGGTGTCGGTGCGCTCGGGGGTGATACTGGGCACGGCGGGCGGCGGGCTGCATACACAGGACGAGAACTACCGCTCGGTCTACGCGGCCGGCAAGAACCGCGTTCATCCGTTCGTGGTGCCGCGGCTGATGAACAACGCCGCCGCCAGCCATTTGTCGATGATCTACGACATTCAGGGGCCATCCTATACCGTGGCGACGGCGTGCGCGTCCTCCAACCACGCGATGGGGCAGGCGTACGAGATGATTCGCGCAGGCGTGACCGACGTCATGCTTACCGGCGGCTCCGAGAGCATGCTGGTCTTCGGTGGAATCAAGGCGTGGGAAGGTCTTCGCGTCATGTCGAAGGATGGCTGCCGCCCGTTCTCGGCGAACCGGAACGGAATGGTCCAAGGCGAAGGCGCCGCCGTCTTCGTCTTCGAGGAATACGAGAGCGCGCGCGCCCGTGGGGCGGACATCCTCGCCGAAGTCGTCGGTTTCGCCATGACGTCGGATGCTTCCGATATCGTGATGCCTAACAAGAACGGAGCGGTGCGAGCGATGCGCGGAACGCTGAAAAACGCCGGCCTCAACGGTTCGCAGATCGGCTATATCAACGCGCATGGCACCGGCACCACCGCCAACGACCGGACCGAGTGCGCGGCGGTTCGCGAGGTTTTCGGCGCGCATGCCGACGATCTGATGATTTCTTCCACGAAATCCATGCACGGTCACGTCATCGGAGGCACCGGCGCGATCGAAATGATTGCCTGCATCATGGCGGTCCGCGACGGAATAATCGCGCCGACGATCAACTTTCAGGCCGCGGACCCGGCGTGCGATCTGAACGTGGTGCCAAACGTGTCGCGGGTAGCAAAGATCGACTACGCGATGTCAAACGCCTTTGCGTTCGGCGGCATGAACGCGGTTCTGGCGATTTCCGCCGTTTGATCTCTCCCGTATCTGAAGGAGTTAGGGCTTTTTCTTCAGAGCGTCATAGGCGGCGGTAAATCCCGTAAGTGAAATATCGAGAGAGACCGGCTTCTTGGGATTGGCCACCGCGAACAATGTCAGCGTCGCCACCGCGCCGTTCTTCAGCGAGTTCACGGAATCCTGGGTCAGACCAAAACGCGAAATACACCCGCGCTGCTCGCACCAGCCGAAGGGGTATTGCAGTGCCCGCCCGCCATCGACCTGAATGCGAATGCCACTGGTCAGCAACGTGCCAAGCGGCGTTATGACGGTCACGCCAGCCCTTGCGTCACCGCCTTCGGCAAGTTGCAGGATATTGATTTCAGCGACAGGATTGCCGTTAGTGTCCCTCGCCAACTGGTTAATCACGCATTCCTCTGTGCCGGTGACGCAGCGCTTCGCCCAGTCGCCGAATTGCTCGATTTCCATCTGCTCCACCGGGTTCACCGGATCGACCGGATATTGATCCTGCGAGTTGGCGGGCGGTTGCGAGGGCTCCGGCGTTGCCTCCTCCTGCGCGGAAGCGGGTAGGGCAAACGCGGCGATCACACCGGCAACCGAGACGGCTTTTCGAAACAACATGGCGGCTTCTGCTTTCAGAGTGAGGGCCCGATTTCCTTTTTCGGAAGACCTGTCAGGAATGTCGCTGAGTGTCAACACAGGGGAAATAACGGCCGCGTGAAGAAAAAAGGACGCCCCTTTGACCGGGCGGCCTTTTTCCGCGTTTCGCATTTTCCCCGTCGGACTGGCCGAACTTTAGTGCCGCGACGCTAAGACGCCAGTATCTTCAGGTCAACATCCGATTTTGCTTCGGCGGCTCGCTCGGGTTAACTAAATCGATTAATCTCTTGGCATGAACGGAATTAGGCGGGCCGTAAGGGTCCGGAGTGATGGAATCGGCGGCAAATCGGCGGTAAACCGGTCAGGACTGTTCGGGGGGCGGATTCGTGCAAGAACAAGATCGTGTTTTCGTGGGCGGTGCGGGCGACTCCTATGCCGAGCCGCAGAATCTGCTGCTGCAGTACGCCAACCGTCACGGGCTGATCGCCGGAGCAACCGGCACCGGCAAGACCGTCACCCTGCAGATCCTCGCGGAGAGTTTTTCGAATGCGGGCGTTCCCGTCTTTCTTGCCGATGTGAAAGGCGATCTTTCCGGTCTCGCCAAGGCCGGCAGCCCGCATCACAAGCTGCACGAGAAACTTGTCGCGCGCGCCAGGACCATCAATTTCGCCGACTATGATTACGAGGATTTTCCTGTCGTCTTCTGGGACATGTTCGGCACCAAGGGACACCCGGTCCGCACCACCATTTCGGAGATGGGGCCGCTGCTGCTGGCGCGCCTGATGGAGTTGACCGAGGCGCAGGAGGGGATCCTCAATATTGCTTTCCGGTTGGCCGACGAGGAGGGCATGCTGCTGCTTGACCTGAAGGACCTGCAGGCGTTGCTGGTCTGGCTGGGCGAGCACGCGAAGGAACTGTCCCTGCGCTATGGCAATATCTCTACTGCCTCGGTAGGGGCGATACAGCGTCGTTTGATCGTGCTCGAAAACCAGGGAGCGGAACAGTTCTTCGGCGAACCGGCGCTGGACCTTTCGGACATGATCGCCAACACCCCGGGCGGCAGGGGCCGGGTCAATATCCTGGCGGCAGATCAGCTCATGGCTTCGCCGCGGCTCTATTCCACGTTCCTGTTGTGGCTTATGTCGGAACTGTTCGAAGAGCTTCCGGAGATCGGCGATCCGGACAAGCCCAGGTTCGTGTTCTTTTTCGATGAGGCGCATCTGCTTTTCGACGACGCGCCAAAGGCGCTGGTCGACAAGGTCGAGCAGGTTGCCCGGCTGATCCGCTCCAAAGGCGTCGGCGTGTATTTCATCACCCAGAACCCGGACGACGTGCCGGAAGACATCCTGGGGCAGTTGGGCAACCGGGTACAACACGCCCTGCGGGCGTACACGCCGAGGGACCAGAAGGCCCTCCGCGCCGCCGCCCAGACCTTCCGGCCGAACCCCGGCTTCCGGACCGAGGAGGCGATCCGCACCGTTGGCGTGGGCGAGGCGCTGGTCTCGCTGCTTGAGAGAAAGGGTATTCCCTCCGTCGTCCAGCGGACGCTCATCCGGCCGCCCTCGTCCCAGATCGGCCCGATAACCGGAGCGGAGAGGGCAGCCGCCATTGGCGCTTCGCCCCTGGCCGGGCTCTACGAAGAAACAGTCGACCGGGAGTCCGCTTTCGAAATACTTCGGAAGCAGGCCGAGGACACGGCGCGGAAGGCGCAGCAGGAAGAGGAACGCGCCGCTCGCGAGCGCGACGAAAAGCGTCTTGCCGCCCGGCGCTATTCGCCGACCGCCAGGACGGCGCGCCGGTCGCGCAGCGACAGTCTGGGCACGACGCTCGCCAAGTCGGTGCTTCGTACCGCAAGCTCTCAGGTTACGCGCCAGATCGTCCGCGGTGTGTTGGGCAGCCTGTTCAGAGGGCGGTAACGGCCGGTCAGGCGAGTTTGCGGACCCTCAGCCTGGTCAGCTTGTTGCGTTCGCGCCCCAGGATCTCGAACCGGTAACCGTGGAAAATGAAGGATTGTCCGACCGTGGGAATGGTCTGGGCCTCGTGGATGATCAGACCGGCGATGGTGTTGGCTTCGTCGTCAGGCAGATCCCATTCGCAGGCGCGGTTGATGTCGCGGATCGTGGCGCTGCCTTCGGCCACGACCGACCCGTCGGACATTCGTTTGAATTCATCGCTGGCAACGTCGAACTCGTCGGCGATCTCGCCGACGATCTCTTCCAGAATGTCCTCCAGCGTGATGAGCCCCTGCAGGACGCCGTATTCGTCGACCACCAGCGCAAAATGCGATTTCCGTTTCAGGAACTGCCGCATCTGTTCGTCCAGCGGCGTCGTGTCGGGAACGAAGTAGGGCGGCATGGCGATGTCCATGATGTTCAGGTCATTGATCTTCCGAAGCCCGTCGGTCTTGCCGCGGATGATGTCTTCGACGGCGCGCAGTAGATCCTTGGCGTGAATCACGCCGACGATGTTTTCCGGTTCGCCCTGGTAGACCGGCAGACGGGAATGCGGTGAATTCAGGCATTGCGCGATGATGTCCTCGGGCCGGGCGTCGGCGTCCACCATCTCGATTTCGCTGCGGTGGAGCATGATTTCCTCGACCTCGCGGTCGCCGAGTTCCAATGCTCCGAGCAATCTGTCGCGGTCGTCCTTGCGCACGGAGCCTTCGCTGTGATGAAGCGTGATCGCGCCCCTGATGTCCTCGCGCGCGTTCATGATCCGCGCGTCGGGGTCGGCGCGGACGCCGAAGATGTGCAGAACGAGCCGCACGAAAAGCCGAACCGCGCCGACCACGGGCGACAGCAGGCGGACGGCCACCAGAATCGCAGGCGAGACCCGTGTCGCGGCGCTTTCGGGATTGGTGATCGCATAGGTTTTCGGCATCACCTCGGCGAAAACCAGCACCAGTACCGTCATCACGAGCGTTGCCATCGCCACGCCGCTGTCGCCGAAGATCTTGGTGAACAGGCTGGTCGCGAGCGAGGCGGCGAGAATATTGACGAGGTTGTTGCCCAGCAGCACCGACCCGATCAGACGTTCGCTGTCTTCGGTCAGGCGCAGCGCAAGCCCGGCGCCTTTTGAGCCCTTGTCGGCCAGCCCGTGAAGCTTTCCGCGATTGGCCGCCGTCAGTGCGGTTTCCGAGCCGGAAAAGAAGGCAGAGAGGAGCAACAGCAATACGATGGCCGCGACGACGATCCAGTAGGACGGGACGAGCAGCGCCGTCTGTTCAATTCCGGATTCCATGAACCTGATGCTCCTTGAAAAAATTCCGTTCTGCGGACAGTTATGATTACACGGGGACAATGCTGCAAGCAGGGGTGGCCGGTTGAACACGATCGATCTCGGAACACTGAACGGCGAGGTCATCCTTTTCGGCGGACCCTACTCGAACCTGCAGGCACTCGAGGCACTGGCAGGCGTTGCCCGCACGCACCGAATTCCGCCGGGCAACATGATCGGAACCGGCGATGTGGCGGCATATTGCGCCGACGCTGAAGCCTGTGTCGCCCTGATTGGCACGCTCGGTATCAATGTAGTGGCTGGGAACTGCGAACGCCAGCTTGCCGGCGGCGCCGACGCCTGCGATTGTGGCTTCGATGACGATTCCGCATGCTCGGCGCTGGCGCGAAGCTGGTACGCGCACGCATCGCGCACGCTGTCGCGGGGAAGTCTCGACTGGATGGCGGCATGTCCCGACAGGATCGTCTTTCGCCACAACGGCAAGCGTTACGGTGTCGTTCACGGCGCCGCTTCCGCCGTGAACCGATTTTTTTGGCCGAATGCGGCCGATGAATCGCTTGCAACGGAAATCACCCATTTCGAGCGGCGGTCGGGACCGGTCGACGTTGTCGTCTGCGGCCATTCCGGCCTTGCCTTCCGCCGCGTCGTCGGCGGCAAGACGTGGTTGAACGCCGGCACCATAGGCATGCCAGAAAACGACGGCGATCGGCGGACAAGGTATGTGCTGCTCTCCGGCGAGGGTATTCCGATCCGCCGACTGGACTACGATCATCACGCGGCGTCGCGGGCGATGACCGATG
>JBHHXR010000056.1:0-15707 GCA_046757205.1 Paracoccaceae bacterium
GGACCTGCTGGTCGAAAACTGCGTCTTCTCGGGCACCGACGGCACGCCGCCGGACGCGACCGACGACTGGTCCATGCGCCGCTATCTCAGCGAGTTCCTTTCCGACCGGCGGGTGATCGACTACCCGCCATGGAAATGGCAGCCGATCCTGCAGGGAATCATCCTCAGCAGGCGGCCGTTCCGTTCGGGTGAAGCCTACAGGTCGATCTGGAACACCGAGCGGGACGAGAGCCCGCTGCTGACCACGACCCGGGAACAGGCCGAAGCGGTCGCCGCGGCGATGGCGGCGAAATACGGCGATGCGGTGATCGTCGATTTCGCCATGCGTTACGGCAACCCGTCGACGGACTCGGTGATCCGCAAGATGAGGGAAAAGGGCTGCGAGCGGATCGTGTTCTTCCCGCTCTACCCGCAATACTCCGACACCACGACGGCGACGGCCAACGACGCGGCCTTCCGGGCGCTGATGAAGATGCACTGGCAACCGGCATTCCGCACCGTCCCGCCGTATTACGATCACCCGCTCTATATCGACGCAATCGCCGGTTCGGTCGAGGCGACCTATGACGGGCTGGCAACCCGCCCGGACCTGTTGATCACCTCCTACCACGGCATGCCGGTACGCTATCTGACGCAGGGCGATCCCTATTATTGCCACTGCCTCAGGACGACACGGCTCCTGCGCCAGCGTCTCGGCTGGGCGGAGAAGGACATCCGCGTGACCTTCCAGTCGAAATTCGGACCGGAGGACTGGTTCGAGCCGGCGACCATCGACGAGGTCGCGCGGCTGGCCAGAGCGGGAGCCACGAACATCGCGGTGATCGCGCCGGCCTTTTCGGCCGACTGCCTGGAGACGCTCGAGGAGATCAACGGCGAAATCCGCGAAGCCTTCGAGGCGGCGGGCGGCGAGACCTTCACCTACATTCCGTGCCTGAACGCCACCGCGCCGCACACCAAGATGATGATGGCGATACTGGAGCGGGAACTGTCCGGCTGGCTGTGACCACGGCGGCAAACGCTTCGGGCCGGGATATGTGTCCCGGCCCGTGAGCTGCGGATAGGTATTCAGGTTACTGCCTGTACTACTAATTCCGCCTTGCATCCTTTCGGGATGCGCGAGGGACGATGAAGTGACACCGAGGATATAGACAAAATGTGGGCGACTTTACGGTCGAATTGTGTCCGGTTTGCCCCAATCCTGGGACAATTCCGTTAACAATACCTAAAGCAGGTCGCGCAGCACCGGAATCAGCGGCAAATCGGCCGGCGGCATGGCGTAGTCGCGCAATTCGGCGGGCCGCACCCAGCGAAGCGCCTGGTCCTCGCGGCCGTGCGCCGTGCCTGTCCATTTCCGGCACACGAAGAGCGGCATCAGCAGGTGGAAATCGGCGTAACCGTGGCTGGCGAAGGTGAGCGGGGCAAGGCAGCTCCGCCAGGTGTCGATCCCCAGTTCCTCGTGCAGTTCGCGGATCAGCGCCGTCTCCGGCGTTTCGCCGGGCTCCACCTTGCCGCCGGGGAATTCCCACAGCCCCGCCATCGCCTTGCCCTCGGGGCGTCGCGTCAGAAGAATGCGCCCATCGGGATCGACCAGCGCCACGGCCGAGACCAGGACAACCTTCATGAACGGTAATCGGCGTTGATCGTGATGTAGCCGTGCGTCAGGTCGCACGTCCAGACGGTGGCCGTACCGTCGCCCACACCGAGGTCCACGGTGATCTCTATTTCCTGTGCCTTCATCACCGCCGCGCCGAGTTCCTCGCGATATCCCGACGCCACCCGGCCGTTTTCGGCCACGGTGACGCCGCCGAAGCGGATCGACATCCGGTCCCGGTCGGCCGGTTCGCCCGACTTGCCGACGGCCATCACGACGCGCCCCCAGTTCGGGTCCTCCCCGGCGATGGCGGTCTTGACCAGCGGCGAGTTGGCGATGGCCTTGCCGATCACACGCGCCGAACGTTCGGATTCCGCGCCGGTCACGTTCACGGTGACGAATTTCGTCGCCCCCTCGCCGTCGCGCACCACCTGGTGCGCCAGATCGGTCATCACGGCCGACAGGCCATCCATGAACAAGGCCGAGCGGCCATCCTCGGTCGATCTGATCGGGGCGATACCGGACCTTCCCGTCGCCGCCAGTATCAGCGTGTCCGACGTCGAGGTGTCGCTGTCCACGGTGATGCAATTGAAACTCGTGCCGGTGCCGCGCGCCAGCATGTCCTGCAGCACCGGCGCTTCGATTGCCGCATCGGTGAAGATGAACACCAGCATCGTCGCCATGTCCGGCTCGATCATGCCGGAACCCTTGGCGAAGCCCGCGATCCTCACCTTCCGGCCGCCGAGATCGACCTCGGCGCGGGCGCCCTTTGGAAATGTATCGGTTGTCATGATCGCTTCGGCAGCCTCGCGGGCCGCCGAAGGCGACAATCCGTCCACCAGTTCGCCGATCTTTGCAACCACCCGTTCCGCAGGCAACGGCTCGCCGATCACGCCGGTCGAGGCGACGAAGACGTGCTCCGGGCTGCAATCGAGCGCTTCGGCGGCGGCAGACGCGGTCTTCCGCACCGCCTCGATCCCCGCCGCGCCGGTAAAGGCGTTGGCGTTGCCGGAGTTCACCAGGATGCCGAACCCGCCCCGTTTCGGCCCAGCGGAATGCAGCCTTGCGAGGTTGCGCTGGCACCACAGAACGGGTTCGGCGCGGGTGGCCGAGCGGGTAAAGACGCCCGCGATAGTGCTGCCCTCGTCGATGGCGGCCAGCATGACGTCGCGGCGGCCCCGGTATTTCACGGCGGCTTCTGCCGCCGCGAAACGCACGCCGGCAATGACCGGCAGGTCGGGGAAGCGGGGCGGAGCAAGCGGCGAGATCCGGGGCGCCGGTGACCCCGCCGCATCGGCGCGCAGACGCGCCGCTTCCTGCCTGAGCGCCGCTAACTCCTGCTCCAGCTCGGCCCGCGTCTTCATGCCCGTGGAGTCCTCAGTTGGCCGCCAGCAACGAACGGTCGCGCATGGCGGAGGCCGGAATGTCGGTGCGCGGCTTTTCTATTTCCGCGGCGTCGCGCAGCTTTTTCACCAGGGCATCGACCGCCCTTTGCTGGATCTCGGTGGTGATCTGGTCGCGCGTGTCCTCCAGCGTCGGCTTCGGCTTGATGCGGGATTCGTTCAGCTTAACCACATGCCAGCCGAACTGCGTCTTGACCGGTTCGGAAACCTCGCCGTCGTCCAGCGACATCACGGCGGCCTCGAATTCCGGCACCATCTGGCCCGGCCCGAACCAGCCCAGCGCGCCGCCGCCCTGCCCGGACGGCCCGGTGGATTTCTTCTTGGCCAGCTCCGCGAAATCCGCGCCGTCCCTCAGCTCCTGCACGATCGTTTTGGCCTCGTCTTCCCTCGCCACCAGGATATGCGAGGCGTTGAATTCCCGCTCGGCCGGAAGGTTGGCGTATTTCTCGTCGTAGGCGGCAGCGACATCCGCCTCGGCGACGGGCTGGGCGGCGACGCTGTTGACGACACTCGCGGCCAGCAGGGCGCTGCGCTCGTTATCGACCGCAAGCCGGACCTCCAGCGGAACGCCGTTGTTGTCCTCCACGGCCCGCTCGCTCAGCAGTATCTGGTCGGTCAACTGCTGAATGATGCCGTTGAACAGCACCTCGTCCGGCAGGCTCTGGTAATTCTGCGGCAGCTTCGACAGCATGACGATCACGTGCCCGAGCGTGATCTCGGTGCCGTTCACCCGCACCAGGACCGAGCCGGCGTCGAAGTCGGCCTGTGCCTCGCCCGATGAACCGCCGCTCTCCTGCGCCAGCGCGGCAGGCGTTGAGGACAGGGCGACCAGTGACACTGCGCAGGCAGTCAGAAGGTGACGCATCGGTAGGTTCTCCTTGGTTCCGTCACGCGACGGTGAATGCTGTGGGGGCGGGTCCGGGCCGGAGCCGCCGTTGACAGGCGGTAGCCTGCCGCTTATGTCCCTTGCCAGTATGACAAGGCCCTTTGCGGCAACCGCTTGCCATCATCTACGACTTTGGGAGCTGGCGAACAACCACCCCTGCAACGTTGAGGCGCAAAATCGATTGGGCGACGCCAGGCCGGTTACGAGCGTCGTGAGAAACGAAGAACGGAACCCCCATGCTGGGCATTGGCACGCTGGCCAAAAAGGTTTTTGGCACACCGAACGACCGTAGGATCAAGGCAACACGGCCGCTGGTTGAAAAGATAAACGCACTGGAACCGCAGTTTCAGGCGCTGAAGGACGAGGACTTCGTCGGCAAGACCCGGGAATTCAAGGACCGGCTGGCAAAAGGCGAGACCCTCGACGAGCTGCTGCCCGAAGCCTTCGCCTGTGCCCGCGAGGCTTCGGTGCGCACCCTTGGCCTGCGCCCGTTCGACGTCCAGCTCATGGGCGGCATTTTCCTGCACGAAGGCAATATCGCCGAAATGAAGACCGGCGAGGGCAAGACCCTGGTCGCGACATTGCCGGTCTACCTCAACGCGCTCACCGGTCGCGGCGTGCACGTCGTCACGGTAAACGATTACCTGGCCCGGCGCGACGCCGAATGGATGGGGCGCATATACGACTTCCTCGGTCTCAGCGTCGGCGTCATCGTGCCCGGCACCGACGGCTCGGAAAAAAAGGCCGCCTACGCCGCCGACGTCACCTATGCCACCAACAACGAGCTCGGCTTCGACTATCTGCGCGACAACATGCGCTCCGAGCTTTCCGAGATGGCGCAGCGCGACCATTTTTTCGCCATCGTCGACGAGGTCGACTCGATCCTGATCGACGAGGCGCGGACGCCGCTGATCATCTCCGGTCCCACCGAGGACCGCACCGAGATGTACAAGACCATCGACGCGCTGATCCCCGAACTGACCGAAGAGCACTACGAGCTCGACGAAAAGGCGCGTTCCACCACGCTGACCGAGGCCGGCAACGAGTTCGTCGAAAAGCGCCTGCACGAAACCGGGCTGCTCGAAGAAAACCAGTCGCTCTACGACCCGGAAAGCGCAACGCTGGTGCACCACGTCAACCAGGGCCTGCGCGCGCACGTGCTGTTCAAGCGCGACAAGGACTATATCGTGCGCAAGGGCGAGGTAATGCTGATCGACGAGTTCACCGGCCGCATGATGCCGGGCCGGCGCCTGTCGGAGGGTCTGCACCAGGCCATCGAGGCCAAGGAACACGTGGACATCAGGCCAGAGAACGTGACGCTGGCATCGGTGACGTTCCAGAACTATTTCCGGCTCTACGACAAGCTTTCCGGCATGACCGGTACGGCACTGACCGAAGCCGAGGAATTCATGGAAATCTACGGGCTTGGCGTCGTCGAGGTGCCGACCAACGTGCCGGTGATCCGCATCGACAACGACGATCAGGTCTACCGCACCGCGCGCGAGAAATACGACGCCATCGTAAGGGCGATAAAGATCGCGCAGAAAAAACAGCAGCCGACGCTGGTCGGCACCACCTCGATCGAAAAGTCCGAGATCATCTCGGAGATGCTCAAGAAGGAAGGCATCAAGCACAACGTGCTGAACGCCCGCTACCATGAGCAGGAGGCCAAGATCATCGCCGAGGCCGGCGTGCCTGGCGCCGTCACCATCGCCACCAACATGGCCGGCCGCGGTACCGACATTCAGCTTGGCGGCAATGTCGAGATGCGGGTTCAGGAAGAACTCGACAAGGCCGGAGAGGACGCCGACGCGGTGGAAATCCGCAAGCGTGTCGAGGCCGAGATCGCAGAGGCCAAGAAAACGGCGCTGGAGGCGGGCGGCCTTTTCGTTCTGGCCACCGAGCGCCACGAAAGCCGACGCATCGACAACCAGTTGCGCGGCCGCTCGGGCCGGCAGGGCGATCCGGGCCGGACCAACTTCTACCTCAGCCTCGAAGATGACCTGATGCGAATCTTCGGTTCGGACCGGCTCGACAAGATGCTGTCGCGGCTCGGCATGAAGGAAGGCGAGGCGATCATTCACCCCTGGGTCAACAAGGCGCTGGAGCGGGCGCAGGCCAAGGTCGAGGGGCGCAACTTCGACATCCGCAAGAATCTGCTGAAATTCGACGATGTGATGAACGACCAGCGCAAGCATGTCTTCGCGCAGCGCCGGGAAATCATGGAATCGGATGATCTGTCGGATGTCGCGCGCGACATGCGCCACGACGTCATCGACGATCTGGTGGCGCAGCACATCCCGGCGCGGGCCTATGTCGATCAGTGGGACACCGAGGGTCTGCGCAGGGAAGTGCAGCAGAAGCTCGGCGTCGACCTGCCGATCGAGGAATGGGCCAACGAGGAAGGCGTGGACGACGAAGCGATCCGCGAACGCATCATCGCGGAGGCCGACAAGCACATGGCCCGCAAGGCGGCGCAGTACGGCACCGAGACCATGCGCCAGATCGAAAAGCAGACCATCCTGCAGACCATCGACCAGCACTGGCGCGAGCATCTTGTCAGGCTGGAGCACCTGCGCTCGGTGGTCGCGTTCCGCGGCTATGCCCAGCGCGATCCGCTCAACGAGTACAAGTCCGAAGCCTTCCAGCTCTTCGAAAGCCTGCTCAGCAAACTGCGCGTCGACGTGACGACGGCACTGGCGCACGTCCAGGTGCTGACCCCCGAGGAACAGCAGAAATTGCTTGAACAGATGCAGGCCATCGCGGCGCAGCAGGGTCAGGCCGGAAGAGCCGCGCATCGCCAGCCGGCGATGGCCGATGGCGCCGCCGTCGAGCCGGCCGCGCTCGCCGCGGCGGAGGGCGGCAGCGTGCCCGAAGTCGGCCGCAACCAGCCTTGCCCCTGCGGTTCCGGCAGGAAGTACAAGCACTGCCACGGCCGGATTTGATTCGCCGCTCCGGCGCAACGTGCTGACCTGAAACGATTTTCATCAGGTCTGCCACATTTTTGCACCAGCGCGACCACGATTTCGCCACCATTGTTGACTAGCCAGCAACCAGGGGCGCGCCTTTTCTTTACGCGAAGTTTCGAGTTGTCCGGTTACTGCGCCTCTGGGAGCTTCGGCCGGATCCGCGTCCGGAGCGTTTCCCGCCACCGCCGTTTCTTCGCGGCGTGCGGCGGATATCAGGAGGCGGACAGTGAAGGCAGACGATCGCACGATGACGGTGGCAACCGGATTGGTCCTGACCATCGGCATCGGGTTTCTGGCGCAGAACAGCGGCGCCATCATGTCGGCGCTTTCCGGGGTGGAGGCAGTCGCGGTCGCCGACGACAGGTTTACCGTGAGGGCGGGAAAACCGCAGGCGCTGGATGTGCTGGCCAACGATCCCGCCGCGCCCAGATCAGAGGAATTCCGCATTGTCCGGCAGCCGGTCTGCGGCGCTCTGGAACGGACCGGAAACAGCCTCAGTTACGCGGCGTCCGGGCAATGCTCGGGCCCGGTTTTCTTCAGCTATTGCATCGTGGTCGACGGGAACTGCGAAACCGCGGGCGTGACGCTCAACGTCGTCGCCGCGCCAGCGAAACCCCGGAAAGACGCCGTCGCGGCCGCAGTTGCGCCGGCGCCCGCCGAACAGCCTTCCGCGAAACCGGCGGCGCCGCGCTCGCTCGAAACCCTGCGCAGCAGCGTGCTGACGGCCCTGCAAAAGCCGCCGGAGGACGCGGCGGCCGCGGCCCTGGAACGTGAAATGCCGGGCGTGGAAGACCTCCCGCCGGAACCTGTCGCCAGCGGCGAAACGCTTCCCCGACCAACCGGCGCCCCGAAACCGCCGCGCCATGACGAAGGCGGCGGCGACCGGCTTGCCGCCATGCTGCCGGGCCAGGCCCTCCCCCGGGAGGGTGCGGAATTGCCGGCGGAACGCGATCTTCCGGCGACGGCGCCGGTATGGGCGGACACCGAAGTGCCGGGCTCCGAAGAGGCGGGGGTCATCGCGGCTGTGACGGATGACGCAGCGCCAATGGCGCAGATCGACACTCAGGCGCATGTCATTCTTCCATCCGTCCAGACGCCCGCTGCCAGAGCCGGAATGCCGGCGCCGACCATGCCGCCGGCGACGCCCGAACGCCAGACCGACAAGATCTTCGTTGCCGCTATCGACGAGGCGCAACGCAATCCCGCCGGCCTTACCGCCAGTTCGGTGGAACTGACCGGGGCCGGGCGCCCGCTCTTGCCGGTCGTTCCGGTCGAGACCGCGACAGGGGCCGATCCCTGTCCGGTGGGCCTGGAGGCGGTGTCGTCGAGCGGCGCGACGCTGCGGATCGCCATCGATGCGCCCTGCCACCAAGGGGAATCGTTCACGCTCGAGCATGCCTCGATCCGCTTTGCTGCGAGGACAGATACCGAAGGGCGCGCCATTCTGGAGTTTCCCGCGCTGGCCGAAAAGGCCGAGATCGGCCTGAAATTCGCCAGCGGCGGCAGCCGGAGGGTGACGGTCACCGTTCCGGACCTCGACCGATATATTCGCCTGGCGGTAAGCTGGGAGGGGCCCGCCGACATCGATCTGCACGCCTTCGAATTCGGCGCCGACGCCGGCGAGATCGGGCATGTGTGGTCCGGTGCGCCGCGCGGCTACCGCGAGGCGCGCAAGTCGGGCGGCGGATACATCAGCGTGCTGGGCAGCGGCGGGAAGGGTCCGCAGGCGGAAATCTACACGCTGCCGCTGTTCCGCCGCGCCGACAGCGGGCTGGTGGAGATGTCGCTGGCGCTGAACGGCGCGGCCGGATGCGGCGAGGCGGTGCCCATTCGAGTCGTCCGGGCCCACGCCCGCGCCTATATGGCGGTGCGCAACCTCCGTCTCGAGGTGGCGGATTGCGGCGGCCGGAGCGAACCGGTATTCATTGCCAATGCGCTCGGCGATCTCCGCGTTGCCAGCCGGCAATGAACCGGGAACCGCTGCGGCCGAACAGGGCCGCCGGCGTGCCGGCAGGCTGACGGAAGGGTTGAACATGACGGGCTCGTTTCTCCGTTCGGCGGCGCTGGGCTGCGCTCTGATCGCCGCTTCCGCAACCGCCGCGCAGGCGATGAGCATCAGCCTGGTTTCTCCCGACGGCAGTATTTCGGTGTCTGGTGAATTGCTGGATTTCGACGGCGAGACTTACCGTGTCCGCACCGCCGCGGGGGATGTGCGGGTCGACGCTTCCTCCGTCAGCTGCCAGGGCGACGACTGCCCCGGCGCGACACCGCCCTCGGCCAAATCGTTCATCATCACCGGCTCCAAGACGGTCGGCACCGGGCTGATGCCGGCGCTGGCGGAGGCGTTTACCTACGCCACCGACACCCGCCTGGTGCAGACGGTTGGCGAAAGCGGCTCGACCACGTTCTCGGTCGCGCGGGCGAACGGCGATGCCGTGGCCGACATCGTCTTGCGCATGCCCGGCTCGACGATCGGGCTTCGCGAACTCCTTGACGACCAGGCCGACATGGCGATTTCAGCCCGCACGCTGCGCGAAGAGGAAGCCCGGCAGTTCAGGTCGGCGGGTTGGGGCGATCTGTCCGGCCCGGGAGTGGAAAGAATTCTGGCGCTGGACGGCCTGCTGATCGTGGTGGCGAAGTCCAATCCGGTCCGCGCGATCACGCTTGAAGACGCCGCGCGGGTGTTTTCCGGCGAGTTCACCAACTGGTCCGACCTCGGCGGCTCCGACGCCCCGATCACGGTCTACGCGCGCGAGTTCGCGTCCGGAACCATCGAGGCGTTCAACAACCTGGTGATGAAGCCTGCCGGCCACGTGCTGTCACCCGACGCCATCGTGTTCGACAGCGACCAGGGCGTCTCCGACGCGGTCGCAGACGACCCGTCGGGCATCGGGATTTCCAGCCTCGCCAACGTCCGCAACGCCCGGGCGCTGGCGATCCGTGGCGCCTGCGGGCTGCTGACACCGCCGACGGTCTTTGCCATCAAGTCCGAGGAATACCCGCTCGCGCGCCGGCTGTTCCTGTACACGCCGCCGGAGCGGGAGAGCAGGCAGTCCAAAGCCTTCATCGACTACATCCTCTCCGACGCGGCCCAGGACATCATCGCCGACCGGGGCTTCGTCGATCAGGCGCCCTCGGTGGTGCCGGCGAACCGGCAGGGCCTGAGATTCGCCGCCTCCATCGTCGAGAACAACCCGTCGGTGTCGCTGCAGCGCCTGCGCGAGATGACCGCCGAGCTGATCGGCGCCGAGCGGCTTTCGCTGACCTTCCGGTTCCTTGCCGGCGGCGCGGAGTTCGACAACAAGGCACGTACGGATATCGTCCGCTTTGCCGGCATGCTGGCGGCGGGCGATTTCAGGGACAGGGAAATCCTGCTGGTCGGTTACTCCGATTCCAGGGGCGACGCGTCGAAAAACCGGATCCTGTCGCGCGCCCGCGCCGATCAGGTGCGCCAGGCGCTTCTGCGCGACGCGCCGAAAGGCGCGCTGGACGGGGTGGAAATCAAGGTCATGGGATTCGGCGAGATGTCGCCGCTGAGATGCAACGACACCGAGGCCGGCCGCTCGGTCAACCGGCGTGTCGAGGTCTGGCTGCGGCCGCTGCCGGTCAAGGGCTGATCGCTCAGAGCAATCCCAGCGAGCGAAAGCTGGCATCCTCCGACTTGCCGATCACCACGTGGTCGTGCACGGTGATGCCGAGCGCCCCGGCCGCGGTCACGATCTGTTCGGTCATGGCAATGTCGGCGCCCGACGGCGTCGGGTCGCCGCTGGGGTGGTTGTGCACCAGGATGAGCGCCGAGGCGTTCAGTTCCAGCGCCCGTTTCACCACCTCGCGCGGGTAGACCGGCACGTGGTCCACCGTACCCTTCTGCTGTTCCTCGTCGGCGATCAGGATGTTCTTGCGGTCGAGGAACAGGATGCGGAACTGTTCGGTGTCGCGGTAGGCCATCGCGCTCTTGCAGTAGCTCATCAGCGCCGACCATGACGACAGGGCGTGCCGCTTCAGCACGCGCGCCTGGCTCAGCCGATGCGCCGCCGCCTCGACCAGTTTCAACTCGGCGACAACCGCCTCCCCCACACCCCTGACCTGCGCCAGCCGCGCCGGGGGGGCGGAAATCGTGTGATTGAAATCGCCGAACGAGGACAGGAGCCGCCGCGCCAGCGGTTTCACGTCGCCGCGCGGCATGGCCCGGAACAGCACCAGCTCCAGCATTTCGTAATCGACCAGCGCTTCCGCCCCGCAGCGCCGGAACTTGTCGCGCAGCCGCGCCCGGTGTTCCACGTAGTGCGGCCGGTCGAGCCCCGGTCCCCTGGCCGGCAACGGGGTTTCGGCCACGTCGAACAGCGGGACCTCGGACAGGCCGGCCGGTTTCGCTTCCCGATCCATGACGCGATACTGTCGCGGCGCGGTTAACGGGTTGTTAACTCAGCGCGTCCAGGTCGGATGAAACCGCCCGGCCGGCGACAGGGTGAATATCTCGCAGCCATCCGCCGTCACGCCGATCGAGTGCTCGAACTGCGCCGAAAGCGACTTGTCCTTGGTCACGGCGGTCCAGTCGTCGGCCAGGATCTTGGTCTCCGGCCGGCCCAGGTTCACCATCGGCTCGATGGTGAAAAACATGCCCTCCTCCAGCACCGGACCGGAGCCGGGGCGGCCGTAATGCAGCACGTTGGGCGGGGCGTGAAACACCCGGCCCAGCCCGTGGCCGCAGAAGTCGCGCACCACCGACATGCGGCGGTTTTCGACGTGATGCTGGATCGCCGCGCCGATATCGCCGAAGGTGTTGCCGGGTTTCACCGCCCCGATACCGACCATCAGCCGTTCGGCCTTGCGCGACAGCCGCCCCGCCACGTACATCCGGCTGCTGTCGCCGTACCAGCCGTCGAGGATGCAGGTCACGTCTATGTTCAGAATGTCGCCGTCGTGCAGCTTCTTGTCCGACGGGATGCCGTGGCAGACCACGTGGTTGATCGAGATGCAGGAAGACTTGGGATAACCCTTGTAGCCCAGCGTCGCGGGCGTCGCGCCGTGCGAGATCATGAAGTCGTGGCACAACTGGTCGTGTACAAAGCGGCCTAGCCCGCCGCCTTGACGATGGCGGCGAAATCCTCCGCCGTATGGATGGTGATGCCATCGCGGTTCAGCCGCCCCTTGGGTGGTCCCGTCACGCCGGTCTCCTTACACTTCGCGCAACCGCCGGCAATATATGCGGTTGCCGGCGATCTTACAAATCGGCGCGTTGCCGCCGCGCGGCCATCACCGGAAGCGCGCGGTCGAGCCAGACGCCGCTGACGCTTATCCTCGCGGTATGGCATATCGCCTCGACGCCGGCGGCACGCGCCGCGGCGAAGGCTGCCGCATAGGCGGGGTCGATATCTTCCGCCAGCGCGAAACTTTCGCAATCGGTTCGCTGCACCAGGTACAGCATCACCGCCCGATGCCCGGCGGCCACCATGTTTGCCAGTTCGCGCAGGTGCCGCGCCCCCCGCGTCGTGACGCAATCGGGAAATTCCGCCACGCCGCCGCCTCGCAGCAGATGCACGTTCTTTACCTCGACATAGGCATCCCGCAGCCCCGGCTCGCTCAACAGGAAGTCGACCCGGCTGCGCTCGCCGTAGCGGACTTCCGCCCGGATCCGCCCGTAGGCCGCCAGTTCCGGCACCGAGTGCGACCGCAGCGCCTCGCCCACCACGCGGTTGGGCACGCCGGTATCGATCCCGGCCAGATGCCCGCCCGGCAGTTCGACGAGCTTCCAGCTCCAGTCCAGCCTGCGCTTCGGGTCGTCGTTCGGCTCCAGCCAGATCGCCATCCCCGGCTCCGCCAGTCCGGTCATGGCGCCCGGGTTGGCGCAATGCGCCGTCACCTCGCGGCCGTCTTCCAGCGTGACGTCGGCAAGGAAACGTTTATATCTGCGGACAAGCGTCGCGCCGACGAGCGGTCTTTCGAACTCCATCCGCTCCCGGTAGACGGCGGCGCCATCGTTGACAAGAGGGAACCCTCGCGATGCCCAATCCGACTGCCGCCCTGCTAGTGATAGGCGACGAAATCCTGTCCGGCCGGACCCGGGACGTGAACACCCACCACCTCGCCGGGGCGCTGACGGAACACGGCGTCGACCTGCGCGAGGCCCGCGTCGTGCCCGACGAGACGGCAGCCATTGTCGAGGCGGTGAATGCCCTGCGCGCCCGTTACAGCTACGTTTTCACCAGCGGCGGCATCGGCCCGACCCACGACGACATCACGGCCGATGCGGTTGCCGCCGCCTTTGGTGTTTCGATCGACGTGCGCGCCGATGCCCGCGCCGTCCTCGAACGCTACTACGCCGAAAACGACATCGAACTGAACGAGGCGCGGTTGCGCATGGCGCGTGTACCCGATGGCGCGTCGCTGATCGGCAACCCGGTCTCCGCCGCCCCCGGCTTCCGGCTGGAAAACGTCTTCGTCATGGCCGGCGTGCCGAAGATCTTCGCCGCCATGCTTGACGGCGTTCTGCCGTCGCTCACCGCCGGCCGCCCGATGCTGTCCGCCACCGTCCGCGCCGATCGCCCGGAAGGCGAGGTCGCCTCGCCGCTGGCGGAGGTTGCCGCGCGTTTCCCCGATGTCTCCATCGGTTCCTACCCGCATGCCGCGAGCGGACGCCTGGGCACCAACATCGTGCTGCGCTGCCCCGACGCCGCCCGCCTCGAGGCCGCCCGCGCGGCGGTCGAGGCGTTGCTGGCCTGACAAGGCGGGCCGGGCAACTTCCCCCTCGAATTTTCCCGCCCGCCGTGGCAAACCGGTGGTCGCGCGGACGTGGCGAAACCGGTAGACGCAACGGACTTAAAATCCGTTTCCCTCGGGAGTGTGGGTTCGAGTCCCACCGTCCGCACCACCCAAGCCCTGAAAACCATTACCAGCGAACCGGTTTCCCCGGCGCCGCGGATTTGCGGCGCAACCCGAGCTTGCCGGAGAAAAGGGTTTATGTTGCTCCCGCCAGGGGCTACTAATCTGGTCCCACGCCGGCTGAAACTCGTTTCGTCATCATCCAGGGCGGCCTTCTTGCGCATCGTCGAAATCTGCACGAATTTTCGGGTCGGCGGCATACAGCGGCACGCCGTCGAACTCGCCGGCTGGCTGCGGACCCGCGGGCACCATGTCCGCCTTGCCGGCGAGCCGGGCGATTACGCCGACGCGGCCAGCGAACCGGAAATCGTCGCTCTGCCGCTCAATTCGGTTGCCATGTCGGACCGCAGTATCGCCGTGCGCGTCTATCATGCGCTGCGGTGCGCCGTGCGTTTGAGAAAGGTGCTGAAGTCGGGTGGCATCGATCTGGTGCACGCCCACGAAACCGCCCCGGCCCTGATTGCCCGTCTGGCGACGGCAGGGCTGGGTATTCCGGTGGCATTCTCTTTTCACGGTGCCGAACAGGCACGGCTTGACAGCGTCGCGCGGATCGCCAGGCATTGCTCAGATCTGGCCATATCTCCGAGCCGGGCGACCCTGCAAATGCTGATCGATCGCGGGGTTCCCGCTTCGCGGGCCAGGGTCGTCGGACTGGGCGTCGGGCCGCACCTGCCGGGAACCGATGCCGATGTCGCGGCGCTGCGCTCCGAATTGATGGCAGGCCGGCCGGGCATTCTCGTGCTGAGCCTTTCGCGCCTCGACCGGCAGAAGGGCATCGACATCATGATCGAGGTGGCCCGGCGGGTGATGAGGGTGCGCCAGGACGTGGTTTTCGCCGTTGCCGGGCACGGCCCCCAGGCGGACGAGGTTGAAACATGGGTCGCCAACGCCGGCGTCGGCGAGAATTTCCGCTTTCTGGGCCGCGTGGACAACGTGGCGACACATCTGGCGGCGGCCGACATCTTTCTGCTGACGTCGCGCTGGGAGGCGCTGCCGATTTCCATCGTCGAGGCGTTCCGGGCCGGCCTGCCGGTGATCGCGACCGACTGCGGCGGCGTCCGGGAACTGGTTTCGCCGGAAGTCGGCCGGCTGTGCGATGTCGGGGACGTCGAAGCGCTGAGCGGTGGCGTTCTCGAGCTGGCCGGTGACGAAGGCCTCAGGAACGATCTCGGCGCGCAGGCTCTTGCGCTCAGCGGCCAGGCGCGGTTTTCACCCGATCACGTCAACCGGCAGTTCGAGGAAATCTACGCCGAACTGGTCGCGGGCAGGAAATGACGATCGGCGCAGCCGCGGATGCCGGCCGGTCCGGCTACGGCCGCAACCACCTTGCCGGCATTCTCCGCGCCGCCTCGCTGGGCCGCGACGACGCGGTTTTCGCGACGGTCGAGGCCACCGGCGAGCGGATCACCTACGGCGCCTTTTTCCGCGGGGCGGAAAAGGCGGCGTCGGCGCTGGCACAGGCGGGTGTCAGGCCGGGTGACCGGGTGGCGGCGCAAACCGAAAAGTCGGTCCAGGCGCTGGCGCTGTACGTCGGCACGGTGCTGGCCGGCGGCGTCTACCTGCCGCTCAACAGCGCATACAAACCCGCCGAGGTGGCCTATTTCCTGGCCGACGCCGAGCCGGCGGTGTTCGTCTGCGATCCGGCGCGGACAACGGAACTGGCGCCCTGCGCCGAGGCGGCGGGCGTAACCACGGTGCTGACGCTCGACGCGGCCGGCGGCGGCACCCTGAGCGAGCGCATTGCCGGCGCCGCTCCGGGTTTCGGGGCCGTGCCCCGCGCCGCCTGGGACACCGCCGCGATCCTCTATACGTCGGGCACCACCGGCCGGCCCAAGGGGGCGGTGCTCAGCCACCGGGCGCTGGCGTCGAACTCGCTGACGCTGCGCGACATCTGGCGTTTCACCGCCGACGACGTGCTGATCCATGCCCTGCCGATCTTCCATACCCACGGCCTGTTCGTCGCTACCAACGTGACG
>JBHHXR010000057.1:0-15576 GCA_046757205.1 Paracoccaceae bacterium
GCCTCGCGAGCGACCGGGAGGGAGCCGAGACTCTCCTCGAACTCGTGACGAGCGGGCTTGCCACGGCGCGTCTGCTCCTCAAGCCGTCGGTCGCAGAGAAGCTCCGCGCCTCTCGACCCGACAGGATCGACGAACGCCTCGAAGAGCTGACGGCGGACCTGCCCTCCGAGGACGAGGAACTCAGAAGGCTCATCGAAGACCGGCGCCGGGCCTATGCACCCTCCGGGGCCGGCGTCGCGGCGGGCGCTGCGCTCTTCGAGAAGAACTGCGCCCTGTGTCACCAGATTGCCGGCGAGGGCGCCGACGTCGGTCCGCCGCTCGACGGCATCGGCGCCCGCGGACTCGAGCGGGTCCTCGAGGATGTGCTCGAGTTTGAGCTGGTCGTTCCCGAAGATGAGGATCTGGTTGTCACGCAATCGCGTGCAGTTGACGAACATCCCACGGGTAACATTGACGCGGTGCTGGTCGCCGACATGGAAGCCGGCCAGAATGTGAGGGATGCGGTCGGTGCGCTGAAGGCCGCCGGCGTCGGCCAGGCGGAGGATTTCCCGCGCTTCCACCGGCCCTGGGGCTGGTACGAGACGCTGTCGCTCGGCGCGCGCTTTCAGGTCAAGCGGATCATGGTGAAACCGGGCGGCATCCTGTCGCTGCAAAGCCATGTGCACCGGGCCGAGCACTGGGTGGTGGTCGAGGGCTCGGCGCGGGTCACCATCGGCGCGGACGTGAAGCTGATCACCGAGAACCAGTCGGTCTACATCCCGCTCGGCACCGTGCACCGGCTGGAAAACCCCGGCAAGGTGGAGCTGCACCTGATCGAGGTGCAGACCGGCGCCTATCTCGGCGAGGACGACATCACCCGATACGAGGATATCTATGCCCGGGTCTGAACCACTGCGCGAGGTGACGCGGAACTGCGCCGAATTCCTCACCCGGCCGATGATCGCGCCGACCGGGTTTCGCGAATATGACGCGCGCTGGCGGTTCCCCGACGAGATCAACCTGCCCGGCGTCACCGCGCTGGGCCTCGGCCTCGGCACGCAGATGTTCGAGGCCGGCCTGCGCCCCGAGATCGTTGTCGGTCACGATTACCGCGACTATGCGCTGCCGGTGAAGAACGCGCTGGTCATCGGGCTGGTTCGGGCCGGGGTGACGGTGCGCGATATCGGCCTCTGTCTGTCGCCGACGGCCTATTTCGCGCAGTTCCATCTGGATGTTCCGGCGGTGGCGATGGTCACCGCGTCGCACAACCCCAACGGCTGGACCGGCGTGAAGATGGGGTTTGACCGTCCCTTGACCCACGGCCCGGACGAGATGGCGCGGCTGCGCGACATCGTGCTCGGCGGCGCCGGCGTGGCCCGTCCGGGCGGCGGCATCGTGCCGACGGCCGGGGTGGCGGAAGCCTATCTCGACGACCTCGCGGGCGATTTCCGCCTGTCGCGACCGCTGAAGATCGTCTGTGCCACCGGCAACGGCACCGCCGGGGCCTTCGCGCCGGAACTGCTGGCGCGCATGGGCGCCGAGGTGGTGCCGCTGCACACCCGGCTCGACTACACCTTCCCGCATTACAACCCCAACCCCGAGGCGCTGGAGATGCTGCGCGACATGGCGGCGGCGGTGCGGAACACCGGCGCCGATCTGGCGCTCGGCTTCGACGGCGACGGCGACCGCTGCGGCGTCGTCGACGACGAGGGCGAGGAGATTTTCGCCGACAAGATGGGGGTGATCCTGGCCCGCGATTTGGCCGGGCTTCATCCCGGCGCTTTGTTCGTCGCCGACGTGAAGTCGACCGGCCTGTTCACCACCGACCCGGAACTGAAACGCCACGGCGCGCGCGGCGAATACTGGAAGACCGGGCACAGCCACATGAAGCGCCGGGTCAGGGAAACCGGCGCGCTGGCAGGGTTCGAGAAGTCGGGCCACTATTTCTTCGCGCCGCCCATTGGGCGCGGCTACGACTGCGGCCTGCGGGTGGCGGTGGAAATCGCCAGATTGATGGACCGCAACCCGGACCGCTCGTTGTCGGAACTGAAACGCGCCCTGCCGCGAACCTTTGCGACGCCGACGCTGTCGCCGTTCTGCCGCGATGGCGAGAAATACGAGGTGCTGGAGCGCATTGCCACGCGCCTCGGTGCTCTGTCGGAAACCGGGGGCAGCCTCGGCGGGGTGGCCATCAGCGGACTGGTAACGGTCAACGGTGTGCGCGTCGAACTGGAAAACGGCGGCTGGGGTCTGGTCCGGGCTTCGTCGAACACGCCGAACCTGGTGGTGGTTTGCGAAAGCCCGGAGAGCGAGGCGCAGATGCGGGCGATTTTCGAGGACCTCGATGCGGTGATTCGCGAGGAACCGCAGGTCGGGAAATACGATCAGATGTTTTGAAAGAGCCCGCCGCGGCCGGGTAATCGGTTTTCCAAATTAAAAGGGGCGCGTGAACGCCCCTTTTTCTTGATCGAAGTTGCCCGAATGGCTTCAGGCGGCTTTCGCCCTGCGCCGGCGGCTGACGGCCCCGAGGCCGGCAAGCGCCGTACCCATGAGCAGGAAGCCCGCCGGAAGCGGAACGGCTGCGACGCGGACATCGATGTCCGGCGCACCGGTCGCACCCGACCACGTTGCGATCAGGTAACGCGTCACCCACGGCGTCATGAAGTTCGAATCAACCGCCCCTCCGCCGTTGGAGCTGAGCAGCGGCCCGCCGTCGAACACCGTCTGAAGCAGCGTCGCTCCACCGGAGTCGGCATACCAGCCGATGAACAGATCCGAAATCGATCCGATCGGATCCACGTTTGCCGTCAAGCCGGTGCGCACATGCACCGGATCGAGGTCCGAGCCGTGAAAGCCGTAGACCACGCTGCCGGGACCGCCGGCAAGGCCCGTCGACCCGCCAGTGAACACGGTGTTGTAGGCCAGCGTATACGTGCCCCCGTTGGTGATCGGCACGACGTTGATCGTTACCGCACCCGCCGAGAGCGCGGACAGCGCCATCGCCCCGAATGCCGCAGCAGCGACAAGAAGTTTTCTCATTGTGAAGTCCCCCACACAAGTTACAGTTACTATGAGCGTCGCCGCGATGCACTCGCAACACATACTCAACCGACACTATCGCCGAAATCGGGTTTTTTTTCAAGTGTCAAGATTCGTCGCTTTTTATGGCCCGCTCCGGGGCGCCGTACCGCGCGGGCCGGATGTCGCCATGTCGGAAGCCGCCTGGCGGCCAGGCCCGGCCGAATCCCGATGCATATGGATAACCCGATGAACCCGCCCGATTTTTCGTTCGAGAAGGCCATGATGCCCGGCCCGGTCTGCGGCATTGACGAAGCCGGGCGCGGCCCGTGGGCCGGGCCGGTGGTCGCCGCTGCGGTCATTCTTCCGGCCGGTTGCGCGATATCCGGGATCGACGATTCCAAGAAGCTGACGAAGCTGCGGCGCGAGCGGCTCTGCCGGGAAATCGTCGCCGTCGCGGATGTCGGCCTGGGCGATGCGAGCGTGAAGGAAATCGACGAACTGAATATTCTCGCCGCCTCGCATCTGGCGATGTGCAGGGCGGTCGCCGCGTTGCCGCGCGCGCCGGCGTTCGCGCTGGTCGACGGCAACCGGCTTCCGCCCGGCTTGCCGTGCCCGGCCCGGGCCATCGTCAAGGGCGATGCCCGCTCGGCCTCGATTGCCGCGGCCTCGATCGTCGCCAAGGTCGCGCGCGACCGGATCATGGCCGAACTGGCGGCGCGTTTCCCGGGATATGGCTGGGAGAGTAACGCCGGGTACGGGGTTCCGGCGCACCGCGATGCCCTGCACCGCCTCGGGGTGACACCACATCATCGCAGGTCGTTCAGGCCCATCCACAACATGTTGTGTGAAGAACAATAACTAACCTATTGATTCAAAAAAGAAATTGACGCCAGAACGTTTTCGAATCATGGTATGCGAAAGGAAAAGAACACGACCCGAGGCAATATTATTGGCGAAGAACGAGACAAGGGCTGACGAGTTGCCGATGGCCGACAGCATCCTGGCGGGCGATTGCATCGAGGCGATGCAGGGGCTGCTGGACGCCTCGGTCGATCTGGTTTTCGCCGATCCGCCCTACAACCTTCAGCTCAAGGGCGAGCTGCACCGGCCCGACAACTCGCGCGTCGATGCGGTCGACGACACGTGGGACCAGTTTTCCTCCTTTGCGGCTTACGATGCTTTTACCCGCGGCTGGCTGGCGGAAGCGCGCCGGGTTCTGAAAACCGACGGCGCGATCTGGGTGATCGGCTCCTATCACAACATCTTCCGGGTTGGCGCGGCGATGCAGGATACCGGTTTCTGGATCCTCAACGACGTGATCTGGCGCAAGTCCAACCCGATGCCGAATTTCCGCGGCAGGCGGTTCACCAACGCCCACGAGACGCTGATCTGGGCGGCCCGGTCCGAAGGCTCGAAATACATCTTCAATTACGAGGCCATGAAGGCGCTGAACGAGGGCCTGCAGATGCGCTCCGACTGGCTGGTGCCGATATGCAACGGCAACGAGCGGCTGAAGGACGGCAACGGCCGGAAGGCGCATCCGACGCAGAAGCCCGAGGCGCTGCTGCACCGGGTGCTGCTGGCCTCGACGCGGCCGGGTGACGTGGTTCTGGACCCGTTCTTCGGTACCGGTACCACCGGCGCCGTGGCCAAACGGCTCGGCCGCCGCTTCATCGGGATCGAACGTGATTCGGCCTATCGCGAGGTGGCCGAGGCGCGTCTGGCGCGGGTGCGGTCGCATGACCGCGCGGCGCTGGAAGTTTCGCAGTCGAAGCGCGACGCGCCGCGCGTGCCGTTCGGCCAGCTTGTCGAGCGCGGCATGCTGTCGCCGGGCGAGACGCTGGTGTCGATCAACGGCCGCCACACGGCGAAGATCCGCGCCGACGGCTCGCTGATAGCCAGCGACACGCGC
Source organism: Paracoccaceae bacterium (assembly GCA_046757205.1). Lineage (GTDB taxonomy): Bacteria > Pseudomonadota > Alphaproteobacteria > Rhodobacterales > Rhodobacteraceae > JBHHXR01. The sequence continues at coordinate 4,913 of JBHHXR010000057.1, forward strand.
GGGTCCATCCACCAGGTCGGCGCGGCGCTGGAAGGCGCGCCGTCGTGCAACGGCTGGACGTATTGGAGTTTCAACAGGGACGGGGTGCGGGTGCCGATAGACATATTGCGCCAGCAGATCCGTTCAGAGATGCAGAGCAGTTAGTCCCCACCCTCGTGCTGCTCTGTCATGGTGCGGTTGGTGCACCGCCCTAAAGGCCCCGCCAAATGAAAAACGGCGGGGCCTTCTATTTCCGAACTTGAGGAAGCTTGATGTCCCGAAACCCGTGCGGGGCAGCGGATATCTACGTGGTTTCCGGCAGTTCCGGCCAGCCCGACCAGTCGGACACCTGCGGGTAGAACCGCTGGCGCCACGCGCGCACGCGTTTGTTCATCACCCGGCGCCACAGCGGCGGGTTGAGCGCCAGCGTCGTCATGATCGGGTAGCCGAAAGGCTGCTGCGGGGCCTCGGCGGCGGCGTGGTGCTGCAACAGCGGGAAACGCCGGTCGGGTTTGTAGTGATGGTCGGAATGTCGCTGCAGGTTGATGAACAGGAAATTGGTGAACCGGTGCGCCGCGTTCCACGAATGGTGCAGGCCGACCGGTTCGTATTTTCCCTCTCCCGTGCGCAGGCGCACCAGCCCGTAATGCTCGACATAGTTCACCAGTTCCAGGTGCAGGACGGCAGTGAAGGCCTGCACGGCGTAGAGGCCGACGCCGTACCAGCCGCCCAGCGCCCAGGCGGCGGCAAGGCAGGCCAGGGCGCCGGGAATGTAGCGCCAGAACGGATTGCGGCGCGACCACACGGGCAGCCCGAGACGCGCCAGCCGCTCCGCCTCGATGCGCCACGCCGAGACCAGACAGCCGGGAAGGACGCGGGCGAAGAACCGGTAGAAGCCTTCGTTGTAACGCGCGGTGACGGCGTCGCGCGGCGTGCCGACATGGACGTGGTGAACGAACAGGTGCTCGGTGCGGAAATGCCCGTAGAGAACCGAGATCAGCAGCCATTCGCCGAGCCGCCGCTCCAGCCGGCTGCGCTGGTGGATCAGCTCATGGGCGTAGACGATGCCGACGCCGCCGGTGACGATGCCGAGGCAGACCATCAGCGCCAGCGCCTCGCCCGTCGTCAGGTGGTCCGGCACCGTCGCCACGGCGATGCAGCCGTAGATCAGCGCAATCTGGACCGGCAGCCAGATCAGCGTAACGGCGCGATGCCACGGCAGGTCGCGGTCCGGAATCCCGGGATCGGCATTCCGCCGGTCGAGGCCGAACACCTTGTCGAGCAGTGACATGACGAACCACGAATAGAGCGGAATCAGAAGCAGCCAGGCGCCGCCGAGCCAGGCGGCAACCGCTATCAACGGCACGAAGACCAGCGAAATCCAGAACGCCACGGCCGGCGCGGGTCTTGCGGAAGCGCGGTTTTCGAGGCTCGCCATACGCAGAGCTTGCACCGGCCCCGCCGGGAGTCAAGCCGCCGCGGCCAGCCGCAGAGCCTTTCGCATCACGCTGGGCAGCGCCAGCGGAAGATCCGTTCCGGGCGGCATGAAGCGGCCCCGCTCAGCGACGGCGCCGGCGCCGACCCGCGCATGGTGGATCGTCAGCACCAGATGGAAATGCGTGAAGCTGTGGCGCACCTCGCCCGGCAGCGGCCGCCAGTCGGCCCGCAGTGGCGGCGCTTCCGGCGGCGTGTCCACCTGCCATGCCGTCGAGGGGAAGCCGAGCATGCCGCCCAGCAGCCCTTCGGGCGGCCGGGTCTCCAGCAGCAGCGCGCCGTCCTCGCGCTCGACGAAATAGAGGATGCCCCGCCGCACCGGTTTCGGCGCCTTCGGCGCGCGGCGCGGCAGGCCGGCCGCCGTGCCCTCCCGTCTGCCCCTGCACGCCCTCGCCATCGGGCAGGCTCGGCAAACGGGTTTCGCCCTTGTGCAGACGGTCGCGCCGAGGTCCATCATCGCCTGCGCGAAGTCGCCGGGACGGCTTCGCGGCACGAGCGTCGCCGCCAACCTGCGTAATTCCCCCTTTGCCGCCGGCAGCGGGGTTTCGACGGCAAAGAGCCGCGCCACAACGCGCTTGACATTGCCGTCGACCACCACGGCGCGCCGGTCGAAGGCGATGGCGGCAATGGCGGCGGCGGTATAGGGGCCGATGCCGGGAAGCCGGCGCAGGCCGTCCTCGGTTTCGGGGAAGTCCCCGTTCAGGTCCCGCGCCACGACACGGGCGCATTTCAGAAGGTTGCGGGCGCGGGCGTAGTAGCCGAGCCCGGCCCAGGCGGCCATGACCTCGTCATCGGCGGCGGCGGCAAGCTCGCCGACCGTCGGCCAGCGGCGCGTGAACACGCGGAAATAGGGTATCGCGGCGGCGACGGCGGTTTGCTGGAGCATGATTTCCGACAGCCAGACACGGTAGGGATCGGGCCGGATGCCGCGGCCGATGTCGGCCGGCGGAACCCGCCACGGCAGGGCCCGTGCGTTACCGTCGTACCAGCCGAGCAGGCTGTTTGCCGCCGATGCACCGTCTTCACGCAAGATTTACTGCCTCCGGTATCGCATTCGGGATGCACAAACCGCGTCTCAGCGGCTATTGTGGCGGCCAGCAGGTGACCGCATCGAGGGACCGGACATGGATCGCAAATCCGCCGGCGGCAATCAAGATCGCGCTGGCCCGCCGCGGCGCGGACGCGGCTTCACGCAGGCCGGCGCGCTTGTGGGCAAGCGCATCCGGTCGGTGTCGGAAAAGCGCGGCATCGTCGAAACCCGGCTTTTGACGCGATGGGAGGAGATCGCGGGGAGCGAGCTGGCCAGGATCGCCCGCCCGGTGAAGGTTTCCTATTCGCAGGGCGGTTTCGGCGCCACGCTGACCGTGCTGACCGACGGCGCCAGGGCGCCCGAAGTGCAGATGCAACTGCCGGCGCTGCGCGAGCGGGTCAACGCCTGCTACGGCTACAACGCGATCTCGCGGGTCCGCGTGTCACAGACCTCGGCCTCGGGATTCGCCGAAGGCGCGCAGGCGTTCGACCATGACGAAAAGCCGCCGCCTGCGGCGCTGAACGCCGACGAAACCGCGCGCCTGCACGAAACGGTCGACGGCGTAACCGATGCCGGGCTGCGCGGCGCACTTGAATTGCTGGGAAGAAACATACTACTCCGGGCGAAACGGAATTCGGAAGGAAAGGCTGAACCCCATGGCTGACAGGAAAATACTGACCCGCCGCCGTGTGCTGGGCGCCGGTATCGCGACCGGCGCGGCGGCGCTCGGCGGTTATGCGCTGCTGGCGCCGGCGTTTGCGCAGTCCGATGGCGGCGACGCGCCGGCGGGCGAGGTCCAGGAAATGATCCTCGGCAGCGCCGATGCGCCGATCGAGGTGATCGAATACGGCTCCTTCACCTGCCCCCACTGCGCGCGTTTCCACGAAGAGGTCTATCCGCTGCTCAAGGCCAATTACATCGAGACCGGCAAGGTGAAATTCGTCTACCGCGAGGTCTATTTCGACGGTCCCGGCCTGTGGGCGGCGATGATCGCCCGCTGCGGCGGCCCGGAGCGGTATTTCGGCCTTGCCGAACTGCTGTTCAAGCGGCAATCCGACTGGGCGCTCCACAACGATGTCAGTGGCGTGGTGAACGGGCTCTACCAGATCGGACGTATCGCCGGGCTTGAGGACGACGCGATGAAAGCCTGCGTCACCGACGAGGCGCAGGCGCGGCTTCTGGTCGCCAACTACCAGAAGAACGTGGAAGCCGACGGCATAGAGGGCACGCCGACCTTTCTCATCAACGGCACCAAGATGAGCAACATGCCGTATTCGGAGTTCAAGGAGGTGCTGGACGGCCTGCTGGCCGGCTGAGCGTCAGAGCCCAAGTTCGTCGAGTTTCCGGTCCAGCGCCGACCAGTCGGCGACCGCCAGACGCACCGGCAGCGTCAGAACCCTGGAGTTCCAGCCCTTTGGCAGGCGAACGCTGTCCTTCTCCGTGGTGACAAGCTGCGCCGACATCGCGCGCGCCTCGCTGTCGAGCCGTTTCATCAGCCGCGGCGACAGCGGCGCGTGGTCGGCCAGCGCGCGCGTCCCCGCGACGTCGGCGCCCAGTGCCCGCAGGGTGGCGAAGAATTTCTCCGGGCGGCCGATGCCGGCAAAGGCGAAGAGCCGCGTCCGCCGCCAGTCCATTCCCGTCCGGAGCGGCTCCAGCCGCCCGGTCATCTCCGGTATCGCCGACAGTTCCGGCCAGTCGGCGTGCACCCGCGCCCGTTCCTCTTGCGATCCGATGGTCAGAACGAGACCGGCCCGCGCCAGGCCGGCGGCGACCGGCTCGCGCAGCGGCCCGGCGGGGACCACGCGGCCGTTGCCGAAACCCTGCCCGGCGTCGATGACGAGGATCGGGATATCCTTTTCCAGCGCCGGGTTCTGGAAGCCGTCGTCGAGTACCAGCGCCTGCGCCCCGCCTCGGATGGCAGCCTGCGCGCCCGCCGCCCGGTCGCGCGACACCCAGCACGGCGCGAAGGCGGCGATCAGGAGCGGCTCGTCGCCGACATCGCCGGCGCCGTGGGCCGACGGATCGACGCGCAGCGGGCCGCTTTCGCGGCCGCCGTAGCCGCGGCTGAGGGCGTGGGCCTTCACGCCGCGCGCCGCGAGGTGCTGCAACAGGGCGATTACCGCCGGCGTCTTGCCGGCGCCGCCGGTGTTGATGTTGCCGGCGCAGATCACCGGCACGCCGGCGCGCTGGCCGGTCCGCGCCACCCGGCGCCGCGTCGCCGCCGCCACCGCCAGCGAAATCGGCGCGAGCAGACGGGGCAGTAGTCCCGGTGAGGCGGGCGGGCGGTACCAGAACCCCGGCGGGCGCATCAGGCCGCCGCCTGGTGGCGCAGCGTTCCTTCCAGCAGGGCCAGCGCCCGGTCGGTGATTTCGGTGCCCTCCGAACAGGCTGCCCAGGCGGCCGTCGCCATCGCCGCCGCCGCATCCGGCTCCAGCGTTTCGCGCAGCGCCTCGCCGAGTTCGGCCGCGTCGGCGACCCGGCGCGCGCCGCCCGCCGATTCCAGGCGCTCGTAAATGTCGGCGAAGTTCTCCACATGCGGGCCGAACAGGATGGCCGAGCCGAGGCCGGCGGGTTCGAACGGGTTGTGCCCGCCCACCGGCGCCAGCGAACCGCCGACGAAGGAAACCGGCGCAAGGCGGTACCAGAGCCCCATCTCGCCGAGCGTGTCGGCAAGATAGACATCGGTCTCGGGCGTCGGCTGTTCGCCCTTGGAACGACGGTGCATCCGCAGCCCGCCGGCCTGAACGAGAGCGGCGATGTCGTCGCCGCGCGCCGGGTGGCGCGGAACCAGAACCAGCAGGAGACCGGGATGACGGCGTTTCGCCAGCCTGTGCGCCTCGAGCGCCGCTTCTTCCTCGCCGCCATGGGTGGAGGCGGCGCACCACAGCGGCCGGCCCGCCATGGCGGAGCGCAGGCGCACCAGTTCGCTTTCGTCATGCGGCAGCGATACCGAGCCTTCCTTCAGGCTGCCCGTGGTCTTCAGCCGTTCGGGCGGGAAACCCAGGCCGCGGAACCGTTCGGCGCTGACTTCGTCCTGGGCGTAGATCCGGGTGAATTTCCCCAGCAGATGGCGCGCCATGGAGCGGAAATAGCGCCACTGCCGGAACGACTTCCCGGACATGCGGGCGTTGAGCATCAGCAGCGGCACGCCGCGCCGGTGGGCGGCGCTGACCAGAGCCGGCCAAAGTTCGCTTTCGGTCCACACCGCCACGTCGGGTTTCCAGTGGTCCAGGAACGCCCGCACCGCCGGCATGGCGTCCACCGGGACGTACTGATGAAAGGCGCGTTCCGGCAGCCGCTCGGCGAGGAGCGCGGCCGAGGTGCGCGTGCCGGTGGTGACAAGGCAGTGCAGGTCCGGGCGGCCGGCGAGCAGGCGGCGGATCAGTTCGATCACCGATAGCGATTCGCCGACCGACGCGGCATGAAACCAGACGAGTTGCCCGGCCGGCCGCGGCAGGCCCGGAGTTCCGAGCCGTTCGCCGATCCGCCCGGCGTCTTCCTTGCCGCGGCGTTGGCGGCGGCGCAGGGCGACGCGCGCCGGCCCCATCGCGTGGCGCGACAGGAACAGGTAGATCCTGAGTGTCAGCGGCATCTGCATCAATCGCCTCCGGCGGCGCCGGGGGGGCGCGCGTCAGTCAAGTTCGGCGGTCGGTCCGGCCTCGTCGTCTTCGTGCCGCAAGCGGTGAAGATGTGCAATGAAATAGCGCATGTGGGCGTTGTCCACCGTTTTGTGGGAGGCTTCTTTCCAGGCGTCGTAGGCCGACTTGTAGTTCGGAAAGATGCCTACGACATCAATGTCGTGAACGTCCCGAAAGCGGGTGCCTTCCGGTTTCACCAGTTCGCCCCCGAACACGAGGTGCAGGCGCTGCGTCATATGGGGTTCCTTTCCGTGCCGGTCTTGCGGGAACTTATTGAAACGCCGGGTGCGGTCAAGCCGCGTCGGAGGACCGCAACAATCCCGCGATCTGATCGTGAAGCCCCGGCAGGGCGGCGATCAGGCCGTTCACACGCGGCTCGGCATTGTTGTAACGGGGATCGCGGAGGTCGCCGGTCGTCACCCGCAGTCCGGCCTCGCGGCAGATCAGATCGCCCGCCGCCACGTCCCATTCCCAGGCCGGCCTCAGGGTCAGCATGGCGTCGAAACTGCCTTCGGCGGCATAGCAGAGACGGGCCGCCATCGACGGCCGGAAATGCCGGTCAAAAGGCGGCACGCCGCCCGGCCAGAGCGCCGGAGCGAGCTGCGATTTGGCGGCCAGCACCCGGGCCTGCGAGATATCCGGGGCTTCTCCCCTGACCAGCGGCCGGCCGTTCAGGAAGGCGCCGCCGCCGCGCCGCGCGGTGAACATCCGGCCCTGCATCGGCAGGAAAACGACGGCGCTGGTGATCCGGCCGTCTTCCGCTACCGCCAGCGAATGCGAAAACGCCTTGTCGCCGGAGATAAAGGCCCGTGTGCCGTCGATCGGGTCGATGATGAATACCCGGTTCCGGCCGATGCGTGCCGGGCCGTCCTCGGTTTCCTCCGACAGCCAGCCGTATCCCGGCCGCGCCGCCAGGAGCGCGTCCCTCAGCATGCGGTCGATCGCCAGGTCGGCCTCGGTGACCGGGCCCTGGCCGCTGCCCTTGTCCCAGGATTCCGGCGCGGCGCGGAAGTAGCGGCCGGCGATTTCGCCGGCGGCCAGCGCCGCCTCCTTCAGAAGTTCGAGATCATGTTCCGGCAATGGTCAGCCCCTCGACCAGCAGGCTGGGCACGACACGGGACAGATATCTGCGCGCGTCGTTGGCAGGACGGATCCGCCGCAGCATGTCGCGCAGGTTGCCGGCCACCGTGCATTCGTTCACCGGACCCGCCACCTCTCCGTTTTCCACCCAGAACCCCGACGCGCCGCGCGAATAGTCCCCCGTCGTCGGGTTCACCGCGCTGCCGATGAGCGAGGTGACGATCAGCCCGGTTCCCATTTCCGCGATCAGCGTGTCGCGCTCGACGCCCTCGGGATCGAGCGTCAGGTTGCCGGCGCTCGGCGAGGGGGGCGCGGAAGTTCCCCGCGATGCGTTGGCGGTGCTGTCGAGCCCCAGCTTGCGGGCGCTGGCCAGGTCGAGCATCCAGGATTTCAGAATCCCGTTCTCGATTATGGCCCGGCGGGCCGTCGGCAGGCCCTCGACGTCGAACGGCCGCGAACCGCTGACCCGTTTGCGGAACGGGTCTTCGATCAGGCTGAGGCCGTCAGGAAGGATCGTCTCGCCCATCGCGTCCTTCAGCCAGCTTGCGCCGCGCACCACCGCGGCGCCGTTGATGGCGGCCACGACGTGGCCGACGAGCGTGCCGGCGATGCGCTCGTCGAACAGCACCGGGAAGGCGCCGGTCGGTGGCTTGCGGGCCCCGGCCCGCGCCGCCGCCCGCTCACCGGCGCGGCGCCCGATCTCCTCGGCGGTCGGAAGGTCGGAGGAAAAAATCCGGCCCTCGACGCAATAGTCCCGTTCCATGCCGAGGCCCTCGCCGCTGATCGCGACGCAGGAGACAGACCGCGAGGTCCGTTCGTAACCGCCCGAAAAGCCGTTGGTGGCGGCGATGTGGATGGCGGTCCGGCCCCAGCCGGTGCCCGATGCGTCGACCATCGACACGCCCTTGACGCCGGCGGCGGCGGCCTCGGCCTGCAGCGCGTCGCGCTGCAGATCGGCCGCGGCGGGCGGCTCGGACGGGTCCGCCAGTTCAAGGCCGGACGCATCGGTATCGCGGGCAAGCTGATCGGCGCCGGCCAGGCCGCAATAGGGATCCTCGGGCGCCTCGCGCGCCATTGCGACGGCGCGCTCCGCCATGTCCGCCAGCGTCGCGTCGCGGGTGTCGGAGGCCGCGACGCAGGCCTGACGGTGGCCGATCAGCACGCGCAGGCCGATTTCCACCGCCTCCGAGCGCTCGGCATGCTCCAGCGCGCCGGAGCGCACCTCGACCGACAGGCTGTCGGACTTCACGGCGAGCGCGTCGGCATGCCCGGCGCCGGCGCGCCTTGCCGCGGCAAGCGCCTTTTTCGCGATATCTTCCAGCGTACCGACCATGGCCTAGATCATCTGCGCCACGGTATGCGCGATCAGCCCGATGCAGCCGAAGCCGAGAACGGTGAAGGTGACAACGGTGCCCCAGTAGCGCTGCCAGCCGGGCGCGTCTTCCTGAACGAAGTGCCAGGCGTGCACCAGGCGGGACGCTGTGAGCGCCAGCCCGAAAATGTGCAGCACCCAGGCCGGTGTGCCGATCATCTCCATCATCAGCAGCACGATGAGCGCCATCGGCACGTACTCGACGAAATTCGCCTGACCGCGCATCGCCCGCGTCAGCAGCTTGTTGCCGCCATCGCCGATGGAGACTTTCTGGCTGCCCCGGCGTTTGATGACGTTAGCGGCGAGCCAGAGGAGAATCAGCCCGTTCAGCCCGGTATAGAGCGCGACCGTCAGAAGCGCATATTCTGTCTGCATTGTCGGTTCCCCACGGATGGCGCCCTTGCGTCACGGGCGGACAATGCGCCCGAACCTAGGGAGTTTCCCTGCCGACAACAACATGGGACTTGAGGAAATTACCGGTCGGGCGGCGGTCCTCAGGCCGCCTGGAAGGCCTCATCGGTGGCGGCGGCGATCCGCGCCGTGAAGTCCGGCTCCAGTTCCCGGTAGCGCCGCGACACGTCGCCGATGTAGTCGCGCGACAGCGGCATCGCGTCGCGTTCCTTGCCGATCTGCGCCTGGATCGCCACGTTGACTCCGCGCAGGAACGAATGCTTGCAGCCGGCGAGATAGAATTCCCACATCCGTGCGAAGCGCTCGTCATACATGCCGACCACGTCGTCGCGGACCTTCATGAAGCGTTTCAGCCAGTGGTCCAGCGTCAGCCCGTAATGGATGCGCCAGATTTCCATGTCGAGCAGCCACAGCCCGGATTTCTCGATCGAGCGGGTGGTCTCGTCCATGGTCGGGATATAGCCGCCGGGGAAAATGTACTTGCGGATGAAGGGTCCGGTGAAACTCTTGTCCGCCTGGGTCGATATGGTGTGGATCAGCGCCACGCCGTCCGCCGTCAGCCGCTCTCTCACTTGTGCGAAATACTGGTCGAGATGCTTGTAGCCGACATGCTCCAGCATGCCGACGGAGACGATCCTGTCGAAACTCTCGGTCAGTTCGCGGTAGTCGCGCAACTCGAAGCGCACCCGGTTCGACAGACCCAGCGCATCGGCCCGCGCCCGGGCGATCTTCAATTGCTCCTCCGACAGGGTGACGCCCAGCACCTCGACTTCCTCCACCGACGCGAGATAGAGCGCCATGCCGCCCCAGCCGCAGCCGATGTCGAGCACCCGCAGGCCCGGTTTCAGGCCGAGCTTGGCGGCGATGTGGCGTTTCTTGGCGAGTTGCGCCCGGTCCAGCGATTCGTCACCGCTCGGGAAATAGGCGCAGGAATACTGCATGTCGTTGTCCAGCCACTTGCGGTAGAAGGCGTTGCCGGTGTCGTAGTGGTGGCGCGCGTTCCTGCGCGCGCGGCTGACCGGATTGTAGTAGACCAGCCGCTGCAGGTGGTAGGCGATGCTGCCCAGGATCTTGTAGATCGGCGTATCCCAGTAGTGCTTGATATTCAGGTAGATCAGTTCCAGGAATTCGTCGGCGCCGCCCGATTTCACCTGCAGCGTGCCGTCCATGTAGGCCTCGGCCACCGCCAGTTCGGGGCTGGCCAGTATCCTGCGGTCCACCTTCGGATCGGTGATTCGGATGGTCACCGACGGGCCGGTTTCAGCCGATCCGAACGCTTCCACGAACCCGCCCGGGCCTTCGAGCCTTAGCTCGCCAGCCCTGATCACCTGACGGAAGATTTTCGGCAACCATCGCATCCCACACCCCGTGCCCAGCGCCTATTCCGGGGGGCAGACTACCTAAAGGTTTGTTTACCTGCAAGTTTTCGAATCCGGCGGGATCGGCGACAGGGTCCGGGAAGCAACGCCCGGTCCGGGCGGCGGTCAGGCCGGGCTTTCTGACGGTCCGCCAATGCCTTATGTGCAGAATCGGACACCCGGTAAACGGAGGGCTGGCATTGGTTTGGACGGCGGACAGGACACAGGTCAATTCCTGGAACGAATGGGACCCGTTGAAGCACGTGATCGTCGGTGTCGCCACCGACGGCCACATCCCGCCG
>JBHHXR010000058.1:0-15450 GCA_046757205.1 Paracoccaceae bacterium
CTTTCATGAAGGTGATTCCGTCTTTGGGCATCGTGCTCTATGTCAAGAGCAGTCGCAGGCCGCGCGTCACATCTGTCCTGACCGCGAGGCGCAGCGCCGGTTCGTCTCCTGCGCGAAGAGCGGCGATGATCTTGCGGTGATCTGCCGTCGCCTCTGCCGGATTACGCCTGGCATAGAGCGACCGCATGGTCGGACCGGCCTGTAGCCACACGGTTTCCGCAAGCGCCAGCATCGCCGGCGCCGGCGCGCGCAGGTACAGCATCCGGTGAAACTCGAGGTTTGACCGCACATAGCCGGTGGCGTCATTCTGCGCGGCCATTTCCTCGATGACGGTGTTGAGGCTCTGCATGCGGTCGATCAGCGCCATGTGCGCCCGCGGCAGGGCGCGCGAGGCAAGCTCAGGCTCCAGCAACGCCCGCAGCGAGGCGAGTTCCTCGATACGCTCGTTCGCCAGTACCGGCGTCGCCACGCGGCCGGTCGGCGAAAGGGTCAATGCGCCCTCGGCCGCCAGCCGGCGCACCGCCTCTCTCGCCGGTGTCATGGAAACGCCGAACTCGGCCGCGAGGCCGCGAAGCGTCAGCGCCGTTCCCGGCTCGATCGTACCGTGCATTACCCGGGTCCGCAGCGTGCGGTACAGCCGCTCGTGGGCGGGAAGGCTGGTTTCAACCGGTCGCGGGTTCGTCCTCATCCGGTCATTTTGTGATCGCAAAGCGCCGCGGTCAAGCCGTGGCGGAAAAAACGTACCTGTGCAGCGATGCGCCTTCGCGGCGAAGCCACAGCCGCGGTGTCTGAGGGTTGTCCACCAGACCGCTCACGATGTCCCAGAAAGCCGGCGAATGGTTCATTTCGAGCAGGTGCCCGACCTCGTGGGCGGCGACGTATCGCAGAACCGCCGGCGGCGCCATCGCCAGGCGCCAGGAAAACATCAGGTTGCCGGCCCCGGTGCATGATCCCCAGCGCGATCTCGGGTCGCGGAGCGTCAGTTTCGCGCACTGCACGCCCAGTTCGCCGCAATACCGGCCGACGGCGTCCGACAATCGCTCCCTGGCCAATACCCTGAGAAAGGCCGCCGCCGCCGGACCGATGGCGGGCGCGGCGCCGGGTACGACGAGATGCGAACCCTCGCGCCGGACCGGCCCGCGGCGGCCGGCGGCGACGGTCAGCTCCGTACCTTCGACGGGAAGCCGGATGCCCGCCGATACCGAAATACGCGCGGGCACGCCGGCGCTTGTGCGCCGCAGCCAGTCCTCATGCCTGCCCAGAAATTCGGCGATCAGCGACGCGCCGGTTCCGTTCGGCACCGTCAGGGTGGCGCCGCCGCCGACCCGGTCGAGGCGCAGGGTCAGGCGCCGTGCCCGCGTCATGCGGCGGATGGTGACGGGGATCGCCGGTTGGCCGATGGCGACGGATTCCGCCACGCCGGGCTCAGCCCTTGACCCCGATCCGTTTGGCGGCAATGAACTCCGCGATCCTCGGCTGGGTTTCGCTGCGCCAGCGCGAACCGTGGAACACGCCGTAATGCCCGACCTTGGGCTGTACGTAATGCGCTTTCTCGGCGTCGGGCAGCCGGCAAAGCAGATCGTGGACGGCCTCGGTCTGGCCCAGGCCGGTGATGTCGTCCTTCTCGCCTTCCACGGTCATGACCGCGATATCGGATACCGCCGCCGGTTCCAGCAGGCGCCCGCGGTACCGGTATTCGCCGACCGCAAAAAGCCGTTCCTGAAAGACCCGCTCGACCGTCTGCAGGTAGAAATCCGCCGTCAGATCCATTACCGCCAGATATTCGTCGTAGAACGCCCTGTGTGCCAGGGCGCTGTCGCCGTCGCCGCGGACAAGGTTGTGGAAATGATCGACATGGGCATCGACATGCCGGTCGAGATTCATCGACATGAATCCCGAAAGCTGCAGAAAACCCGGATAGACGCGGCGCAGAAAGCCCCTGTTGGGCCACGGAACCGTGACGATCACGTTGTTCTCGAACCAGTTCAGCGACCGGCTGGTCGCGAGATCGTTCGGCTTCTTGGGATTGCGCCGGGTGTCGATCGGCGATCCCATCAATGTCATCGAAGCCGGCCGCGACGGATCGTCGTCCATCGCCATCAGACAGGCCGCGGCGAGCATGGGAACGCCGGGCTGGCACACCGCGATCACAGCCGGCCGTTCCCCGTCCCTGGCCAGAAACCGGCACATCTCGATCAGATAATCGGTGTAGTCGTCGAGATCGAAATCGCCTTCCGTCAGCGGAACGTCGCGCGCGTCCTGCCAATCGGTCACATAGACATCGTGGCCGGGCAGCATGGCCTCAACCGTGCCGCGGAGCAACGTGGCGTAGTGCCCCGACATCGGCGCGATCATCAGTACCTTCGGGTCGTTGCGCCGTTCAACCGCGCGGGCATCGCGGCGAAACCGCAGCAGGTCGCAAAACGGCAGCGACAGCACGGTTTCCGCGACAACCGGCACCGGACGGCCGTCGACCGCGGTTTCGTCGATCCCCCACTCGGGTTTGCCGTAGCGCCGAGTCGCGTTGATGAACAATTCGAACGCGGCTGCCGTGGCGCGGGCACCGTAGGTGGCGTTGAACGGGTTCAGCGGGCTGGTCAGGGCTTCGTGGCCCATCCGGGCGGCCGCCCGCATCGGGCCTATCGCGGCATGGTTGATCTCGTAGGCGTGATACAACAAACTGGATTTCCTCACCTTTTGCCGGTGTGTGCGCAATTCTTAGCGGCAATCCTGCATTGCGGCAAGGTACCCCTCGGAAAGCGATTTGCGATGATGGCCCCAAGGACACGTCCAAAGCCTTTGACAAGACAATGCGGCTATGGCAGTTGGCGTCCGTTTCGGGGACGTCCGCCCGCAAGAACGAGGAACTGACATGCCAAAAGACGAATGGGGCGTAAAACGCGTCTGCACGGAGTGCGGGGTGCGGTTTTACGACCTGCGGAAGGACCCGATGACCTGCCCGGGCTGCGGCGCCGTCATCAGCATTTCCAACCTTACCCAGAGCCGGCCGAAACCGGTGGAAAAGGCCGAGCCCGAACCGGTTGAGCCGGTTGCCGCCAAAGCCGCGACCGATGAGGAAATCGTGATCGACGAAGACGACCCGGCAGCGGATGTCGACCTCGACGACGACCTCCTCGACGACGACGACGACGATGCGGTCAGCCTCGACGGCATCGCCGACGTGCCGGCCGACGACGAGGTCTGACGCCGCAGCGGCGGCGCGATTTGGGCTTGAATCGCCGCGATCGCGGCCATAGACACGACACGGCGGCGGCGCGAACCGCCGAATCCGGGGCCATAGCTCAGTTGGGAGAGCGCTTGCATGGCATGCAAGAGGTCAGGGGTTCGACCCCCCTTGGCTCCACCACCACACCCTTCCCGCACGTTCCGGAACCTTCCTGAAACCCCGTGGATACCGGGCTATTCCGCTTTTCCCCTTCCGCGTGGAACCTTGTATTGCGTGAGAACTCCGCAACATTCGCGGGGGAAGATGTGGCGTAATGCAGTGCTCACGGGAAAGCTCAACGCCAGGAAAGCCGCTTCGGAGAAGCGAAACGGCCGGCACGGCGATGGCGGCGTGCCGGGGTCTCGGCATTGCCTCGATGATCTACGATCAAACGGACAGGATCGAGCGGTTGGAGGCTCTGGCGCGGCAGAGCCGGTTTTCAGCAGCCGTGTTCTTGATGTAATTGAAAAATGGCGGGCCTTGTGTACAATGTTGTGGGCAGGGTCATAGTCCTTGATGGCAAGTGACCGAGTCGGCTCAGAGCAGAACCGCAGCGTGAAAGCCAGGTCGAATGGCAGGTTTTCATTGTGCGGTTACTGCCGACATCACAGCAAGGAGGGGAAGATGAACAAGCGTATTTTCACGACTATGTTGGCCGCTTCACTGATAGCTGTTCCGGCCTTTTTCGGAGCGGGCGTATCCGATGCGTCCGCCCAGGAGACGATCACGCTGGAGCTCTGGTCGCGCGCCGACAATTCCGGCCCGCTTCGGCCGGGCAACATTCTCAAGGGCGCCGACGCACTAAACAAGGTCCTGGAGCAGGAAGGCGCTGATTACCGCGTCGCGATCAAAGTGCTGGAGCAACCGTCGGAGGGCGGTTATGACAGCGACGCAGAAAGGCTCTTGCGCGCCTTTGCGATCGGCGACAAGCCGGATCTGTTCCATGCGGCGCACGAGTGGGTCTGCGCGTTCGCCGATGGCGGGTATCTCTACGACATGACCGATTACACGCAGAACCATCCTGAGTATTTCGGCGACATATTTCCGTCTTTGTGGAAATCGACCGAGTGCGGCGGCCGCCGGTTCGCGGTACCGCAGGACGCCGAAGCCCGGATGTTCTTCTACAACAAGGATTTGATGCGAAAAGCCGGTTACGACGACGCGTTCATCGAAAGCCTGCCCGACCGCGTATTGGCCGGTGAAATAACGCTGGACGACATGTCCGACATCGCCAAGAAAATTGTAGACGACACGGATGCCCAGTTCGGCATATTCCATCGGCCGTCTCGCGGTCCGGATTACATCATGCCGTTTTTCCAGTATGGCAATACGTTCATGGACCCTGCCAGTGGCAAACTGCTTCTGGAGGAAGACAAGCTGGCGGCTGCCTACGGCTGGTTTGCCCGAAACGTCGAAATCGGCGCGACGCCCGCGAACAATACCTCGCTTGAGTGGGACTATATCCGGGATCAGTTCTACAAGGAGAACAACGCGGCAATGTGGATGTACGGGATCTGGGATCTCGGCTCCAACGCCTTCCCGCGCGGCGTGCCGTCCGACAAGGAAGGGTTCCTCAAGCAATTCGGTTGGACAGCGGCACCCGCTGCGGCCAAGGGCGGCAAGCCCGGCAGCCTGACCCACCCGATCGTCTACGCCGTTGCCAAGGGCGACCACGCCGAACTAGCGGCTCGGGTAGTCGGTTTCGCGTCCGATCCAACACTGAATACCGATCATGCGGTCAGCACGACCCATCTCGGGATAAATCGCTCGCAACTGCAGGATCCGCGGTACATCGAGCAATGGTCCCTCGCTTTGGCAACGCCTTTGCTCGAAATCACCAAGTTCATGCCGAACCACCCCGATTTCGGAACCCTGAACCAGATCATCTACGAGGGTCTGCAGGGTGTCGAGACCGGTCAATTGTCAGCGGCTGATGCTGCGGATTTCGTGATCGGCGAGGCTGAGGCGCGTATCCCGGACAGCATCGAGATCAAATAGGCATTGCTGTTGCCGTTCCGCGGGGAGGCAACGCAGCCACCCCGCGGAAGCTACTTCCTGCGGACGCGGCATTTGCGGTAGATTAGGTATAGCGGGCACGTTTTGCAGGAGGGGTTCAGTTGGCGGTGATCACCGAGGATATGGCGGCTCGTCGAAAATCTCTTAGCGCCATGGAGAGGCGCAAGCGGATTAATATGGCGTTTTTCCTCGGCCCGGCGGTGTTGGTGATCGGCTTGTTTTTTGTCGTACCGGTCATGCTCGACATCGCCATTTCTTTCACCGACCTCGGCCGCGACCTGAAAGTTTCCGAGTTCTCGACAAACAACTACGAACGGGCCCTTGGCGTCGGTGACACACGGAGGGACCGGCAATTGCCGGGCGTCATTGCGCGGACGGTGATGTACGTCGGCGGAACGCTGCTGATATTCAATACGACCTTCGGACTGATACTGGCGTTGACGACGACGGCCGTGCCCAGCGGTTCGGGCACGTTTTTCCGTGCTGTCTGGCTGTTGCCTAGGATGAGTCCGTCCGTCGTCTATGCCATTCTGTGGATCTGGTCGATTCATGGCGGCGACACTAGCCTGGTCAATCAGGTGCTCATGGGCGTGTTCGGCGCGACGGACCCTATTGACCTGCGGCAAGTGCATCCGATGTGGGTGATCATAATTGCCAATGGCTTTATTGGCGCTTCTTTTGCAATGATCATCCTGACGTCGGCCATACGCGGCATCCCGGACCACCTCTTCTACGCGGCCCGGTGCGACGGGGCTGGACCCTTATCGCTTGTCCGTCACATCACTCTGCCGCAGCTCCGCTGGCCGCTGACCTACATCGTGATTTGGCAGACCCTGTCGCTCATGACGAGCTTTGAGTACATCCTGCTGATCACCGGCGGCGGACCGTTTCGAGCAACCACGGTCTACGCGATTTTCATTTTCCAGCGCGCCTTTGGTGCGTCCGGCCAATATGCCTACGGCGCTGCTTTGGCCTTCTTCCTGATAGTTCCGGGCGTTGTTCTGGCGCTGATCCTGTGGCGGGTTTCGAACATGCGAAACCTGATGCAGCAGCCGAGAATCGAGGTGCACTGATATGCCGGCAGTAGCAGCTACCACGCACGACGCGCCCCAGCAGGAGCATTGGGACAAGTTGGCCGCACGGGCCCGTAACCAGCGCCGGGCCGGTCTGACGCTGCTCTATGGCTTTCTGATCCTCGTCTCGCTGCCGGTGATGGTACCTTACTTCTGGCTGGTGACACTTGCATTCTCGGCGCGGCTTGGAAGCGTGGAAACCAACGTCCTCTGGCCGTCTGCTTTCATACTTGTGCCGGCCGTCATGCTGACATGGGTCTGGTCAATCTTCGCGAAAACGCGCCGTCAGGCGTTTGCGGGATGGGGAATTATTTGGTTGGCGTCGATGGTGATCTTCGCATTTGTCGTTGGACCCATCCTCCACCTCGACAACTTCAGTTTCCTCTACAATCCCAATTTCAACACGCAGAACGACTCGATCGTGGCCGCGGAGGAAAACCCCGGCTTCAGTGTTACCGCGTTTCCCTGGGTTTGGACCGCCTTCTCGAACTCCCTGATCATCGCCGGCGGCGCGACGGCCATCGTGATCGTGATCGCCAGCCTTGCGGGCTACTACATATCCCGTTTTCAGTATCGGCTTCGCGTGTCGTCGCTGGCCTCAATGCTGATACTCCACGCGTTTCCCGCAACGGTACTGCTGATCCCGATATTTATCCTGATGTGGCAACTAGGACTGCTCAACACGCTCCTTGGCATCATGTTCGTGATTGTCGGGCTCGAACTTCCGTTCGCCGTGTTCATCATGAAAGGCTTCTTCGACGCCGTTCCATGGGAAATCGAGATGAGCGCGCTCACCGATGGAGCCACGAGAAGGCAGGCTTTTTTTTCCGTGATACTCCCGCAGGTTACCAACGGAATGCTTGCGGTCTCGGTTTTCGTTTTTATCCGCGGCTGGGAAGAGTATGTGTTTGTTCTCGTACTTTCCACCAAGCAGGCGAAGTGGACGATGAGCCTCTACACGTTTTTTGTCCTGGAGGACAATAATCTTGGTATCAACTTCGGCCTGGTATCGGCCGTTGCGCTATTTTACGTGCTGCCCAGTTTTATTTTGTACTCTCTCGCCCAGAAGTACCTCTTGCAAATGAACGTGAGCGGAGTGAAGGGCTAAGCGATGGCGTCAATTGAATTTCGCAACGTTTGCAAGGAGTTTGGCTCGGTCAAGGCTATCGAAAATCTCGATCTTTCGATAAACGACGGCGAATTTGTTGCCTTGCTCGGGCCCTCGGGCTGCGGGAAATCCACAAGCCTGTTCATGCTCGCCGGCATCTACCTGCCAACCGACGGCGAGATACTTTTCGATGGTCACCGCGTGAATGAAGTCGAGGCACGGGACCGCAATGTCGGCATCGTTTTCCAGTCCTACGCGCTCTATCCGAGCATGACGGTGCGCGACAACATCCGGTTCCCTCTGCGATTCAAGAAACTTCCTCCGGAGGAGGCAGATCGACGCATTCAGGAAGCGGCTGAACTGGTTCAGATCTCCGAGTTGCTGGACAGGCGCCCCAACCAGTTGTCGGGCGGCCAGCAGCAGCGGGTGGCGTTGGCGCGCGCGCTCGTCAAGGATCCTCAACTTCTTCTTCTCGACGAGCCGCTGTCCAATCTCGACGCCTCGCTGCGGCTGACCATGCGCACGGAGATCAAGTCGTTGCAGGAACGCCTCGGGGTGACCACCGTTCTGGTCACGCACGACCAGATCGAGGCGACGACCATGGCGGACAGGATCATCTGCATGCGCGAAGGCAATATCGAGCAGATCGGAACCGCCGACGATCTCTACCTGCGCCCCGAAACGCTGTTCGTGGCCGGCTTCATCGGGTCGCCGCCGATCAACCTGATGGAGGGGAGCGTCGACGACGGCAGCCTGAGAATAGGCGAAGGCAGCGTGGCGGTGTCGAAGGCCCCGACGGGGCGGGTGGCCGTCGGCCTGAGGCCCGAGCATTTGCGCTTTGGAGACACCGGCATGGCGGGACGCATCACCCAGATCGAACCGATGGGGCGGGAGATACTCTACGTGGTCGATACGGAAATAGGCCCGCTGCGCGTCCTGGAGGCGGGCTCGATCGCCGGGCACCGGGTTGGAGAACAGGTGCGCCTGGATTTCGAAAGCGAAAAAACCCTGGTCTTCAGCACCGACTCCGGCGCGCTGGTACGCGACGCCCATATCGCCGTCGACGGCACGTCCGGGTCCTGACGAAGGTCGGTTTACCCCTTCGACCGGCCCCGCCCGGCGGCACCGCCGGGTCGGGCGCGCGCCTTCCTGTCGCCCCGCAATGCCGATGAGGGGCGGCGAAACCTGAGCCATGCAGCGGATCTCGGATTCACCAGACCAGGGCTTGCTCGTCGATTGACCCTTGGCGGTTTTCCTTCGCCGCCGCCAAGAGCAGCGCCGGTTGCTCCACCCACCGCGAACGATCCGCCGCGAACTGTTGCACGCCTGCCGCCCCGGCGCGGAAAACGGCCAAGGACGCGAGAGCGACCTTGGTTTCGTCACAGTCCTGCGCATTCTCTGCCGCGGTCAAAAACGGGGCTGGAAATGCCGGACCGGATGCTTACCTACGCCACCGGCGTTTCCCGCGCCGAACTGGTTGGCAGGGGCACCGCCGCCGCTGCTTGAAGGATGTGACTCGATGTATCACCTACATGCTGTCAGTGCCGGTCAGGTGCACATTTGCGGCCACCGGGGGCATTCGAAGGAATTCCCCGAGAACACGATGGCCGCCTTCGCCGGAGCGGTTGATCTCGGGGCCTCGGCGCTGGAAATCGACGTCGTCATGAGCGGCGACGGTGAAATCGTTGTGCTGCACGACATCACACTTGACCGCACGACCGACGGGTTCGGCCTGGCCGAAAGCTTTACGGCAGACGAGATCACCCGGCTGGATGCCGGATCTCACCACCATCCCCGATTTGCCGGCGAGAAGGTTCCGCTCCTGCGCGACGTTTTGGAGTTTGCGCAGGAACACAGCGTCGGCCTCCATACCGAAATAAAGGACTTCAAGAACGAGGACGCGCTCATCGGCCGGCTTGCCGCGCTCCTGAACGAGACCGGCGCACACGATTTTTTCGTCGCCCTGTCGTTCGATCATGTTCAGCTTTCCAAGGCCAAGGACAGGATACCCGGGCTTCGGACGGAGGGCATCACCCACGCCCGCCATGTCGATCCCGCCGCATTGGTATTCGGGGCCGGCCTGGATTCGGTATCGGTCGAGGCCGAACGGTTCCGGGCCGAGGACGGCCGCGCCATCCACGATGCGGGTGTCGCCATCCGCTGTCATCTGCCGGCGCCGCACAAGATCGAAAGCCTGCAACGGTATGGCCGCGACGTCCGCACGACGGTCGGGGCCTGGATCGAAGAAGGCGTCGTCGATTGCCTGTCGGGCGACGACGTGGGATATCTGCGCGCCCTGGTGGACGATTTCTCGCCCGGCTAGGTGTTTGGTCCCGGAGTGTGGTGGCGCACCGAAGTGACATCACAGGCAGGAGGGACCATGGGACCGGCACTTCCCGGCAGCGCCGCCAGCCACCATTTCCGCCGCGGAAACCAACGGGTTTCCGGCCGGTGCCCTGGTCGTGTATGCGGCCGATTCTTGGGTAGCCGCCGGCGGCGGCGCGGCGCTTGCCGGGGTTTCTCGCCGGGGCGATTGCCTTTTTCGCGCCACGTGGTTCAACTCTTCAGGTATTTCGCCAGCGCGGCGACGGCGAGGATGGCGATGGCGAGGATCGCCAGCATGAAGATGCCGCCGCCGATGCCGCCCATTATTCCGTATCCCATCATGTCGGTCTCCTTTGGTCAGGGGGCGCGGGCGGCGCGGTGCCGCCCGCTGCCGGTCAGTTGTCGTCCATCATCGAACCGCCCTTCCGGGCGGGGCCGTGACCGTCTTGCATGGCGTCATGCATTTCCTGCATACGGGCGATCATGTCGGCCGGGACGGTGATCTCGTCGGCCGTCACCTGGCCGTCGCCGTCATTGTCGAGCGCCTGGAAGCGGTCGACCATGCGTTCGCGCAGGGCGTCGGCATGCAATGCGGCGAATTCATCCAGCGACAGGGTGCCGTTGCCGTCGGCGTCGTACTTGGTCAGCAGCAATTGCAGCCCGGTGCGCGCCTCGTCGGCGGTGAGGGTGCCGTCGCCGTCGGCGTCGAGATCGGCCATCAGCCCGCCCATCATACCGAGCCCGCCCATTTTGCCCATGGCGCCGAAGCCCTGGCCCTGCATGTGGCGCATCATCATCTGCATCATGCCGGGACCGTCCATCATGGCGCCGCGATGCGCCTCTCCGCGGCCCCAGCCGCCCTCGCCATGCGCCAGAACCGGGATGGCGACCGCGCTGCCGAGCGCCGTCGCGGCGACCAGGCCAAGGGCAAGTATCGTATTGCGTTTCATCGTGTAACCTCTTTCTTGGTGTTTTCCGATGCCATCAATCTGGGGCCGCCTTGTCGCAAAACTATCTCAGCGGGGAGGCATTTTTGTAACCGTTTGTCGCAAGACGGCGGACTGATACGGAGCGCGACACTTTTCCCGGTCGCGGGCACCCAATTCGCGGTAGAAGGGCGAACATGACAGAGGCCCCGCATATCCTCATCGTCGACGATCACCGCGACATCCGCGACGCAGTGAGCCGGTACCTGGAGAAGAACGGCTTCCGCGCCACCACGGCGCGCGACGCCGCCGACATGGAGGCGAAGCTGAAGACCGGCAAATTCGATCTGATCGTTCTCGACGTCATGATGCCGGGCGAGGACGGGCTGTCGGTATGCCGCAGGCTGAGTGCCGCCGGCGTCGCCCCGATCCTGATGCTGACAGCGCTCGGCGAGGAAACCGACCGCATCGTCGGGCTCGAGGTCGGCGCCGACGATTACCTGCCGAAGCCCTTCAACCCACGTGAGCTGCTTGCCCGGATCAAGGCGATTCTGCGCCGCAGCGGGCGGGTGCAGCGGGCGGTCGCACCGGCCGCGCGGCGCATCCGCTTTGCGCGCTGGGTGCTGGACAGCGACCGCCGGGTTCTGAGCGGCAAGGACGGCAACGAGGTGCGGCTCACCACCGCCGAGTTCAAGCTGCTGACGGTGTTCCTGCAACGCCCGCGTTTCGTGCTCAGCCGCGACCAGCTTCTGGATCTGACCTCGGGGCGGGCGGCGAAGGTGTTCGACCGGACGATCGACAACCAGGTCAGCCGGCTGCGGCGCAAGATCGAGCGCGACCCGGCCAATCCGGAGATCATCGTCACCATACGCGGTGGCGGCTACAGCCTGTCCTGCGACGTCCGGGCGGAACCATGAAACGGCTGCTTCCCGGCTCGCTGCGCGGGCAGCTGGTGCTGGTGATCCTGGCAGCCCTGGCGCTGGCACAGGGGCTGGGCCTGTGGCTGTTCGCCGATGAGAGGGCGCTGGCGGTGCGCGCGGCGCTGGGACAGGAGGCGGCCGGACGGGCGGCCAACGTGGCCCGGCTGCTGGCCGATGCGCCGGCGGACCTTCGGCCGGCGATCCTGCGGGCCGCCGATTCGCCGCTGGTGCGGTTCACGCCGGATACAGCGCCGGCGGTCGAGAACGCCGAGCACGGGCCGACCCGGCTGGCGGAGCTGATCGCGGCGCGGACCGGCTGGGCTCCGGCGCCGGAGGTCCGCATCGAACAGCACGAGGCGGCGGCAGTGATGCCGCCGATGCCCGGAATGCCGCCGGAGATGCGGCGCATGCACCGCATGATGGGGGCCATGCCGGTGGCGCCGATCGAGATGCGCATCGCCATCGCGATGCCCTCGGGCGGGTGGCTGAACGTGGCGACGCGGTTTCACCGCCCGCCGCTGCAATGGGCGTGGAACGAGGCGGCGACCTTCGCCGTCTCGGCGGCGCTGATCGCGGCGGCTCTGTGGCTGGCGCTCGGCCGGCTGACCGGGCCGCTGCGGCAACTGTCGGAGGCTGCCGAACGCTTCGGGCGCGGCGAGACGGTGGCCGGGATCGCGCCGCGCGGGCCGGCTGAGCTGCGCCGCCTGACCGATGCCTTCAACGAGATGCAGGCGCGCATCAGCCGCTTCGTCGAGGAACGCACCCGCGTTCTGGCGGCGCTCGGCCACGACCTGCGCTCGCCTCTGACCGCGCTGCGGGTGCGCGCCGAGATGGTCGATGACGAAGAGACCCGCGAACGGCTTGTCGCAACCATCGAGGAAATGCATGAAATGGTCGAGGCGACGCTGGCCTTTGCCCGTGGCATGGCGCATGCGGAACCGTTCGAAACGGTCGACATGGCCGGGTTTGCCGCTGGGCTTGCGCGCGAAGCGAGCGCCTCCGGGCAGGACGTGACGCTGGCGTCGGACGCGGCCGCCGCCCCGGTACGGCTTCGGCCGACAGCGATGCGCCGGGCGCTGCGCAACATCATCAACAACGCCGTGCGCTACGGCGGCATGGCCAGGATATCGGTGGTCGCGGGAAACGCAACGGTCAGCGTTCACGTGGACGACGACGGCCCCGGTATTCCGGAGGCCGATCTCGACCGCGTGTTCGACCCTTTCCTGCGGCTGGAGACTTCGCGCTCGCGCGATACCGGCGGCACCGGCCTCGGCCTGTCGATCGCCCGCACCATCGTGCAGGCCCACGGCGGCGACATAACCCTCGCCAACCGCCCCGATGCCGGCCTGACCGCAACCATCACCCTGCCGGGGGTACCGCAAGACGCCAAAGGAAGAGCGGCGTAGGACGCGCGCGAAATACCCGACTGGTTGCGCCCGCCGCGCTGCCCGGCCAGGCGAAACCCCAACGCCACGGGCAATCGCCACGACGGACCGAATGCCACGGCGCGATGGCCAATCATTCAGGCACCGACAGTTTCATTGACGGCGGTTTTCGATACCGGAGGGCCTGCGTACAGGTTTTCGGGTCACTCAGGCGGTTTTCCAACTCATCAACCGCGGCCGGCTTCACTGTGTCGACCAGACCTCTCTCCCAAATCAGGCTTGTGAACCGCTCCGCGTTTGCCGGAGGCTGGTTGGTTTGAGTCACGCTACCACTGCAACTCGTCGGATTGTGCAGTGAAGCGGGAGATTCGCTATTTCTCCAATCCCTTGAAAAGATGGTGAGCCGTGCAGGATTCGAACCTGCGACCCACTGATTAAAAGTGAAGGAACTGCACATTTCTCCGCATTGCGCCCGATTGCGCTCCGACAGTTTTTCCCATATTTTTATGACTGAAAACGGCTTGCAGTTTTCGCAAGGCGGATTCAGATTTTCGCGCGCGTGGTTACGTGGTGGTTACGCGGTGGTTACGCGGTGGTTACGCGGGGAAGGCATGAAACTGACCGAGGCGGCCGTCAGACGGCTCGAACCCAAGGCCAAGCAGTATTTCGTTTTCGACGCAGCACTGCCGTCATTCGGGGTCCGCGTCGGACCGAGCGGAACCCTGTCCTACGTCCTGCGTTACCGCGTGGGCGGCGGCCGGAAAGGCCGGCAGCGGCGCATTACCATCGGCAAATGCGCGACCATGAGGGTCGATGAGGCGAGGGATATTGCCCGCAAGCATTTGCTGGACATCCGGCAGGGCGGCGATCCCCATGGCGAGCGGCTCGCCTACAGAGACGCACCCACATGTGACGATCTCTTCCGGCGTTTCATGAGCGAGCACGTACGCCCGCGTCGCGCCGAGAATACGGCGGCCGACTATCAGCGCCTGATCGAGCGCCTGATTCTACCGGCACTCGGCCGCCTGAAAGTGAAAGACGTGACGACCGACGACATGGCGGCGCTCCACCGCCAACTGAGGGACACGCCAGCCCAGGCCAATCGCGTTCTTGCCGTGGCCAGCAAAGCGTTCTCCATGGCGGAGCTTTGGCGTCTGCGTCCACAGTCGTCCAACCCGTGCAGACTCGTGGAAAAGTACCCCGAATCCGCCAGGGACCGGTATTTCTCGGACGAGGAAATGGCACTGATAGGCAATGCCCTCGGGGAACTCGAGGGCACGGTCAACCCCAACGCGGTGCTGGCAATCCGCATTGCCGCTCTCACCGGCCTGCGTATCGGCGAGGTCCTGTCCCTGAAATGGGAGCACGTGGATCTCGGCTCGGGCATCGTCGCGTTGCCAATGACGAAGACCGGGGCGCGGACACTTACCTTCCCGGCGCCGGTTATGGCGCTTCTGGCAAATGCCGAGCGCGTTGGCGATTTCGTCATTTTCGGTCGCTACCCGAACAAACCGCTGAATTACAGGGCTGTACACAAGGTGTGGAAGTGCGTCCGCGAACGCGCCGGCGTAACAAACGCCAGAATTCACGACCTGCGGCACACGGTTGCCACGAAAGCCGCCGCTTCGGGAGTTGGTGCGCATGTGGTGCGCGATCTTCTCGGGCACAAGACACTGGCCATGGCGAACCTCTACGTCGGTCGCATCGGCAAGACGGTGGATGAGGTTCGCGAAAACGTGTCGGCCGCAATCAACGCGACCTTGACAGGCAAATCCTCCGGCAAGGTGGTCGCAATGAAGGCGACGGACAGGTGACGGGCCCGACGAATGATTCTCCGAACCCCGCGGAGTTCGAACGCGGTTTCTGGGCCGCCCAGGCCGAAAAACGCCTGTTCGGGGGCGTGGTCGCAATCAAGCCATCAGGCGAGTTGTCCACATACCTCACCTCGCTGGACGAGAAACGGGCCAGATACGGCGAGTACGATGCCTTCCAGGCCGGGTTTGGAATTTCTTCGGCAGTAACCGGTTCGATCGGGATTCAGTTGCTGTCACCCAAGCAAAGACGGGAACGAAACGAACAGGTCGAAAAAGGTCTGGATGCGCTTGTCGTCCTCTCCAGGATCGTCAAGGCTCTCCGGACGCCCGACTGGCCTGAATTCGGCAACGCCGCCATGGCCGCATCCTTGGGTCGCAGTACAAAAGCGGCACTCGAAATCGACCCGGACGACAACATACGCGCGCTGTCGAACTGGCTGGCATCACAGTGTCCGCCGGAAGCAAGCCTCAAGCAGCGGGACCGAAAAATAGGCGGTTCCAGAATCAGCTGGCGGGAAAAGGAAGCCGCACGAAGTCTGGCGCCGTTTTTCCGTCTTCTGACCGGTGAAAACTGTGTCGAGGAACTGGCAGGCATATTGCACCTGGTTTTCGGGACAGGCGTTGCCCCGAAGCATGTCCATGACTGGCTGCGCGGAA
>JBHHXR010000059.1:0-15448 GCA_046757205.1 Paracoccaceae bacterium
CATTGTCGCCCTCGCCGCTGCTTTCATCTTTATCAAATCCGGCCACACGGCCTAAGGTTTGTGGCTGCTGCAGCTCACGCTGACAGCAGCCACAAACCTTAGACTTGCGCGCCATTCGTCGTCTGCTCAATCGTAGGCTCTATCCGTGGGTTCGCCACATCGACGAAAATCACTTCGGCGAACGACGGAGGTTAATTTGCCACTACGGAGATTTTAGTTGCGCTACCGCGGCTTCATAAAACGCAATCCGCCAACACGCCAGCGCCGAAGCGAACCGGGTCGGTGACGGGCAGCCCGGTTTCGCCTTGAAGGCGCGCGATTTCCGCTTTCGCCTCGGCCTCGCCCAGATCACGGGTGTTCAAAGCGATCCCCGCAACCTTCGCCTCGGTCAGGGCCTGGTTGGCCGATGCCGTCATCTCGTTGAGTTTGATGACATCCCCCAGTGGCGGAATTCGAACATCGTCGAACGTGTCGAGATATTCCATCCCCGCCCGGTGACAGAGGATCATGGCGTTGCAGCAACTGCCGCGCATCAGCGGCAGGGTCGCGGTGCTGCCCGGATGCAGGAGTGAGCCCTGACCCTCGATGATCTGGATGTCGTGATCGGCGGCTTCCATAACCATACGTTCGACTGCACCGCTGGCATGGTCGACGCGGAAGGCATCAAGCGGAATGCCCGAGCCCATGATCGAAACGCCGACCTGTCCTGTGGCCAGAAACACCACATTAGCGCCGCGGTCGCGCAGCGCCCTGTATATCTCCAGCCCGGCGGTCATCTTGCCGATGGCCATGTCGGTGCCGATCATTAGCACACGCTTGTTTGGCAATCTGGCCGCGCGGGCGGCGGCGATGGGGGGCATGTCGCCCACCGGCGTGCGGATGTCCCAGATCCATTGGCCCTGTTTCAGGTGATGGTCGAATAACGGGTTCAGCGGGTCGTGCAGCCCGTTGACCAGCGACATGCCGGCATCGACCGCCGCCCGCAGCACCGCCATCCAGTCCGGTGGGATGCGCCCGCCAGAGGGCGCGGTGCCCAATACGAACACCTCGGACCCAAGCGCCAGTGCCTCGTCCAGCGTGGCGACGATGGGCACCTCGCTGTCAAACCCGCAAAGATCACCAACCGTCCGGCCCGCGGCCCTGCTGTCGATCACCGCAGCCACGGGGTTGCGGCCATAATGGATGATGCCTTCGGTCATCTTGGCGTTCAGTTGGCCCATGGTGGCCTGGGCGTAAAGCGCCAGCTTGCGATTGGGATCAAGCATCTTTCAGGCGCCCTCCGTGGCCGGGGATGTCTGCGGGCAACGTGATCCCGCCCGCAAAGGGCGCGCCAGTGGCCGGGTCGGGGTCGAGGTTCAGGTGGCTGTCGAGGTCGATATAATCGAACAGCGCGCCGAGCGATGCACCGGCGGCAATGGAGACAGAGCTTTCGCCCATACAGCCGATCATCGTTTTTAAACCGTGCGCCCGGGCGGTGGCAACGATGCGCAGCGCCTCGGTGATGCCCCCGCACTTCATCAGCTTCAGGTTCACACCGTCCACGCGATCGGCAAAGCCCGTGATGTCGCTGCTTGTGCGGCAGCTTTCATCGACGAAGATCGACAAGGCGCGGTCCTTGAAAAGATCGGTCAGTTGATCCTCGGCTCCACGAACCAGCGGCTGTTCGACATATTCGACGCCACGCTCGGCCAGCCATTGCATCATGTGGCGGGCATCTTCCAGCGACCAGCCACCATTGGCGTCGACCCGCAGCACCGCGCCAGAGCCCTCCGCCGCCTCCAGCACGGCGGTGAACATTGCCTTGTCGGCCTCGATCCCGTCCGGCGTGCCCAGCTTGATCTTCAGAGCCCTGGCGCCAACCGCCAGCAACATCGGCACACGTTCGCGCACCACCTCGGGCGGGTTGATGCCGACGGTCAGGGAACTGACGACGGCCCGGCGGGAAAGCCCGAGCAGGCGATAGAGCGGCATGCCTGCCTGTTTCGCCTTGAGATCCCACAGGGCCATGTCCAGCGCGGCCAAGGCGCAGGGTGCGACACCGGCGGCCATGGCGGCGTCCCAAACGTCATGGATTGAGCCGTCGAGGCCGCCTGCACAGAAGTCGCGCAACAACGCCTCGCCCCTTTCCGCCGTATCGGCCCCCTCGCTCTGGCCGGGCGCCATTTCGCCCCAGCCGGTAAGGGTGCCGTCGCCGACGCTGACGAACAGGTTTTCGCCGCCGATTATCTCGCCCCGGCTGATCCTGAGCGGGAAGCGTTTCTTGAGATAGACGGTGCGGAATTCGATGCTCATGCCTGCACCCCGTTCAGGAAGCTCGTAAGATTACCGCGAAGCGCATCCGAGACATAACCGCCCTCTTGAACCAGCAGAAGCGGGCGGCGGGTCGCGGCGATGGCCGCTCCGATGCGGGCGAAGCCATCGGTGGTGACCGCAAGCCCCTTGAACGGGTCGTCGATATGAGCATCGAGGCCGAGCGCGACGACGATTATATCCGTGCCGAAGGCGTCGATGCGGTCGAGCGCCTTTCCAAGCGTTTTGAGATAGGTGTCGTCCCCGGTTCCGCGCGGTAGCGGAAGATTCAGGTTGGCGCCCAACCCCGCGCCCTCACCCCGTTCCTGCGCGTGACCCCAGAAGAACGGATAGAACCGTGCCGGATCGGCATGCAGCGAGACAGTCAGCACGTCGCCGCGAGTGTAGAAAATGCCCTGCGTGCCGTTGCCGTGATGTACATCGACATCGAGGATCGCCGGGCACAGCCCCTTGTCCAGCAGCCGCTGCGCTGCGATGGCCGAGTTGTTCAGGAAACAAAACCCCCCGGCGAGATCGGCGAAGGCATGGTGGCCGGGCGGGCGGCAGAGCGCGTAGGCCGCGCTGTCGCCGGACGCGACTGTATCGGCGGCGGCAACGGCGGTTTGGGTCGACCAATAGGCGGCGTCCCAGGTCTCTGCCGAGATTGGGCACGCGGTGTCGGCCTGGTGGTAGCCAGCCTGGCCCACGGCAGAAAGCGGGTAACCGTCGGTGCGGTTGGCCGGGTGGATATTTGGGATAACTTCGTCCGAGGCGCCCTCGATCCGCATCCAGCGGGTGTGGATCGTACGCAGGAAGGCCAGGTATTCCGGGGTGTGGATCGCCGCGATGGGGCCCAGCCCGGCATCATCGGGCACATCGAACACACACCCCGCCGCCTCGGCGCCCAAGCGCAGGATCTCGACCCGGGCAGGCACTTCGGGGTTGGGCAGGCGTGCGCCGTTGGCCATGAAATGTTTCGGGTCATGCGCGGTCTGTCGTGGGGCAAGAAAGGCTTTCAAATCGCAGCTCCGGTCAGTGCATTGAGTTCCGCCCCGGCCAGCAGATAGGACTGGTCCTTTTCCGCTATCCGGAAGCCGAGGTACTCATAGAACGCCCGCGCCGGGGTGTTATCGGCGTAGACGGTGAGTTTCAGGAAGGTCGCGCCCCATCGATCGGCCCCGAACGCCGCCACGTCGCGCAAGAGCCGCCGCCCCAGACCTTTGCCGCGCAGGCTGGCTTCCACCCACAGGTCCGAGACATAGACACCCATAGTGCCCTTCGTGGTGGAAAAGACCGGTGACACCAGCGCCACACCGACCGGCACGCCGCCGTAAATGGCCAGAAATCCATGACAGCCCGGATGCGGGCCGTGGCAGGCGGCTGCCAAGTCCGCGGCACCGGCATGGTGGTGGTCGCCCAGATCGTCGGAAAGCTTTTCCAGCGCAAGGCTCAAGAGCGCCATGTCCGCCGGTTCCGCCAGCCGGATATCGGGGCCGTCCATCGTCTCAGAACGCCGTCTTGTCGGCGCCCTTGAGGCCAAGCATCGAACGGGCCTCGTCGGGTGTGGCCACCTGACGGCCGAGCGCCTCGACCAAGCCGCGGATCTTCTCGACCTGTTCGGCGTTCGATTTGGCGAGCTGTCCGCGGGCGATGAACAGGCTGTCTTCGAGCCCCACCCGCACATGACCGCCCATGCCGGCGGCCATGGTGGCGAGCGGCATCTGGGCGCGCCCGGCGGCAAGGACAGAGAACTGATAGGAATCGCCGAAATACTTGTCGGCCAGGCGTTTCATGTGGGTGAGCGTCTCGGGCTCGGGCGCCATGCCGCCCAGCACGCCAAAGACGAACTGGATGAAGATCGGCGTCTCGACCATGCCGCGGTCGACGAAATGCCTGAGCATCGTCAGATGCCCGCTGTCGTAGCATTCCAATTCAAACCTTGCGCCGCGCTTCTGGCCCATCTCGGTCAGGACATGAGCGATGTCGCGGGGGGTGTTCTTGAAGACCAGATCGTCGGTACTTTCGAGAAAGGGTTTCTCCCAGTCGAACCGCCAGTCGGAATAGCGGGCAACCATCGGGTAAAGTGCAAAATTCATCGTGCCCATGTTCAGCGAGCACATCTCGGGTTCGGCCTGCTTCGGCCCTTCGAGCCGCTGGTCCAGCGTCATGATCGCGCTGCCGCCGGTGGTCAGGTTCACCACCGCATCGGTACGCCGGCCGATCTCGGGCAGAAAGCCCATGAAATGCGCGACCTTTGCCGAGGGATGGCCGGTGTCGGGATCCCGGGCGTGCAGGTGCAGGATCGCTGCACCGGCCTCTGCCGCGCCCACGGCCTGATCGGCGATGTCGCGCTCGGTGAAGGGCAGATAGGGCGACATGGTCGGTGTGTGGATCGAGCCGGTGACGGCGCAGGTGATGATGATCTTGGACATCTATCCCAAACCGTTTGCGTCAATGAACCGGTCGAGCGAATGGGTCAGCTTTTCGATGATCTCGTCCACCTGTTCCTCGGTGATGATCATGGGCGGCGCGACAAGGAAGTGGTCGCCCGAATAGC
This sequence comes from Paracoccaceae bacterium, assembly GCA_046757205.1. Taxonomy (GTDB): domain Bacteria; phylum Pseudomonadota; class Alphaproteobacteria; order Rhodobacterales; family Rhodobacteraceae; genus JBHHXR01. Next base: position 4,847 of record JBHHXR010000059.1, read on the forward strand.
CACCGCGCGACCGGCGCGAGTAGATGATGAGCCCGTTTTCATAGGCCGTCTCGACCAGACGATCATGGGCGTTCACGTCTTTCGGCAGGGGTTCCATCGTTTCGCGGTCGCTGACCAGTTCGAAGGCCTGCAAGAGCCCCATGCCGCGCACGTCCCCGATGATCGGATAACGCTGCATGATTGCCTCCAGCCGGCTGCGCAGTCGCGCACCCTGATCCAGCGAATTCTGCATCATGCCCTGTCGCTCGATCTCGTCCAGCACGGCAATCCCGGCAGCGCAGGCCAAAGGGTTGCCGGCATAGGTGAAGCCGTGGATGAAGCCGCCGTCGTCGAGCACCGCTTCCACGATGTCTTCGTGCGCGATAATCGCACCCAACGGCATGTACCCCGCGCCGAACCCCTTGGACAGCACGGCGATATCGGGGGCCGTGTTCCAGTTGTCGGCGGCAAAGAATGTGCCGCTGCGCCCGCCGCCCGAGATCACCTCGTCATGGATCAGCACCACGCCGTAGCGGTCGCAGATCTCGCGGATACGCTGCATGTATCCTGCAGGCGGCATCAGGCAGCCGGTCGAGGCGCCGCCGATCGGCTCGACGATGAAGGCGAGCACCGTCTGCGGCCCCTCTGCCAGGATCTGCGCCTCCAGCATATCGGCATAGTGGCAGCCGGTTTCCGGATCGGCCGGATCAAGCCCATCGAGATAGGCGCGCGGAGCCGGAACCTTGGGCATTGGCCTCATCATGGCATCGAACGGCGCGCTCAGCGGCGTGTAACCGGTCAGCGCCAACGCCCCGAGGGTGCTGCCGTGATAGGATGGAAACCGCGAGATGACCTTCCAGCGTTGCGCCTCGCCAATGGCCAGCTTGTACTGCCGGGCAAGCTTGATCGCGCTTTCAACCGCCTCCGAACCGCCCGAGACAAAAAATGACCGGTTCAAACCCTCGGGCGCGAGCGCGGCCAGTTTGGCAGCCAGTTTTTCACCCGGTTCGGTTTCGAAATGCAGGCGATAGCCGAATGTCGATATCTCCATCTGTCGGCGCATGGCATCAAGCACCGCGGGGTTGGAATAGCCAATGTTGCACACCATCGCCGCCGACGAACCATCGAGATAGCGTTTGCCATCGGTATCCCAGATGTAAACACCTTCCGCGCGCTGCAGCCGCGGTCGGCGGCGGCGGCTTTGGTAGAACAGATAGCTGGTTTCCGGGGGAGGCATGATGTTCGTCAAACCCGTCAGGCGACCCAGAAGGCCTTTTCCAGATCGTCGAAATCGCTAGCTGGTCCCTCGAACTTGTTGCGGCCCAGCTCCAGCACATAGACATAGTCGGCGATCTTCAGCGCCTGGCGGATTTCCTGGTCGACCAGCAGGATCGTCAATTCCTCTTTCTTGAGGTCGATGAGCATCTCATAAACCTCTTCGGCGAGCATCTTGGAAAGCCCCGCGGTCGGTTCGTCGACCAAAAGCATTTTGGGTTCCGACATCAGCGTGCGGCCGATTTCGACCATTCGCTGCTGGCCGCCCGACAGTTCTCCGGTCACCTGCCGCCGCTTGTCCCGGAGCGCCGGGAAACGCTCATAGTTGGCGTCGACTTTGCGGCGCACTTGCTTGCGGTCGCTGCGGAAGGTCCAGCCTCCGAGTTCTAGGTTCTCTTCCACCGTCATGTCTTTGAAGACGCCCGGCTGCTGCGGGATATAGGCCAGACCTTTCAGGATCTTTTCGTGCGGCGGAATATCAAGGATGCTTTCGCCGGAAAGCAGGATATCGCCTTGGCTTGGCGCAAGGAATCCGAATGCGGCCTTCAGCGCTGTGGATTTGCCCACCCCGTTGGCACCGAGAATGGCGGTGATCTGCCCCTCGCGCGCCTTGATGTCGAGATCGCTGAGGATGTTGAGATCGCGGTAATAGCCGACCGAGAGGTTTTGCATTTCCAGAACGGCTGCGGGGTCGCTCATGCTGTTTCCTCCCCTTCCTCGGCGCCCAAATAGGCCTCGATCACGGCGGGGTCGTTCTTGACGTCTTCCGGCGGGCCGTCGGCGATGAGGTCACCGAAGTTCAGCACCAAAAGCCGTTCGGACAGCGAAAAGATCGAATCCATCTGATGGCTGATGATGATGATCGCCTTGCCCTCGTCATTGACGCGCCGGATGTAGGCATAGATCACCTCCATGAGCCGCGGATGCACGCCCGCGAAAGGCTCGTCGAGGATGATCACATCCGGGTTCAGCATCAAAAGCCGGCCAAGTTCCAGGAGCTTTTGCTGGCCGCCGGACAGCGCTTGGGCGAATTCGTTGCGCAGGTGGTCGATGGTCAGGAACTCAAGCACCGACATTGCCTTGTCCTTCAACTCGGCCCGGTTCTTGCCTCGGCCCACGGCAAGCGCCGGCACATAGAGGTTTTCCAGCACCGTCATGCGACGGAACGAGCGCGTCACCTGAAAGGTGCGGCCGAGCCCGGCCAGTGCCACCTGATAAGGCGGCAACTGGTCGATGCGCTCCTCGCCCAGATAGACCGTGCCGGAGGCTGGCTTGATCGCGCCGTCCAGGATGTTCGTGAGCGTCGTCTTACCGGCACCGTTGGGGCCGATCAGGCCGATAAGCTCGGGGCCGTTGATCTCGAAATTCACGCCCTTCAGCACGTGATTGCCGCCGAAGCGCTTGTGCAGGTTGGTAACCTTTAGATGTATCAATCCGGTGCCTCCGCCCTGTGGGGCCCGCCGCCGGGTCCAGTCAATGTCGCGCGCGCGGCGACCGTCTCTTCTGCCACGCCCTCGCGGCGGAAATAATGGATGATCGGCGCGATCAGTCCGTTGCGGAAGAAGCGAAGGGTGACCATCAGCAGGATTCCGAAGAACACCAGCCGCCAGATCGTCATGTCGATCTCGACCCCGCCGATCACGAAGCTGTTTCGCAGAAGCTCCAGCGCCACCTGCAGAAGGATCGCGCCGATGGCGGCCGCGACGAAGTTTTCGATGCCGCCGATCACGGCCATGGCCACGACAAGGCTCATCTGCAGCAGGAACAGCATGTTCGGCGTGATGATCTGAACGTAGTGCCCCTGTACGGCGCCCGCAGCGGCGGCCATCGCGCAGGTGACGGTGAAGACCAGGACCTTGTAGCGGACGGTGTTCACGCCAAGCGCGGCGGCGGCGTCCTGATCCTCGCGCAATGCCCTAACGAAGAGGCCGAATTTGGACCGTGCCAGCCAGGTCAGGATCAGCAGGCAGACGATCAGAAGCGCCAGCATCGTGTAGTAGGGCGGGATCTTGTCGGTGGGCTCGAAATAAGTTCCGAACCATGTGACGCCATTGGGATAAAGCGGGGGCAGCTCCAAACCGGCCTGACCGCGGGTGACGTCGATCTCGGCGGAAATCGTGGCCTTCAGGATCTCGGAAAACCCAAGCGTGAAAAGCGCCAGGTAGGCCGCCCGCAGCCGCAGCACCAGCATGCCGATCAGGAACCCGGCAATGCCGCCCATGATAGTGCCCAACAGGATGCCCAGCGGCACCGGCATCGACGTCACCTCGACGCTGCCGCCCCATGCCTCCATCGCCTGCCGCAGGCAATCCTGCGTCAACGTTGTCGAGGTCACGCCGATCGGGTTCACCACTACCAGCCACTGCCCGAAAAACCCGGTTTCCCAGCACAGTCCGGTGGCTTCGGGCGAGATATAGATATAGTGGGAAAACAGCCCGGTCGTGTAGGCGCCAATGGCCATGAATCCCATATGCCCGAACGAGAATTGCCCGGCATAGCCCGACAGCATCGACCAGCTTGCCGCCAGGATGGCGTAGAAAAAGCCGGTGATCAGGATGTGCATGATATAGTCGTAGTCGGCCCTCCCGTAGATCAGCGGAAACACCAGCAGCAGGATCAGGAACAGGCCGCCGGCGATATTCGGTACTTGTCTACGCATCTCCCCGCCCCCCTCAGAACTGACCGTGCGCGCCGCCGGCGAAGCGACGGCCGAACATGCCGGTGGGTCGCAGAAGCAGCGTCAGCGTCAGCACGATCATGCCGTAGGCGGGGATATAGCTGGCGGCCTTCTGCGGGTCCGGGACGCAGCCAGTGCCCGCGGCCTCGACCAGCCCGACCATGATGCCGCCGACAAAGGCGCCGGGCAGCGAGCCGAGCCCGCCGAGAACGACGATAACAAAGCTGCGCATCGCGGGAATGGCACCGACCTGCGGCAGCCAGGAGAACGCCTGAACCAGAAGCGCACCGGCCAGCGCGGCGATCATGCCGCCCAGCGCGAAGGCCAGCATGTTCATACGGTCGGGGTTGATCCCGGCAATGGCCGCGGCTTCCCGGTCCTGGCTGACGGCGCGCAGCGCCTTGCCGGTCCAGGTGCGGTGCATCAGGTAGAGCAATGCCAAAAGAACCAGGATGCAAGTTATGGCGGCGGTGAACCGCGGGCTGGAAATCGAGACCTGCTCGAACAATGTCATGCTGCCGCGCGAGGTCTTGATCCAGACCGGATCGGCCCCTTCCGGCCAGCTCCAGCGCGGAAAACTAAGGAATCGCTGCGCCTTGACCGGGTTTGCGCCCGCCAGCGCCTGCACGAAATACTGCAGGGTAAAGGCAAGGCCGAAGGTGACGAGAATACCATATTCCACGGGCCGGTCGATCTGGCCGTGATACATCGGTGTCAGCATCAGGCGTTCAAACACCGCGCCGATCACAAAAGCCACGGCGCAGGCGCCGAGAACGGCCAGCAGCGGATTGATCCCCGGGATCCAGACCGCACTGATGAAATAGACCAGCATACCGCCGATCATGTAAAACTCGCCGTGGCTGAAACTGACGACGCCGAGGATCGAAAAGATCAGCGACAGCCCCAGCGCCATGAAACCATAAATGATGCCGATGATCAGCCCGTTCACGAACTGGCTGGCGACAAAGCCGCCGGAGGTGACACAGATGTTTTCGGGGTCGGCAAAGCTAAAGGTGACGGCAACTAGAAGAACGGTCAGCAGGCCCAGCCCGACGATCAGGTAGTTAGACGATTTGGGTGTTTTTGCCCAAAGCGCGGCTATGCCGACGGGACCCAGCGATGCGCCCGCCATAGCGCCCACGAAATTGGCGTTCGACGTGTCCAGATCGCGTGCGAGATAGCGGCGCTTGATCAGGATCGATCCGGCGACGCCCCAGACGATCATCCAGACGATTACGCCCCAGAACAGCATCGGGAATTGCAAGTGACGTCCCCCTGTTTCGCCCGGGTCTTTCCGGGTCTGATATTCAAGTCCCCGGGCGCCACATCAGGCGCCCGGGGCGCTAGGCTTACTGGTTGACGTTGACCGGATCGCCGGTCTTGTAGGCGTCGGGCCAGACGATCGTGGCGTCACCCGAGTTCTCGCCCTCTTTCTGGTACTGGATCACTGTCAGAGCCACGTCGGGCCACTGATGCCAGTTCTCGTCGCCCTTGCCGTCTTCGGAGGGATCCTTCTTGGTGCCATACGGGAAGTAGATCTTGCCCAGCGTGCCGTCATACTCGATGTTTTCCAGCGCCTCGACGATCGCATCGCCATCGGTGCTGCCGGCCGCCTCGATCGCCTTGACCAGGATCACTATCGAATCGTAGGCTTCCATGGCATAGCTTTCCACCGCGCCCTTGCCGGTACGCTCCTTGTACTTGGCGGCAAACGCCTTGCCCTCGGGGGTAAAGAGGTTTTCGGGCACGCCGATGCGCTGCACGAAGGCATAGTTGCCGTCCGGCACGTTCTCCCAGTAGGCCTTGGATTCAAGCGAGACCTGGCCGGCATGGAACGGAATGTCGAGCGAGCCGATGCCGGCATCCGACGCCTGCTGCTGGAAGTTGTAGCCGGCCTCGCCGGTGGCCAGCACGACGATCATATCGGGGTTTTCCGCCTTCATCCGCTGCACGATCCCGGAATAATCCTGGGTGCCGATATCGACCGAGAAGACCACCACTTCCTTGCCGCCGGATTCGAGGCCCTTCTTGGTCTCTTCGGCGGCCGGAATGCCGTAATCGGTGTTCTCGGTCAGGATCGCCACCTTCTCGACGCCCGGTATTTCGAGCGCGTGCTTCCAGATCGTCGACGAGGCCCACGAACTGAGCGGCGCGATGCGGAAGATGTATTTCTGCTTGTCGCCCGTAATGGTGTCGTTCCACGTCTCGGCGAAAACCGTGGGCACGCCAAGCCGGTTGGATACGTCTTTGGAGGCCACGCCGACCGAGCTGTGATAGCCGCCGCCAATCGCCACAACGCCATCCTGCGCGATGAACTTCTCCATCAATGCAGTGCCTTTTTCCGGCAGGCCTTCGGTATCTCCGATGACCACGTCGATATCGCAGCCCAGCACGCCGCCGGCGGCGTTGATGTCTTCCTCGGCGATCAGCATCGCATCGCGCATTGCCTCACCGCCGACAACAGTGCCCGGCGCCGACAATGGCGCCATGCCGCCGATCTTTATCGGGCAATCCTGCGCCGAAGCTGTACCGGCCCAAAGCGCCAGCACGCTCGCGAAGGTAAGAATTGAATATCTCCTGGTAGAATTGATCATAAAGGTCCTCCCGTTTGCTGACGAGACACTGCGAAGTCTCGCCCGTTCAGTGGTCATGTGATTCTTATCGTTGTCCGGCGACCATACGGACCCATGCCCGGCAACGCAAACCGGGCTCGGAAACGGCGTTCGAGCGGTCAGCGCATGGCCCGACGGAAGTTCGGGAATCGCGTTTGCCCAATTGGCGCAAACCCGTGTAACTGACGCATGGCAGATCTCTACCAGAAGTTTTTCGTGATCATCTTTTTTATGATCGCGGGGTTTGGCCAGAGCACCAATGCCCAGTCTATTCAGGTCGATCTTGAACTGGTCCTGGCGGTGGATGGATCGCGCAGTGTCGACGCCGACGAATTTTCTCTTCAGACCGAAGGCATCGCTGCGGCATTCCTTCATGAAGACGTCCTCGTTGCCCTGAGCGCTGCGGCCCCTCGGGGTATCGCGGTGGCACTTGTGCAGTGGGCGGGCTCGTTAGACCAACTGACAGTTGTGGACTGGCACCATTTGAAAGATCGTGAAGGTGCACAGATCTTCGCAGAGCAGATATTGCTCAAAGGCCGGCAAGTTAGGCCCGGCGGCACGGATATCGGCGAGGCGATTGTTTTCAGCCTTGCGCTGCTGGGTCGCAATCGCTTTGACGGGACCCGCCGGGTCATTGACGTTTCAGGAGATGGCTACGACAACGCAGGCGGGCGTCCTGAAACAGCGCGTGACATTGCATTAGGTGAGGGCGTGGTCATCAACGGTCTGACGATCTTGAACGAGACGCCGCAGCTTCACGGATATTATGCTAGGCGTGTTGTCGGCGGCCCCGGAAGTTTCGTCATTGAGGCAGTGGACTATTCGACATTTGCCACCGCCTTTCGTCTAAAGCTCATTCGGGAGATAGCCGGGCAAAGATTGGCTCGGGCAGAGGCCGCCTCGATCATCAAGAGTGATGGAACTCATGGCATAGTCGTCCGAATATATTCAGGTCGCATGCTCAACAAGCGATTTGCCTCTCAGTAAGATCGGCATGGCGCTTGTCGAATGAATTGTTCAAGCGCAGAATCTATTCTGCGGATTTCGTCAATAATACGGCAAACATCCGTCGGAACATTGGTGCTGGTAGTTTTTTCCTGCGTCTCGATTGTCGAAACCAACCGCAGCGAATGGGTGGACTGGATTAGACCGGTCCGATCAGTTTTGAACGACCACTCTGGAGAAATTCGCTGCGCCGCCGAATCCTCGTTGCCGCGCGGGCGAAGGCTTTCTGCGTCAGCAGTAGCCGCGTTTGCACGAGTCTCCTTCGTCCCGCGTTGCAGTCGTTGCCAACCAGCGGGTTGAATGACAGCAATGGCTTAAAGCGCGTCATGTAGGTTCGTACCGGATACAGCTGGTGTTTGTCTCGATTTTTACTCGGTCAAAAATAAGACCGTAAGCACCGGAAATTTAAGAGAAAATCGCCTGAATTCCACTGCCCAATTTGGACAGCGCTCCTCTAAGTTGTTGAATTTTCGAGTGTATGACACCCTTCGGGAGGCAGGGGCCGGGGGTTCGAATCTCGCCACTCCGACCAATGATTTCAAATACTTATGAATTGATCTCACCCCCAGTGGTGGCGATGATGTGTCGTATGATGGTAACCGTCCGATGTGACCGCTATATCCAGGGCAGCAGGTCGTTGACGCGTGTGATCTTGTAGTCTGGAATGCGGGCGATAGTGTCGGCGAGCCAGGTTTGAGGATCGACGCCGTTGAGCTTTGCGGTCTCGATCAGGGTATACGCGACGGCGGCGGCACGTCCGCCTGCGGGCGATCCGACGAAGAGGTAGTTCTTGCGGCCCAGAGCGATGGTGCGCATGGCACGTTCGGCGGTGTTGTTGTCTATCTCCAGGATGCCGTGGTCGAGGTATGGCCTGAGCCGCTTCATCCGGGTGAGCGCGTAGCGGATGGCCTGGGCGAGCGGGGATTTGCCCGAGATCGTCGGCAGCTGCGCATCCAGCCAGTCCTGCAGGTCGTCGAAGACCGGCTTGGCTTTGGCCTTCCGGATTTCTGCCCGTAAATCTGGCGGCGACCCGCGTGCCTCCTTCTCGATTGCGTAGAGCTCGCTGATGCGCAGGATGGCCTCTTCGGCGATGGCGGAACCCTGGGAGCGATGCACATCGACGAACTTGCGCCGGATATGCGCCATGCAGGCCACCTCTTTGATGCCGTGATTGCGGTAAAGTTCTTCGTACCCGGCATAGCCGTCGGCGTGCATCCAGCCCTTGTATTTGTTGAGGTGGTCCTTGGGGTGCGCCCCGCGCCGATCCGGTGAGAACTGGTACCAGGCAGTCGGTGGCACGGTGCTGCCCCAAGGGCTTTCATCGCGCGCATAGACCCAAAGCCGCGCGGTCTGGGTTTTGCCGGTGCCGGGCGCGAGCATGTTGACCGGCGTATCATCGGTGAAGATCGCCTTGCCCTTCAGAACGTGTTTGCCGATGGCATCGGCCAGCGGGGTCAGCAGCGTTGTTGTCTTGCCGACCCAATCGGCCAGGGTGGAGCGGTCCAAGTTCAGGCCCTCACGCTCGAAGATTTTGCTTTGCCGGTAGAGCGGCAGGTGATCGGCGTATTTGCTGACAAGCACATGGGCCAGGAGACCCGGGCCGGGGCGCCCACGCTCGATGGGGCGCGATGGCAGCTGCGCCTGCGTGAACCGCTCGCAGCGTTTGCAGGCGTAGCGTGGCCGTGTGACCTTGTTCACGACGAACCGGCCCGGCACGTATTCCAGCTCTTCGGTGACATCTTCACCGATCCTGCGCAGGGCCCCGCCGCATTTGCAGTGATCCTTTGGCGGCAGCATCTCGATATTGTTGCGCGGGATGTGATCGGGGATCGGACGGCGCGCTGGCTTGTCCTTCGGCTCGTCCGGGGGCAGCTTCATCTTTGCGGTCATCGCCGCTTCGGCGATCTCACTCGTTTCCAACGCCAACATGAGCTGTCGTGTCTGTTCCGAGGTCGATCCGTAACGCCAGGCTTTCTGGCCCGCGACCTGATGGCGAAGCTTCTCAATGAGCATGGCCTGGGCTTTAATCTCGGCCAGAAGCTGGGTGGTGAACTCCTTGAGCTCCCCGTAATCTTCCGGCAATGTCATCGCCTCGGCCATCATGGCCAGAGCTTACATCATTGGAATAGTTAAGGGAATCCTATCCTGCCCGTAATGGGCGCCAGGTTCGCCGGGGCATGCGCCAGTCGATCCCTTCGAGCAGCATGGCCAGTTGCGCGGGCGTCAGAGACACCTTGCCCTCCTTCGTTGCCGGCCAGACGAACTTGCCGCGCTCCAGGCGCTTGGAGAACAGGCACGCCCCCTGTCCGTCCCACCAGATCACCTTGATCAGGTCACCGCGACGGCCCCGGAACACGAACAAATGCCCGGCAAACGGATCGAGCTTCAGTACCTTCTCGGCCTGCGCTGCCAGGGTGGCATAACCCTTGCGCATATCCGTCACGCCCGCCGCCAGCCAGACCTTCGTGTTCGCCGGAACCGGGATCATGCGAGCAGATGCGCCAGCCGGGCGACGGCTTCGGGGTCGTACCCGCCGCTGATCCGCAACCGATGCCCGCCCACCAGCTCCAGTTCGATCACGCCAGAGGCATCGGCAGACGGCGCGGCCGGCGCCGGTTCTGAAACGATCTCGACGGGCAGAAAACGCGCTTCATCCTCAAGCGACGCGTCATCGGTGGCGAACTTCGGGTCCTTCATCCAGTTGAAGATCTGGTTCGCGTTCACATCGTATCGCCGCGCAACCTGGGCGACCGAAACACCCGGCATCCGAGCCTGCGCACAGATCATGCGCTTCTCGTCATCAGCCCACTTCCTGCGCCTGCGCCGCTTCGCCATCCTAGCCCTGTAAGTGTCCACTTAGCTAAATGGACACTTACCGACATTAGCAGCGCTCCGGCAGAGCGGTCAGACCGGACGGTTACGCATCTTATGGGCGGAGCCAAGGTCGGCTTAGGGCCGGTCACGTCTTCAAGGGCGAACACAGTTTGCAGTTTTGCAAACTCCGCTCCCTGCGCATAGCCGACGCCCGGAACTTCGCCTGAACGGCGCAGGCGC
>JBHHXR010000060.1:0-15439 GCA_046757205.1 Paracoccaceae bacterium
CACCAGATCGACATCGAAGCCCTTCAGCGGGCGCGGGCCGCGGTCGATGATCACCGGTGCGCTGCCGGCACGCGCCGAGATATGGGCGAACTCGAAGGAGATGAAGCCGCCGCCGACGAACAGGATGCGCGCCGGAAGCGCGTCCAGTTCCATGAACTCGGCGTTGTCGAGCGCATGTTCGGCGCCCGGAACGCCGAGCGGGCGCGGCCGGGCGCCGGCGGCCACGAGGAATTTCCTCGCCTGGTAGCCGGTCTCGCCGACGCGCAGCGTGTTCGCGCCGGTGAACCGCGCCGTGCCGTGCAGCGTGGTCACGCCGTTCCCTGTCAGGCCGGCCTCCATCCTGGCGGGTGCCGGGTCGGTGAAGCCGCGCTTGTGGCGCATCAGCGCCGGCCAGTCGATCCTGAGCCCCTGCGGGTCGATGCCCTTGCCGCGCATCAGGCGGGCAGCGTCGATGACTTCCGCGCCGCGGCGCAGGATCTTCTTCGGGTCGCAGCCGCGCAGCGCGCAGGTGCCGCCATAGGGCAGTTCGTCGACGATGGCGACCGACCAGCCGGCGCGGGCGCATTTGTTGGCCGCGCCGATGCCGGCCATGCCGGCGCCGATGACGATCAGATCGAACGTTTGGCTCATCCGGTGGCCCTCCCGTTGTCGCGGCGAAGGAACGGGCGGAAGATCGCGGCGCCGGCCTGCACCGCCTGCCCGACGCCGAGCGCGAAGCCTTCCGGTACTTGCGCCTGCCGGGCGCGCCACGCGCCGAGGTGATTGGGCGAACAGAACAGCAGCATGGCCTGGCATTGCGTTTCCGCGGCGCAGCCTTCCACCGCTACGATCCCTGCCCAGACGCAGGCCGCGCCGGGCGACACCGCCGCCACGCCGAGCCCGCCCCCTTCGATGTCGACGCGGATTTCGGCCTCGCAGACCGGGCAGCGCGACGCCACCCGCGCCGCCCGCCCGGCCATGGCCCCGGCGCCGAGCGCGTCGATGGCGCAGACGGCAAAGAGGCTTCTTCCGCCGATGGTCACGCGGTGCCGCGTCTGGCCAGTGGAAAACGGATAGGCCGCCGCGATGCCGCGCGCGCCGGGGACCACGAGGTCGCGGGCCACGAGATCGCCGAGCAGGTCCTTGTCGAGACCGGCCGGATCGGGCGGGGCGCCGGTGTCGAGATAGCTTCGCAGGATGTCCCGGTGCAGCCGCCGCGCGGCGCGGGGAAACGCTTCCCAGCGCCTGCGCATCCGCCAGTCCGCCAGGAGCGCGCGCAGCGCCCGGGCCACCGTGATGTCGGACACCACCGACATGTCCAGACAGTCCAGACCGCCGCCCTCGCCGGTCCGGGCCTCTGCGGTCATCGCCCGGTGTCCGACGATCCGGCGCCGGTGCGCCGCCAGGCCAGCCACAGGCCGGCCAGGATCAGCACCAGGCCGATGCCCGATACCGCCAGGCCGGGCCCCTCGGACAGCCAAATGTTGAGGCTGGAGGACAGGTAGGATCCCTCGTCCAGCATGCGCCGCGTCCGGTCCGGCACGTCGTCGAACTCCCGCACCCAGGACAGGAAGAGAGAGACCCCGGCGACCGCCACCAGCGCCCCGGAGAGGCGCCGGATAGCGCCGGCCGGCAGTCTCGCGGCCACCGTAAGCCCGGTGCCCGACAGCGCCGCTGCCACCGACACCACGACCAGCACGCTGGACGCGCCGAGAAGGAACGCCACGAGGTTGACCAGGTTCAACTCGCCGCCGCCGAGCAGCGAGGTCCCCAGCACCGCCATGAAGATCGGCAGCGTACAGGACAGCGAAACCACCCCGTAGGACAGCCCGAAGCCGAGCGCGCCGTGCCGGTCGCTGATGCGCCGGCAGGTGTTGACGCCCGCGACGTTCGGCAGCCGCAGACCGGTGAGCTGCATCAGGCCGACGGCGATCAGAATCGCGCCGACCGCGGTGCCGAAGTACTTCAGCGCCGATCCCAGCCACAGCGAACCGGAGGAAACCAGCACACCCGCCGCCGCGAACACCACGACGAACCCGACCGCCGCCGCCGCGCCGTTTCTGGTGGCGCGCAGGAAGGTCGTCGCGCCCCGGCCGCTTTCCTGACCGGCGACCTGCGCGGCGAACCATGCCGGCAGCAGCGCAAACCCGCAGGGGTTGACCGTCGCGACCGCCCCGGCGGTGAAGGCGAACAAGAGTGCTGTATTCAATTCAAGCTCCCACAGATGTGCCCGGCCCGCCGCGCTGCGGCCGCCGGACGGCGGACGTCCGGTCTAGGCGGAACGCGGCGAGGCCGCGCGCCGGCCAGCGGCGTCCCCGGTCTTGTCGTCCCGCGTGTGCCGCGCCACCGGCCCCGGACGGTCCGTATCCGGGATCCGGGACTTGCGGCGGGAGGACATCCGGTAGGCGATGGCCGCCACGGCGACCGCCAGCACGGCGATGCCGGCGACGCGCGCCGGACCGCTGCCCAGCCACGCCACCACGGTTCCGAGGCCGAGCGCTCCCGTCGCCACCAGCAGTATGCCGCCGCAGCAGACCGCATGCACCACGGCCATCGCTGCCATGCCGCCGTTTTCCCTTTTCATGCCAGCCTCCTCATCCCGCGCAGCAGGACAGTTTCGCCACGTCCATGTCGAAGGTCTGGGCCGCCAGTTTCAGCCCCTCCACCGTCGTCAGATACGGGAAAATCGTCTCGCCCAGCGCCTTCGTCGTCATGCCGAATTTCAGCGCCATGGCCAGCGTCTGGATGCTGTCGGAGCCTTCCGGCGCGATGATCTGGCCGCCCAGCAGGCGGTCGGTCTCGAGATCCGCCACCAGCTTGATCAGCCCGCGCGTATCGCGCGCCGCCAGCGCCCGCGGCACCTGGTCGAGCGGCACCACCGAGGTTTTCACGTCATGGCCCTGCGCCTTCGCCTCGGCCTCGCTCAGCCCAACGCCTGCGACCTGCGGATCGGTGAACACCACCCACGGCATGGCATCGTTGGTGTAGCGCAGCACCTCGTCCGCCACCGCGTTTCTCGCCGCGATCTTGGCGCCGTAAGCCGCCATGTAGACGAACTGCTCGCGGTCGGTGACGTCGCCGGCGGCGTAAACGCCGGGCACCGATGTCTGCATGTCGTCGCCGACGACGATGGCGCCGCGCCGGTCGAGTTCGACGCCAATTTCCTCCAGTCCCATGCCGTCCGTATTGGGGCGCCGCCCGGCGGTCACCACCAGCCTTTCAGAGGTGATCTCCAACGGCTCGCCGTTTTTCTCGACACGGACCGTCACGCCCTTTTCGTCCTGCCGGCAGGCATGGTAGGTGATGCCGCAAAGCATGGTGATGCCCTCGGCGCGGAACGATTCCGTCAGCGCCGCGGAAACTTCCGGCTCCGCCCCCGGCAACAGCCGCGAGCGGCAGACCACCGTCACCTTGACGCCGAAGCGCGCCATCATCAGCGCCAGTTCCGCGCCGATGTAGCCGCCGCCGATGAAGGTCAGGCTGTCAGGCAAAGACTTCAGAGCCAGCACGCCGGTACTGTCCAGCGTCTCAACCCTGTCGATACCGTCGATCGGCGGCAGTGACGGGCGCCCGCCCGTGGCGATGATGATCTTCGGCACCTCCAGGGTGCGGCCGTTTACCGACACGCCCCCTCGACCAGCCGCGCCGGGCCTTCCTCAATGTAGTCCACCAGTTCGTACCCCGGCAGCAGGTCGGCGTATTTCTTCTGCCGCAGCGCGGCAACTAGATCGTCCTTGGCGGCGACAAGCCTCGCCCAGTCGTCGACGCGGGCATCGCCGGAAAGGCCTGGGAAGCGCGCCGCCGCCTTCGCCCCGTGCACCGCCTCGGCGGCGCGGATCATCGCCTTCGACGGCACGCAGCCGACGTTGACGCAGGTGCCGCCGATGGTGCCGTGTCCGATCAGCGCCACCCGCTTGCCGGCGTCGGCCGCCGTTATCGCGGCGGAAAATCCGGCCGATCCGGCGCCGATGACGGCGAGGTCATATCCGCCGCGCCCGCCATTCGATTTGTGCCAGTCCTTCATCTCTCGCTCCCGTACACGTCGCGCGCTTCCGTTTCCGGGCGCTTGGTCAGCAGACAGACGATCGCCGCCGCCGCCAGAAGCGGCGTCGCCATGAAAAACATGCCGGTCGTCATGCCGACCAGCGAGCGGCATCCCATCATCATCGGTTGGTGCCCCTCAATTGTCCTGCGCCCGGCGTTCCTTGCGCCAGAGCGCATAGATCGTCAGAAGCAGGAACGCCCCAAGCGCCGGGAAAAGCACGGCGTCGAGATAGCCCACCAGCGCCGACAGACCGACGATCCCGAACAACACCACCAGTATCGGGGTAAAGCAGCACAGCGCCGCCACCGCGGTTCCGATTATTCCCACTTTCAACAAGCCGCTGCCCGGCCGGCGTTCATCACTCATTTCTCTTCTGCCTCAATTGTTCTTTCACATAACGTTCGACGGCGGCGCATCATCCAGATCACGAGTGCCGCGCCCGCTGCCAGGCCTGCCGCGGCCAGACCACCGAAGCCGGCAAACCAACTGCCAAGGCCCCCCGCCAAGGCGCCGAGCAGCACAGTTCCGCCGCCGCAGCACACCACCATGACCGGCACCGCGACGATGGCCGCAACGATACCGGCCTTTGAGTCTTCACCCATCGAATTCGCCCCTATTGCGTGTCAGGAGCTGGAATTTGCGACAACCTGCGCCGGGTATCCGTAGCTGACCACCGCGTCAGCAATTGAAGACGGCGTAGCGTTGGCGTCGTCGTAGGACACCACGTAAACGGCGGTGTCGTAGGTGTCGCCACGGATGAATTTCACGATCTCGACACTGTCATCAACCGACTTCATCGCTTCCGCGGCAATGTAGGCGCAAGACCCGCAAAACAGGCCGCCCACGGAAATCCTGGCCTGCTGTTCACCGGCAACGGCAAAGCCGCCCGAAGCCAGAGCCAGAAGACCGGCCGCAAAGAGTGTCTTTTTCATTTAGCCTCCCCTTTATTTCAGAATGTCAGGAACAGCGGCAGCGTGTAGGGAAACACCATCGCCACAGCGATGATCGCCGCCGCCGCCCACAGAATGCTCCGCATCACCCGGCGGTTGACCGGGCGGGTGCAAGCACCTTCGTCACAGGCCTTCGCCGGCACCGGGCGGTAGGCTTTCCAGAATCCGTAGCCGAGAAACGCGGCGCTGATCGAGAAGGTGATCCATTTGTACTGGTAGAGTGCCCCGAGCTGACCCAGGAAAACGCCGGTCACACCGAGGCTCACCAATACCAGCGGAAGAATGCAGCACGACGTCATCGCCAGAGCACCGGCAACGCTCAACCATGTCGAGGCCCAGGCGCTGCGGTCGGTTCCTGCGCCGTGCTGGAAAACGCCCGGTGCCCGCTCTGCGGTATTGTCGGTCATGCGAATCACTCTTGCCTCTGTGCGGGTCCCTTTCTAGGGTCTGTAGGTGATACAGGTTCAAGGGGTTTCCGCCATGCCCGAAAGTCACCGTTCCGTGAAGGGACTGCGCCGCATCGATCTGTCCCGCAGAACCGGCTGCAACCTGGAAACCATCCGCTATTACGAGGGCATCGGCGTGATGCCCGAACCGCCGCGCTCGGCCAAAGGCCACAGGGTCTATGACGAAAACCACGTATCACGCCTGAGTTTCGTCATGCGGGCGCGCGAGCTTGGCTTCACGCTGGAGGAAATCCGCGGCCTGCTGCAACTCGTCGACGGCGGCCTGCAGACCTGTGCCGAAGTCCGGAAACTCGCCGGGGAACGGCTGGCCGACGTGCGCGCCAGGATATCGGACCTCAAGAGGATCGAGACCGTGCTGGCTGAAACCGTCGCCGAATGCTCCGGAGAGAACGTGCCGGAATGCGCGGTTCTGGAGGCGTTGGCAAAACCGGCCGGGTTCACGGCCCGCCGATTTCGCGGTGCCGCGGGCAGCTCACCAGGTGATCGTTGACCATGCCGACGGCCTGCATGAACGCATAGACGATGGTCGGTCCGCAGAAATTGAACCCCGCTGCCTTCAGATCCTTCGATATTCTTTCCGAAAGCGGCGTGGCCGCCGGGATCTCCTGCATGACGTTCCATGAGTTGCGGATCGGCTCGCCGTCGACATGGCGCCACATCCAGGCGGCGAAGCCGGTGCCGGCCTCGATTTCCTGCCAGGCGCGCGCGCCCCGGATTGCCGCCTCGATCTTGCCGCGATGACGCACGATGCCGGGGTTCTGCAGCAGCCCCGCAATCTCGCGTTCTCCGAACGCCGCGACGCGCGCCGGATCGAATCCGGCGAAAGCCTGCCGGAAGGCCTCGCGCTTGCGCAGGATGGTGATCCAGCTCAGCCCGGCCTGAAACCCGTCGAGAACGAGCTTTTCCCACAGCGCCCGCGAATCGCGTTCCGGCACGCCCCATTCGGTATCGTGATATTGGACATAGAGCGGATCGGTTCCGCACCACGGACAGCGCCCGTCCATCTCTGCTCCTTCGTTTGAATCGACTTTGCCGCAATTTGTTCCGTTTATGTTCACATATTGTTATCGAATGCCATCCTAATCTTCCGATGCATTCCGATCAAAGGGACGGAGCAATGAGGACGCAGGAATACGGCACGCCACCCGTGGCCGGGCCCGGGCAGCCGGAACCGACAGCCTGGGAAAGGTCGCTCGCGGAACGGCCGATAGCCGACGTCGTCGATCAGGCCCTGGCCGAAGACCGCCTCGGTCTCGCCCTCCAGCCCATTGTGGCGTCCGGCGCCGGCGGGCGAATCGCATTTCACGAAGGCCTGTTGCGGATTCTCGATACCGACGGCGCCGTCATCCCCGCCGGCGCCTTCATTCCGGCGGTCGAAACCACCGCCCTCGGCCGGCGGCTCGACCGGTGGGCTCTCGGCCGCGCCATCGAACTGCTGAGCGGCAACCCGCTCCTGCGGCTGTCGATAAACCTGTCGCCGCTGTCCATGGCCGATCCGAAATGGTTCGGGATCATCGACCGCGCCGTCGCCGGCGATCCCGGCATCGGCGACCGGCTGATCCTCGAAATCACCGAAAACGGCGCGATGGACCGGCCGGAGCGGACGATCGGCTTCATGGACCGGCTGCGCCGGCGCGGCCTCAGCTTCGCGCTCGACGATTTCGGCGCCGGCCACACGTCGTTCCGCCATTTCCGCGATTTCCGCTTCGACCTGGTGAAGATCGACGGCGGCTACATCCGCGGCCTGCCGCGCAACCCCGACAACCAGATCCTCGTCAAGGCGCTGGTCACCATCGCGCGGCACTTTGAGATGTTCACGGTCGCGGAATTCGTCGAGACGGAAGAAGAGGCGCGCTGTCTCGACGGGCTCGAGGTCGATTGTCAGCAGGGTTTTCTGCACGGGCGCCCCAGCCTCCAGTGGCCGCAGACCGCAGGCCATGCGGAGGCGAAGACCGTGCTTTCCGGATAGGCATGCCGGCCCTTGGCCGGGCACCGCCGCCGTCAGGATTTGCTCACCAGTGCGGCAAGCTGCTTTTGCATCTCGGCAAGCTGATCCTTGAGTTCGGCGAGTTCGCTGTCGCGCTTCTCCGGCGCGGCTTCCGGCGCCGCTTCCGGCTTGGCCGGGTCCGGCTTGCCCTCGCCCCTGGACGGCGCCAGCCCCGCGGCGAACGGCGCGAACATCTTCATGGTGTTTTCGAACCATTCCATGTTCGACCGGGCCAGCGCCTCGAAATTCGCGATCGCCGGGTTGGCCTCGAAGGCGGAGCGGACCTTTTCGCGCAGCGCGTCCTGGTTGCGGCTGAAGGTCTCCATCGACGCCTCCAGGTAGCCCGGAACGAAACCCTGAAGCGTGTCGCCGTAAAGACCGATCAGCTGGCGCAGGAAATTGACCGGCAGCATGTTGTGGCCCTTGGCCTCTTCCTCGAAGATTATCTGGGTCAGCACCGAGCGGGTGATGTCATCGCCGGACTTGGCGTCCTTGACGACGAAATCATCGCCGTCGCGGATCATCTGCGCCAGGTTTTCGAGCGTCACGTAGGTCGACTTGTCCGTGTTGTAGAGACGCCGGTTGGCATATTTCTTGATAATTACCGGTTCGCTTTCCGATGCTTCAGTCCTGGCCACGGCGATATCCTCCGACCATTTAACACGACGCCTGAACGGCAGGCCACCACTCTAGTGCGCCAACTCGCAACTGCAAAGAATTATTGCATGCGCGAATAGACGTTCGCGTGCTAACGCTTGCAGGTCAACCGCAGCGACGACGAAAATGCAGCGCAAAACGGATGCCGAAAAACCGGAACCGGACCGAACGGGCCCGCCAACCAGAGACGAATTGGCGCGCCAATACCTCGACCTGTGGGAGCGAAACCTGGCTCTCATCGCCCGCCACGGCCTGACGCCGCAACCGGCCGGAGACGGCGATGACTGACCCGGCGCCGCACCGCATCGGCAAGCCGGGCCCGCTGGCGTTTCATCTCAACGCCGGCCTGGCCTGCGTCGTCCAGGCACTGCTCGCCGCGCCGAACGCCCGGTCGCCGGATTTCCCGTGGTCGGAGGAACTGCGCGCCACCGCCGCAAGCTGGCCGGACGACCCCGACCAGATGGCGCTGGCCGCCGAGGCCGCGCGGCGCCTGCGCGCCATGCTGGACGGCATCCGGGCATGGCAGACGCACCCCTATCGCCGCGGCGTGAAAGATCCGCCCGCGATCTGGCAAAGCGGCACCACCCGGCTGCTGGATTACGGCCATCGCGCCGGAGCGCAAACCGGTGCGCCGGTTCTGGTCGTGCCGTCGCTGATCAACCGCGCCTATGTCCTCGACCTGCACGAGGACTGCTCGCTCATGCGCTTCATGGCCTGCCGGGGGTTGCGCCCGTTCCTTCTGGACTGGGGCGTTCCCGGCCCGCGCGAGGCAGGTTACGGGATATCCGATTACGCCACGGCGCGGCTGCTGCCGGCGCTGGCCTATGTCAACGGGCTGACCGGCCGCAAGGCCGCGTTGCTGGGCTATTGCATGGGAGGAACGATCGCCGCCATCTTCGCCTGCCGCCAGCCCGAGGGGCTGTCGGCGTTGGCCACCCTCGGTGCGCCCTACGCCTTCGGGCACGGACGCGGCATGTCAGGCGCATTGCGCAAGGCCGCCCGGAATCTGGGCGCCGGCAACGCAGCCGGCATCCTCGAAAGCCTGGCCTCGACCTTCGGTTTCGTCCCCTCGGAACTGTTCCAGTACCTGTTCGCGGCGCTGAACCCGGTTCAGGCGTTCGTCAAGTTCCGCCGCTTCGCGGCGATGGACATGGCCGGGACCGAAGCCCGCCATTTCGTCGCCCTGGAAGACTGGCTCGCCGACGCCGTTCCGATGAGCGGGGCGGCCGCCCGTGACATCCTGGTGGCGTGGCAGCTGGAGGACGCGCTGGCGGCCGGCAACTGGTCCTTCATGGGCGCGCCGGTCGATCTGCGCGACATCGCCCTGCCAGCCCTCGTGGTGACCGGGCAAAAGGACCACATCGCACCGCCCGACACCGCCGATCCGCTCGCCGCGGCGATCGCCGGCGCAAGGCACCTGAAGGTCGCGTCAGGCCATGTCGGGATGATCGCCGGCCACGCGGCGCCTGACAGCGTGTGGTCGCCGCTCGCCGATTTCCTGTCACGAAATGCCGACTGACGCGCGCTGGCCTGCGTCGAATTAGCGCTTGGCACCGGCCTTCGGCCAGCGTATGTTGCGCCGCAACATAATTGTGGGGGCTGACCGCCCGGACGGGCGGCAACGGGATTGGGAGACGTCATGACGAATATCGTAATCGCCTCGGCGGCGCGCACCGCGGTGGGAAGTTTTCTCGGCAGTTTCGCCAACACGCCGGCGCACGATCTGGGCGCCGCCGTCATCACCGCGGCGGTGGAGCGCGCGGGCATCGACAAATCCGAGGTGTCGCAGACCATCCTCGGGCAGGTCCTTGCCGCCGGTCAGGGGCAGAACCCGGCCCGCCAGGCGCACATCAACGCCGGCCTGCCGATCGAAAGCGCCGCCTGGGGAATAAACCAGGTCTGCGGATCGGGCCTGCGCGCGGTGGCGCTCGGCGCCCAGCACATCATGCTCGGCGACGCCGACATCGTGGTCGCCGGCGGCCAGGAAAGCATGTCGCTGGCGCCGCACGTGGCCAATCTTCGCCCGGGCCAGAAGATGGGCGACATCAAGTTCATCGACTCGATGATCCGCGACGGCCTGTGGGAAGCCTTCAACGGCTACCATATGGGCACCACCGCCGAGAACGTCGCCGAGAGGTGGCAGATCAGCCGCGAGGCGCAGGACGAGTTCGCCGTCAGGTCGCAGAACAAGGCCGAAGCGGCGCAGAAGGACGGCAGGTTCGCCGACGAGATCGTCCCCTTCACCGTCAGGACGCGCAAGGGCGACGTGGTGGCCGACCGCGACGAATATATCCGTTTCGGCGCCAACCTCGAAGCCATGCAGAAGCTGCGCCCGGCCTTCGCCAAAGACGGCACGGTGACCGCCGGCAACGCATCGGGCCTGAACGACGGGGCCGCGGCAACGGTGCTGATGACGGCGGAAGCCGCCGAGAAGCGCGGCATCGAACCGCTGGCGCGCATCGTCTCGTGGGCCACCGCCGGTGTCGACCCGGCGATCATGGGCACCGGCCCGATCCCGGCTTCGCGCAAGGCGCTGGAAAAGGCCGGGTGGAAGGTCGACGACCTCGACCTGGTCGAAGCCAACGAGGCCTTCGCCGCCCAGGCCTGCGCGGTGAACAAGGACATGGGCTGGAACCCCGATATCGTCAACGTCAACGGCGGCGCCATCGCCATCGGCCACCCCATCGGCGCCTCCGGCTGCCGCATCCTGAACACGCTCCTGTTCGAGATGAAACGCCGCGACGCCAGGAAGGGCCTCGCCACGCTCTGCATCGGCGGCGGCATGGGCGTCGCCATGTGCGTGCAGCGCGACTGACCAGCATTTCGGGCGCCCGTCCGGCGCCCGGTTTTCGACAGACATCAATGCGAGGAGAAACCAATGGCAAGAGTTGCACTGGTAACCGGGGGAACGCGCGGCATCGGCGCGGCGATCTCGGTTGCCCTGAAAGACGCCGGATACACCGTCGCCGCCAACTACGCGGGCAACGACGAAGCGGCGGCGAAATTCACCGCCGACACCGGCATTCCGGCCTACAAGTGGTCGGTCGCCGACTACGAGGCCTGCATCGAAGGCATCGCGAAGGTGGAGGCCGATCTCGGCCCCGTCGAGGTGCTGGTCAACAACGCCGGCATCACCCGCGACGCCATGTTCCACAAGATGACACCGCAGCAGTGGAACGAGGTGATAGACACCAACCTCAACGGGCTGTTCAACATGACGCATCCGGTCTGGCCCGGCATGCGCGAGCGCAAGTTCGGTCGCGTCATCAACATATCCTCCATCAACGGCCAGAAGGGTCAGGCCGGCCAGACCAACTATTCCGCCTCCAAGGCGGGCGACCTGGGCTTCACCAAGGCACTGGCGCAGGAAGGCGCGCGCGCCGGCATAACGGTGAACGCCATCTGCCCCGGCTACATCGGCACCGAGATGGTTCGCGCGGTCCCCGAGAAGGTGCTGAACGAACGCATCATCCCGCAGATCCCGGTCGGCCGGCTCGGCGAGCCCGAGGAAGTGGCGCGCTGCGTCGTGTTTCTCGCCGCCGACGATGCCGGCTTCATCACCGGCTCGACGATCTCGGCCAACGGCGGCCAGTTCTTCGTCTGACCGGAAATCCAGTCGAACGCGGCACGGCCCGGCAATCGCCCGGCCGTACCGCTTTCGGCGGCCATTGCAACCGGAGACGCGCCGTGCTTAACGGGCGAAAAAAGCGCGTGTGGTATTGATGGAAGTCGGAATCATCGAAGCCGGCGAAATCCCTCCGCATCTGCGGGCGAAGTACGGCGACTACACCGCCCTCTACGCCCGCTTCCTGCACGCGGCCGCCCCGGACCTGAAATGCCGCACCTACCGCGCCTTCGGCGATGAATTGCCCGGCTCCCCAGGCGAAGCCGATGCATGGCTGATTTCGGGATCGCGCCACGGCGTCTATGATCCCCTGCCGTGGATACCGAAGCTCAGGGAATTCCTGCGCGCCTGCGCGCGCGGCCGTCGCCCGGTGGTCGGCGTGTGCTTCGGCCATCAGATACTGGCCGAGGCGCTGGGCGGAAAGGTGGAAGAATTTTCCGGCGGCTGGGCGGTCGGGGTTCAGGACTATACCGCGAATCACGCCCCCCGCTGGATGGAGGGCGCCGGCCGGCGCTGGTCGGGCCTTGCCCTGCATCGCGATCAGGTGATCGTGCAGCCGCCGGACAGCACTGTCGTCGCGGCCAACGATTTCTGCCGAATCGCCGCGCTCGCCTACGGCGACCCTGAGCGGCCCTACGCCATCTCGGTGCAGTCGCATCCGGAATTTCCCGCCGGATTCGTCGCCGATATCGTCAACGAACGGCGGGGCACGACGATCCCCGAAGAGCGCGCCGCGCCGGCGCTGGCCTCTCTCGATCGACCGGTTGACAACGAATTGTGGGCGCGCTGGATCGCGCGGTTCCTCCGCACGGCGTCAACACCGAGCGAGGGCTCGTCCTGAAACCCCCGTCAAGCCTCGGGGAAATCCCCCGCCAACCCCGACCGGCGGCCCGCCAACCGGCACGCGGCCGGCCGGATCGTTCTAGCGGGCGGCCGAAAGCCGCTCGATTTCTTCCTTGATCTTCAGCTTCTGCTTCTTGAGTTCGGAGATCATCAGGTCGTTCGACCCGGGATGTTTCTGTTCTTCCTCAACCTGCTCTGACAGGAGTTCGTGTTTTTTTCTCAGCTCGGCCAAATGAGTTTCGACGCTCACTCCGCATCTCCCTTGCTTGCTCAGTCCGGAATATTGCACCACATTATTAAGTGCCTGTCACCGTGGCATTTCAAGGGGCGGGCACCCTAATTGCCCGCTCGGGCAGTCGAATCGGCGCGAAGCTGAACGGTCCACCGAACCAGGATCGCCCGGATCGGAACGATGGTCAGGAGCCCGCCGGCGGCGATCCCGGTCAGCCCCAGAACACTGACCATGTTCGGCAACTCGCCAAACCAGAAAAACCCCGCGGCAACCGACGCCAGAAGGTTGAAATACAGGAACGGCGACAGCACCGAAGCTTCCGCGCGGCTGTAGGCGGCGACGGTCAGGAAATGGCTGGCCGCCGACAGCCCGCCGAGGCCGAGCGCGCCGAGGAACAGCGCCGGGCTGATCTCCGGAACCCCTTGGGAGAAAACGAAGGGCGCGATCAGCGCCGAGCCGAGCAGGCTTTGGACTACCAGCGTCACCAGCGGGCCGCTGCTCGGCGGCGCCGCCCGCGTCGCGGCCAGATAGCAGCCGAGCAGCACGCCGCCCGCCATCGCCAGGATGGTGCCGGTTTCCAGCCCGCCTTCCGGCCGCATGATCAGGAACGCGCCGAGGAAACTCACCAGCGACCCGGCGAGTTTCGGCAGCGTCATCGCCTCGCCCAGCAGGACCACCGACAACAGCGTCGCAACCACCGGCGCGATCAGAAATCCGCCGACCGCGTTGGCCATCGGCACCATGCCGAGCGCGGCAATCAGCGCCGTCATCGCAGCCATCATCAGCGCGGTCCTGAAAACCTGCCCGAACCGGTCCTCTCGGGGAACCGTCACCGGAGTGCCGGACGCCGACGCGATCCCGAGCGCGAGGACCCCGGCCGAGAAATAGCGCAGGAAACAGATGAAGAGCGGGGAGTAGAGATCGCCGAGATCCTTGGCGATACCATCGAGCGCCGGTGTCAGGCTCATGGCGACGAGGAGCAGTAGGACGCCACTACGCATGGTTTCCTCCCGAACTCCCCCGACCCGGGCCAATACAACTATAAAGTTATCTCGGAGTCAATTTTTACAACGAAAGGTTAACCATGTTTCGCAGGATGTCGCGGGCTTTTTCGGTAAAATTGTCGGCATCCCGATCATGAGCATCGCCGTCATGCACGACAAACGGCCAGAGAATCCGGAGCGGCGCCCGCCGCCCCTTGCGCGTCTGGACAAGAACGCGCCCGGCGTTGCGACAGGTGCGCGGCGCGATCGGCAGCACCCGCGTGTCGCCGGCCGAATCACCGGCCGCAGCGAGGATTTCACCGAGCGCTTCGGGCCGGTGAATGACCGTCAGGCATCCGCCCTGGCGCAGGCGCCTGAGCCCGGCAGCGATCCATTCGCCGAGCGCTTCGGCCGCCCCGAGATTGGCCCGCCCCTTGCCGGCGTCGGCCGGCGCGGTCGCGGCTCCCGCCCGCAAATACGGCGGATTCATCATTACATGGTCGAAGGTGAGCTGCCGCAGCGCCGCCGGCATCGCGGCGACGCTTCCTTCGTGCACCACCAGCGGAATTCCGTTCTCTTCGCCATTGCGCCGCGCCAGCGCCGCGTAGTCGGGCTGGATTTCCAGCCCGTGCAACTCCAGCCCGCCGATTCTCCGGCCCAGGCACAACGCCGCCGTTCCGACACCGCAGCCGAGGTCGAGGACCGACTGTCCGGGCCGCGCCGGAATGCTCGCCGCCAGGAACACCGGGTCCGTCGCCGCCCGGTATCCGCGTTTCGGCTGCCAGACGCGCACCCGACCGCCAAGGAACCCGTCGAGGCTCAGCCCGGCATCCCCGCCGCCAGCCATCACCCGGCCGATATTTCGACGCCGTTGTCGCGCAGAATGCTGCGGGCGAGAAACGCGTCGCGCTCACCGACCATCAGCCGGCGCGGCAAGATGCCGATGCTGCCTTCCAGCACACTCGTATGGACGTCAAACACAAACACCTCTATATCCTCGGCACGCAGAAGAGCGGTGCTGAAAGCGATGACCGTCGGATCGTTCGTGCGCAGGATTTCTTTCATTCCGCCAGCTTAGGGTGCAGCCAACATGTCGTCGAGACCGGGATTGAAGCAGGCAGGCGCCGTCGTCGCCGGCACACCGTTCGACGAGTTGCGCCATCTTCTGGCCGACCAGATGGCGGCGGTCAACACGCTGATCCGCCGCCGCATGGCAAGCGAACACGCCCCGCGAATTCCCGAAGTCACGGCCCATCTGGTCGAGGCCGGCGGCAAGCGCCTGCGCCCCATGCTGACGCTGGCATCGGCGCGGTTGTGCGGCTACGGGGGCGATTTCCACATCCATCTCGCCGCCACGGTCGAATTCATCCATACCGCCACGCTGCTGCACGACGACGTGGTGGACGAAAGCGATCTGCGGCGCGGCCGGCCGACCGCCAACCTGTTGTGGGACAACACCTCGTCGGTGCTCGTCGGCGACTACCTGTTCGCGCGTTCGTTCCAGCTCATGGTCGAGACCGGAAATCTGCGCGTCCTCGACATTCTGGCCAACGCGTCCGCCGTGATCGCCGAGGGCGAGGTCCTGCAACTGACCGCGGCGAAGAACCTCGCCACCACCGAACACACCTATCTCCGGGTCGTCCGCGGCAAGACGGCGGCGCTGTTTTCCGC
>JBHHXR010000061.1:0-15438 GCA_046757205.1 Paracoccaceae bacterium
GGGCGCCTGCGTCGCGATCAGCGAACGTCCCCGCCGGCCGATCGCGGCCTCGCCCGCCGCCACCATGGCGGGGAAGGTGTCGCGCAGCCTGCCGCCCTCGAAGGCCGGGTCGATGATCCGGCGCTGGCGCTTCCATTCTTCGCCGTTGGTGACGAAAACCGAGTTGCCGAGAAGCGATTTCAGGGTGGCGCGGATGATGCCCGATTTGGGAAAATCCTCGGGCCGCCCGGCCAGGACTTCACGCACGAGCTGCGGCTGGTTGATGAGGTAGGACCGGAAACGCGGCGTTTTCATTTCCGCCATCCAGGCATTGTATAGCCGTGCCGGTTGCGACGAGAAGAGGTCGCGTCGGGCAAGAAGAAAGCGCCGCAGGGGCGACACTCCGTCCGGCCGCGAAGCCGGTTTCGGCGGCACGACAGGCCCGCTCATTGCCCGGTATCCCGGTAGGGCGAACATGGCCTCGTGATGCGCGAGCGCGAGTTTCCGCGCCGCGCCAGAAGATCGCCGAGCCGGTGCGGCCCGGCCGTTATGCGGAAATAATCGTAGTCGCGCGGGCGCTCGAAGGCGCAGAGATACTGGATGTGGCGGCGAAAAAACCGCCAGCGGGTCTTTTTCAGCGTCTGTGGCGACAGTGTCTGCGAATAGGCCGCCGAGATCGTCACCGGCCAGCGCGCGGGCCGCCCTTGGGGCGCGACGCCGGTCACCTGCACGGGGTCGCAGAGCGCGAAGCTGGCGCCGTCGCCGGGCGCGCTGACGTCCGCCCAGACCACGCGCGGATGGCCGGACAGGTAACGCAGGTCGCGGCGCAACTCCCGCGCTTCGGGCAGAAACGACACCATCGGGATGGCCTGCCCCAGCGTCAGCAGCGCGATCTGCTGCGGCTGGCCGGGGCCCCGGCGCAGCACCTCCGCCGCCAGGACGACCGCCAGCCAGGCGCCCGAGGAATGGCCGACGATCATCACCTCGTCGGCGCCGCCGCGCCGCGCCGCCGCTATCCGCTCGACGAATTCGCTGAGCCGCGGCCGCAACTCCGGCGGCGTCCGCCCGGCGTGGCGCGCCGCGAAGGCGTAGTCCTGCATCAGGTAATAGGCGTAGAGACGGCCGTCGATGCGGCGGAAAGCAGCCAGGCAGACCCACAGGACGCCCAGTGCGGCGGCGGCGGCCAGCGGCGCGGAAACCACCTCCAGTGACCGGTAGGCCAGGTAGCCGGCGGCAAGACCGAACGCCAGTTGCGCCAGCAGCATCAGCACCGGATAGAGGGCGGCGATGATCGGGCCGGCGCGCAGGCTGAACAGGGCGGTCAGCGCGCCGGAGCGCAGATAGAGCCACACCGTGCGCAGCAGGAGCGCGAAGGTGCGCGGGATCGAGACATCCATCGAGGCGCGCACGATGTCGTCCCAGGCGAGGAACTCGAAGCGGGTCGCGGTCTCCTGTCCGTCGATCCGCGCCGTGACCCGCCAGTTGTAGGGGGTACCGCTGCCCGCGCCCAGTTCCAGCGTGTAACCGCAGATTTCCGCCTGCCGCCTGCCCTCGCCGCGGTAAAGCTCGCGATAGCGGCGCGGCGGCATGGGATCGAAGCCCGGCACGTAGAATAAGCGCCGTGTGCGGACGACACCGGCCACGCCGTTCGCGGCATCCGGAAACTGCCCCTCCATGACACGAAACTAGACCGTTGCCGGGGCGAGGGAAAGGCCGCTCAGCCGATCCGGGCCAGCGCCGGGAAGGTTTCCAGGAGCCAGAAGGAAAAACTGGAAAATGCGCCGGTCAGCAGCATCGCGCCGACGAACACCAGGAACGCGCCCATCAGTTTCTCGACGGTCCCGAGATGGCGGCGGAAACGCTGCATGAGGTCGACCGCGCGCGACATGAAGACCGCCGCCAGCAGAAACGGCAGGCCGAGCCCGAGGGCGTAGACGCCGAGCAGAATAATGCCGCGTTCGACCGAGCCCTCCTGTGCCGCCAGCGACAGCACGGTGCCGAGGATCGGGCCGATGCAGGGCGTCCAGCCGAAGGCGAAGGCGAGGCCGAGGACATAGGCGCCGAGGACGCCGCCGCTGCCGCTGCCGACGTCTATGCGGGCCTCGCGGTAGAGCAGCGGAATGCGCAGCACGCCCAGGAAATGCAACCCGAACAGGATCACCACCGCGCCGGCGGCGATTTCCATTTCGCGCTTGTAGGCCAGGAAGGCCTGCCCCAGCGCCGAAGCCGCCAGTCCGAGGAAGAAGAACACCGTGGACAGGCCGAGCACGAAGAACACGGCGGCCAGGATCACCCGGCTGCCACTGCGGTCGGAGCGCGTCACGTCCTCCAGCGTGGAGCCGGCCATGTAGGCCAGGTAGGACGGCACGATAGGCAGCACGCAGGGCGACAGGAAGCTGACGATGCCGCCGGCCAGCGCGATCAGCATCGCCAGCCACAGTGAAGCGTCAATTATGTCGATACCGAACATGCACCGGTCTCCTGGATTCCAGCCCGTATAGCCGCCGTGTCATACCACGTCACCTAGCGAATTGTCACATTCCCGTGGACTATGTTACCGCTTGGGATTACGGAGTTTTCCATGAAATGGGATGCCGAGCTGGACGCTTTGGGGCTGCTCTGCCCGCTGCCGGTGCTGAAGGCGCGCAAGCGGCTGAAGGCGCTGGCGGCCGGCGAGGTCCTGCGCATCGTCGCCGACGATCCGGCCGCCGCCGTCGACGTGCCGCATTTCTGTGCCGAACAGGGGCACGCGCTGGTGGCGCACGAACACGCCGGCGGGACGCAGATTTTCCTGGTGCGCAAGGGCGGCTGAGCGGCCGTTACTCGGCGGCGGCCCGGGTTCCCGACGTGCCGCCGGCGCGCCATGCTTCCATCAATTCGGCGCGGCGCCTGGCGGCGGCCTCGGCGGCGGCCATCTTGACATGTCCGAAGCCGCGTATCTGCAGCGGCAGTTCGGCGATGGCGCGCGCCAAGTCGGCGGCCTCCGGCGACCACGCGGCCATGATCTCGTCGGTGTCGTTTTGGTATTCGCGGATCAGCGCCCGTTCCAGACGCCGCTCGGCACTTCGGCCGAAAGGATCGAACGGGGTGCCGCGCAGAACCCTGAACCGCGCCAGAACGCGGAACACCTTCAGCATCCAGGGACCGAACTCCCGCTTGCGGGCGTGGCCGTGGCGGTCCTTGCGCGCGAAAAGCGGCGGCGCGAGGTGGAACCGGATGGCGCGGACATCGGTGAAATGCTCGGCGACGGCGGCTTCCAGGGTTTCGGCATGCAGCCGGGCAACCTCGTATTCGTCCTTGTAGGACAAGAGTTTGTGATAGCCTTTTGCGACCGCCAGGGCGAATTCGTCGCCGTATTCCCGGGCCCGCGCCACGCGTTTCCGGTAGCGCCGCGCCAGTCTGCGGCCCTGGTAGCGTTCAAGATGCGCGGCGCGGCTTTCGACGATACCGTCGAACGACGGCGGCCCGGCGGGCCGCGCGTGCACGGCGGCGGCGGCGTCTTCGGGGTGGAGCACGGCCCAGCGGCCGATATGGAAGGCGCGGGTGTTGCCTTCGACCGCCGCGCCGTTGATTTCGATCGCCTTGAGCAGCGCCGCTTCGGAAAGCGGCACCAGCCCGGCCTGCCATGCCGCCCCCAGGATCACGACATTGGCGTAGATCGAATCTCCCAGCAGGGTCTCGGCCAGCTTCGTCGCCTCGATCATCCGCAGCGCCCCCTCGCCGAGCCGCGCCCGCAGCGCCAGGCCCATGCGGTCCGTCGGCAGGGAAAAATCGGCGTCATGCGTGAAAGCGCCGGTGACGATCTCGTGGCTGTTGCACACCGCGCGGGTGCGGCCGCGCGCCATCAGACCGATGGTCTGCGCGCCGGCGGTAACGACCAGATCGCCGCCGATGACCGCGTCGGCCTCGCCAACCGCGACGCGTACGACACTGATGTCGCTTGGTTTTTCCGCAATTCGGCAATGAATGTTGACGGCGCCGCCCTTTTGGGCGAGCCCCGCCATTTCCATGATCCCGGCGCCCTTGCCCTCCAGATGGGCGGCCATGCCCAGAAGCGCGCCGACAGTGACCACGCCGGTGCCGCCGACGCCCGTCACGAGAATGTTGTAGGTGCCCCTGATGCGCGGGATCGCCGGTGCGCCGAGATCGGGCAGCGCGATCTCCGTGGCGCTCGCCTTTCGTATCCGGGCGCCCTCCAGCGTCACGAAGGACGGGCAGAACCCTTCCAGGCAGGTAAAGTCCTTGTTGCAGGCCGACTGGTCGATCTCGCGCTTGCGCCCGAACCCGGTTTCCAGCGGCAGGATGGCGACGCAGTTCGACTGCACGCCGCAATCGCCGCAGCCCTCGCAGACATCGGGGTTGATGAAGACCCGGCGGTCGGGATCGGGAAACAAGCCGCGCTTGCGGCGGCGGCGTTTCTCGGCGGCGCAGGTCTGGATGTAAATAATGGCTGTAACGCCTTTGATTTCCTGCAAATCCCGCTGAACAAAGTCAAGCCGGTCGCGCGTCAACAGGCGCACCGAGGCCGGGAATGCCGACTCTTCGATTTCCTCCTTCGGGTCATAGACCGCCACAACCTCCTTCACGCCCATCGCCACCAGCTCGTGCGCGATGCGCTGCGGGCTGAGGTTGCCGTCATTGGGCTGGCCGCCGGTCATCGCCACGGCGTCGTTGTAGAGTATCTTGAAGGTGATATTGACGTCCGACGCCAGCGCGGCGCGGATTGCCTGGACCCCGGAATGGTTGTAGGTTCCGTCGCCAAGGTTCTGAAAAATATGATTTCTCTTTGAAAACGGTCCTTCCCCTATCCAG
Source organism: Paracoccaceae bacterium (assembly GCA_046757205.1). Classification (GTDB taxonomy): domain Bacteria; phylum Pseudomonadota; class Alphaproteobacteria; order Rhodobacterales; family Rhodobacteraceae; genus JBHHXR01. Next base: position 4,792 of record JBHHXR010000061.1, read on the forward strand.
TTCGCACCCTCGCCGCCCATATGCGTGAAACCGACCGAGTTGCGGTCCATCCACTGCACCATGTAATGGCAGCCGATGCCGGCGTAGGCGCGCGCGCCCTCGGGGATTTTCGTCGAACTGTTGTGCGGGCAGCCGGAGCAGAACCACGGCAGACGCTGGGCGATGTCCTCGGCATTGTCGGCGCGCGCCGCTTCATCGAGCACGGCCGCCGCGCGCCGAAGGTTGTCGCCACCGACCCCCTCCTCCAACAGAACATCCGCGAGTTTCCTTGCAATCGTAACGGGATCCAGCGCTTTCTTTACGGAAAACAGGACCTCCCTGTTCTCCTTTTTCCATCCAATCACCCGGCGGCCGTGGCGTTCGTCGAAAATCGCTTCCTTGATCTGCACCTCGATCAGCTTGCGCTTTTCCTCCACCACGATGATGAGTTCGAGGCCCTCGGCCCATTCGCGCAAGGACTTCATGTCCAGCGGCCACACCATGCCTACCTTGTAGGTGGTGATGCCCAGCCTTTCGGCCTCGGCGGCGCCGATGCCCAGGAGCTGCAGCGCGTGGGTGGTGTCGAGCCAGCTCTTGCCGACCGAGACGATGCCGATGCGCGCGCCAGGCTTGCCGAAAACTCGTTTGTCGATTTTGTTCGCCCGTCCAAAAGCTTCGGCGGCGAACCTCTTGTAATCGTGAAGCCGGGCTTCCTGTTCGACCGGGGTATCGCCGAGGCGGATGTTGAGCCCGCCTTCGGGCATCCCGAAATCTTCCGGCATAACGATCTTCATCCGGTCGGCAGAGCCGTCCACGACCTCGGTCACCTCGATCGTGTCCTTGACGCATTTCAGCCCGACCCAGCAGCCGCAGTAACGCGACAGCGCCCAGCCGAGCACGCCGTAGTCCAGCACTTCCTGCACGCCGGCGGGCGACAGGATCGGCATCAGGACGTCGGTCATCGCGAATTCGGAATGATGCAGGACGGTGGAGCTTTCGCCGGTGTGGTCGTCGCCCATGCAGACCAGTACGCCGCCATTGGGGTCGGTCCCGGCCATGTTGGCGTGGCGGAACACGTCGCCGGAGCGGTCGACCCCCGGGCCCTTGCCGTACCACATGCCGAACACCCCGTCGAAGCGGCCCTCGCCGCGCAGGTTTGCCTGCTGGGTGCCCCACAGGGCGGTCGCGGCGAGATCCTCGTTGAGGCCGGGGTGGAACTTGACGTCGGCGGCCGCCAGTTCCGCGGCGGCGCGCGTCATGTTGATGTCGACGCCGCCGAGCGGCGAGCCGCGGTAGCCGGTGACGTAGCCGGCGGTGTTGAGGCCGGCGGCGCGGTCGCGCGCCTTCTGGATCAGCGGCAGGCGCACCAGCGCCTGGATACCGCTGAGCAGAACCTGACGTTTTTCGAGATCGTATCGGTCTTTCAGGCTGACGGTCTGAAGTGACATTGGCATTCCTTCCGTGCCCGCGCATTATAGGTCAGAACCTATGACCAATCAAAGCAATTTTTCGCGACGCCGCGTTTGCCACCCACGGACCTATCGGGTATCACGGCCGGAAGTTTGGATCCGGGCCGTGCCGGGTTGCAAGACCGCGACATCTTTCGGCGCCAGGCAGCTGGCCAGGAGGCTCCATGGACTGGGATAAACTGAGGATTTTCCACGCGGTAGCCGATGCCGGCAGCCTCACCCATGCAGGCGAGAACCTGCACCTGAGCCAATCGGCGGTTTCGCGCCAGATACGCGGGCTGGAGGAGAGCCTGAACGCGACGCTGTTCCACCGCCACGCCCGCGGGCTGATCCTGACCGAGCAGGGCGAACTGCTGTTTCAGGCGACGCGCAGCATGAACCGGCGGCTGGAGGCGGCGACGGCGCGGATCCGCGATTCCAAGGACGAGGTGTTCGGCGAACTGCGGGTGACGACGACGCTGGGCTTCGGCACGCTGTGGCTGGCGCCGCGGCTCGGCCGGCTGTTCGAAAAATACCCCAACCTGAAAATCGATCTGATGCTCGACGAGCGGGTGCTGGACCTGCCGATGCGCGAGGCCGACGTTGCGATCAGGATGAAGGAGCCGAGCCAGGCCGACATCGTCCGGCGCCGGCTGATGGACGTCAATATCAGGTTTTACGCCTCGCGCGCCTACCTGGAAAAGAACGGGGTCCCGCGAAGCCGCGAGGATCTGCGCGATTTCCGGTTGATCACGCACAGCCCGTCGGCGACGCAGGTTTCCGCCGGGGCGCTGTGGATTTCGCCGTTTCTCTCCGCCGAGCGGAAATCGCACCTGACGGTCAACAACTATTTCGGAATATTGCAGAGCGTCATTCACGGCCTCGGAATCGGCGCGTTGCCGGACTACATAACCGCCGATTTTCCCGATCTGGTGCGGGTGCTGCCCGACGACGAAAGCAGCACGATCCCTGTGTATCTGGCCTATGCGGAGGAGTTGCGCCGCTCCAAGCGGGTTGCCGCGTTCCGCGACTTCATTGTCGAGGAACTGGCCGAATACCGGCGCAACCTGGTGCCGGAAACCGCCGCCGGTTCATGAAATGAAAACCTTTTGGTGGTAGGTATGCAACAGGTTGATGGCGGGTATGCACACGCGCGACGTGTTTCTTCTTGAAGCGCCAGCCGTAGCCCCCTATATCGACTCATGAAGCGCCGCAACATTCTCTGTTGCACTTGCGCTTCAACCTCCCTGTTGGACTTGGGCCGAGCTCTGCTCGGCCTTTTTTTTCGCGGTGGCAAGAAACCGTTGCCGTGGATTCATGGCAACCTGATCCTCTTGCAATTGCACAGCTAAAGGCCCGGGAACGGACCACTCCCCCACGCGGGCGCCACGTCGCACCGGGGTGTCTGCGATACCGATTCTGCCATCGACATCGTGTCAACGAATCGCTATCATCCTGCGACAAAATATCGCAGTGCTCGCCCAAAGGACGCGCGAACGCGCCGTGGCGGGAATACCGGTTTCGGGGCGAATTTCTCGCAGGCGGAAACGCTCGAGGACGAGCACAACGCTCGTCCCGGCAGGGCATGAACGGGGAGGAAAAATATGACCGACTGGCGTATTCAGGCCGAGGAACTGGCCAACTGCAACTGCAATTTTGGCTGTCCCTGCCAGTTCGGCGTGTTGCCGACCGACGGCACCTGCGAGGCGGCTGTCGTTTATGACATCAAGAAGGGGCATTACGGCGACGTGAAGCTCGACGGTCTGCGGGCGGCGGGCGTCTACAAGTGGCCGAGCGCCATTCACGAAGGCAACGGCCACATGCAACTGATCATCGACGAGAGCGCCGACGACGATCAGCGCGCCGCGCTGGAAGCCATCATGACCGGCCAGGACACCGAGGAAATGGCGACAATGTGGTTCGTCTTTTCCGCCATGTGCCCGAACAGGCACGAAACGCTCTACAAGCCGATCTCGGCCGATCTGAACGCAGAAGAGCGGATCGGCAGCGCCGAGGTTGCGGATATCTTCGAACTCAGCGCCCGGCCGATACCAAACATCGTTACCGGCGCGCCGCACCGCATCGGCATCAACCTTCCGCACGGGTTCGAGTTCGGCCATGCCGAGATGGCCAGTGGCCGGACGAAGACCAAGGGCGGCAAGCTTTCGCTCGACAAGAATACCGACACGCACGCGCATTTCGCCAGCCTGCACCTGACAGGCTCGGGGGTCGTGCGTCAGTAGTTCTGCCTTGACGTTGTCGCAACAGGGTAACGGCCCGGCGGGCCGGAGCACCGTCGAACGCCTGGTGCGCCGCGACCGGCTGATCGTCTTTCTGGCGGTCACGGCGATCTTCATGCTGGCGGGCGTCTACACCGTTCTGGGGGTGGGCATGAACATGTCCGCCCTCGACATGACGCGCATGGCGCGGCCCATCGGCGAGCCGATGATGATGGGCGGACGGGCCGTGTGGACGCCCACCTATGCGCTGCTCGTGGTCCTGATGTGGTGGGTCATGATGATCGCCATGATGACGCCGAGCGCGGCGCCGACGCTGCTGTTGTTCACGGCGCTGAAGCGCCACGGCAAGGACCGGTTGAACGCGCCCCTGCTGGGCGGGCTGTTCCTCGCCGGGTACCTGCTGTGCTGGGCGGTATTCAGCGTAATTGCAACGGCCCTGCAATGGGGGCTCGGCAACCTGGGGCTGATCTCGGCGTCGATGATGACGATCAGCTCCAGGGTGTTGGCGGGCTCGGTCCTGATCGGCGCCGGGCTCTACCAGTTTTCCGGGCTGAAGAACGCCTGCCTGAAACACTGCCGGTCGCCGGCCCACTTTCTTGCCGGGCACAACCGCCCGGGGCGGGCCGGTGCCTTGCTGATGGGCGCGCATCACGGGGTCTACTGCCTCGGCTGCTGCTGGGCGCTGATGGCGCTCCTGTTCGTCGGCGGCATCATGAACCTTTACTGGATCGTCGGGCTGGCGGCTTACGCGATCGCCGAGAAGGTGCTCCCGCACGGCGAGACGGTTTCCCGAATTGCCGGCGCGGCAATCGCGGCTGCCGGGGCGTGGGTCTTGCTGTCGGCCATCTAGCCGTCGAACTGGCCGGCAATGCGCGCGTCATCCGGCAGATTGCTCGCTGCGGCACGCCGAGAAGGCGCCGCCACGAAGCCAGCCGCCGCTCTGGCTCACTTTGCCGCCCCTTACCCCCCTTTCCCCTTCCCTACCCTTGCCATAAGACGTGCGCGACGGATTGTCAGTGAAGGGCCGGGGCAGGATGGGTGAACCGCGGATAACCGATGAACTGGTTCGGGCCCACGGCCTGAACGATGCCGAATACCGGCAGATTCTCGACCTTCTCGGCCGCACCCCGTCATTCACCGAACTGGGCATCTTCTCGGCCATGTGGAACGAGCACTGTTCCTACAAGTCATCGAAGAAATGGCTGCGCACGCTTCCCACCGAGGGCCCGCAGGTGATCTGCGGGCCGGGCGAGAACGCCGGTGTCGTCGATATCGGCGACGGCCAGGCGGTGGTGTTCAAGATGGAGAGCCATAACCACCCCTCCTATATCGAGCCCTATCAGGGCGCGGCGACGGGCGTCGGCGGCATCCTGCGCGACGTCTTCACCATGGGCGCGCGGCCCATCGCGGCGATGAACTCGCTGAGCTTCGGCGAGGTGTCGCACCCCAAAACCCGGCAGCTCGTGCACGGCGTGGTCGAGGGCATCGGCGGCTACGGCAACTGTTTCGGCGTGCCGACCATCGGCGGCGAGGTGCGGTTTCACGCCGCCTATAACGGCAACTGCCTGGTCAACGCCTTTGCCGCCGGGCTGGCGGACAGCGACAAGATTTTCTATTCGGCTGCTTCGGGCATCGGCATGCCGGTGGTCTATCTCGGCGCCAAGACCGGGCGCGACGGCGTCGGGGGCGCCACCATGGCTTCCGCCGAGTTCGACGAGAGCATCGAGGAAAAGCGGCCCACCGTGCAGGTCGGCGACCCGTTCACCGAAAAACGCCTGCTGGAAGCGTGCCTGGAACTGATGGCGACAGGTGCCGTGATCTCGATCCAGGACATGGGGGCGGCGGGGCTCACCTGCTCGGCCGTCGAGATGGGCGACAAGGGCAATCTCGGGGTGCGGCTCGACCTCGACCGGGTGCCGGTGCGCGAAGAGAACATGACCGCCTACGAGATGATGCTTTCCGAGAGCCAGGAGCGCATGCTGATGGTGCTGCGCCCGGAAAAGGAGGCGCAGGCGAAAGCGATCTTCGACAAGTGGGACCTCGATTTCGCCATCGTCGGCGAGACCATCGCCGAGGATCGGTTCCTGGTGACGCAGGGCGACACGGTGAAGGCGGACCTGCCGCTGAAGGCGCTGTCGGGCACGGCGCCGGAATACGACCGGCCGTGGGTGGAAACGCCACCCGCGCCGGCGCTGGGGAAGGTTCCGGAAATCGACCCCATGGAAGGGCTGCGCGCGTTGATTTCCTCGCCCAATTACGCCCGCAAGTCCTGGGTGTGGGAACAGTACGACCACATGGTGATGGCCGACACGGTGCGCGCGCCCGGCCTCGGCGCCGGGGTGGTGCGGGTGCACGGCACCGAAAAGGCGCTGGCCTTCACCTCCGACGTCACGCCGCGTTACTGCGCCGCCAACCCGTTCGAGGGCGGCAAGCAGGCGGTGGCGGAAGCCTTCCGCAACCTCTGCGCCGTCGGCGCGCGGCCGCTGGCGGCGACCGACAACCTGAATTTCGGCAACCCCGAGAAGCCGCGGATCATGGGGCAGTTCGTCGGCTGCGTGAAGGGGGTCGGCGCGGCCTGCGCGGCGCTCGGCATGCCGATCGTTTCCGGCAACGTCTCGCTTTACAACGAGACCGACGGCGAGCCGATCCTGCCGACCCCGACCATCGGCGCGGTCGGACTGCTGGACAGTCTCGACGACATGATCGGGGGTGTTCCGCACGACGGCGACATCGCCTTGCTGCTCGGGCGGACGCGGGGGCATCTGGGGCGCGCGGCGCTGCTGGCCGAAGCGCTGGGGCGAGAGGACGGCGACGCCCCGGCGGTCGATCTGGAGGCCGAGCGGCGGCACGGCGAATTCCTGCGTGAAAACCGCGCGCTGATCGGTGCGGCGACCGACCTGGCCGACGGCGGGCTGGCGCTGGCGGCCTTCGAGATGGCCGAGGCAGGCGGCATCGGCGTGACGCTGGAGACGCCCGAGGCGGACCCGGCCGGCTGGTATTTCGGCGAGGATCAGGCGCGCTACCTTCTGGCCTGCGGCTTCGATCAGGCCGAGGCGATGTTCGCCAGGGCCGCGCAGGAGGGCGTGCCGCTGGCGCGCGTCGGCTGGTTCGGCGGCGGGGCGGTGCGGTTCGGCGATGCCGCGGCGCCGCTGGACGAGCTTTCAGCGATCTATTGCAAGGCTTTTGCGGCGGCGCTGTCGTGACCGCACGGTACCGGCGGAAACATCGCTCTTCATTCAGGGGGGCGGCGGCGGTATCAGAGGGGGCACGAGCCGAATGAAACCGCGGGGGGGCGCCCGGCCCCCTGCCCCGACAGGACACCGCCGCTGACCCGCCACATCCGAAACATCCTGTTCATCATGTACGACCAGTTGCGGTTCGACTATCTGAACTGCGCCGGGCATCCGCACCTGCACACGCCGAACATGGACTGGCTGGCGGAAAACGGCGTGCGGTTCTCGCGCTGCTACGTGCAGTCGCCGGTCTGCGGGGCGTCGCGGATGAGTTATTACACCGGCCGCTACGTGCACTCGCACGGGGCGGCGTGGAACGGCTTTCCGCTCAAGGTGGGCGAGATGACGCTGGGCGACCATCTGCGGCCGCTGGGCATGGACTGCTGGCTGGTCGGCAAGACGCATATGCGGGCCGACAGCGAGGGCATGGCACGGCTCGGGCTGGCGCCCGACAGCGTCATCGGGGCGCGGGTCGCGGAGTGCGGCTTCGATCTGTGGCTGCGCGACGACGGGCTGTGGGGCCAGGGCCCGGACGGGTTCTACGACACCCGCCGCTCGCCCTATAACGCGTACCTGAGGGCGCGCGGTTACGAGGCCGAGAACCCGTGGGCCAACAACGCCAACGCCGGCGTCGACGATGACGGCAACATCGCCACCGGCTGGCTGATGAAAAACGCCGGCCGGCCGGCCAACATACGCGAGGAAGACAGCGAGACGCCGTGGCTGACCTCGCGCGCCATCGACTTCCTGGACGGAAAAGACGGCGGCGCGCCCTGGCTCTGCCACCTGTCGTACATCAAGCCGCACTGGCCCTATATCGCGCCGGCGCCCTACCACGCGATGTACGGGCGCGATCAGGTGGTGCCGGCGCTGCGGGCTGCCTCGGAGCGCGACGCGCCGCATCCGGTCTACCGGGCCTTCATGGACAGCGCGGCAAGCCGGGCGTTCCGGCGCGACGAGGTGCGCGAGGCGGTGATCCCGGCCTACATGGGGCTGGTCAGGCAATGCGACGACCAGCTCGGCCGCCTGCTCGGCCACATGCGGCGATCCGGCCGGCTGGACGACACGCTGATCGTGCTGACATCCGATCACGGCGATTATCTCGGTGACCACTGGCTGGGCGAGAAAGACCTGTTTCACGACCCCTCGGCCAGGGTGCCGCTGATCATTTACGACCCTTCGGCCGCCGCCGACGCGGCGCGCGGCACCGTGTGCGACGAACCGGTGGAAGCGATCGATGTCGCCGCGACCTTCGTCGAGGCCGCCGGCGGCCGGGTGCCGGGCCACATCCTGGAGGGCCGCTCGCTGCTGGCGTTCGCGCGCGGCGCGGAACCGGCGGGCGGGCGCGGCTTCGCGGTCAGCGAATACGACTATTCGGCGACGCCGATGGCGGCGCGGCTCGGGCTGGCGCCGCGCGACGCCCGGCTGTTCATGATCGCCGACCGGCGCTGGAAATTCGTCCACGCCGAGGGCGGGTTCCGGCCGATGCTGTTCGATCTGAAAAACGACCCCGAGGAGTTTCACGACCTCGGCGCCGGCGACGGGCATTCCGGTATCCTCTCGATGATGTACGACCGCCTGGCGGAATGGGCGCGGCGGCCGTCGCAGCGCACCACGCGCTCCGACGAGGCGATCGTCGCGGCACGCGGCGGCTCGGACCGTCGCGGAGTATTGATCGGCCGTTTTGACGAAGCCGCCGTCGACGCGGAACTGCTGTCGAAATACGCCGGCAGCGCGGGAAAGCGTTACACGGGTCCGAGAGCCGATTGACGGCGCGGGCCGGACGGGCGGCCGGCGCCGGCGGTAATCGGAAAGAAGACGGAAACCAGAATAACCCCGGCGATGACGCCCGGGTGCCCCGCGCGGTCAGCCCGCGCCCTGGCCGGTTTCCGTGGCGTTGACCAGACAGGCCATGTTGCCGTAGGGGTGCCTGTTTTCGTGCATCAACTGGTGGGCATGGCCGATCTCGTCGAAGCTGAAAGTGCCCGACAGGCAGGGATCGACCTTGCCGGCGATCACCAGTTCGTTGACGGCGGCGGCCTGCTCGTCGTTGGCCAGGTGGCTGCCCTGAAAGCGCTTCTGCATCATCCAGTGATAGCGCAGGTCCATGGTCACGTTATAGCCGGTGGTGCCGGCACAAATGACCACCATGCCGCCGATGTCGGCGACGAAATCCGAGGTCGGCAAGGTTGCCTCGCCGGGGTGTTCGAAGACGATCTTCGGGCTCTTCCTTTCGCCTACCGCTTCCCAGATCGCCTTGCCGAAGCCGCGTGCGCCCTTGATCCAGGCGCCCCATTCCTGGCTTGAAGTGTCCGGCATCGGCCCCCAGTGATCGAAATCCTTGCGGTTGATGACACCGACCGCGCCGTGATCGAGGCAGAACTGCCGCTTGTCCTCGTCGGAGATCACCGCCACCGGCCTGCCGCCCTGGGCGGCGGCGATCTGCAGCGCCATCGAGCCGAGCCCGCCGGCGGCGCCCCAGACCAGCACCACATCGCCCTCTTCGACCACGTTGGGCGTCCAGCCCATCAGCATCCGGTAGGCCGTGGAGGCACAGAGCATGTAGCAGGCTGCCTGTTCCCATGTCAGGTGCTTCGGCTTGCGCTGGATCTGGTGCGACTGCGCCTTGGCGAACTGGCAGTAGCTGCCGTAGTTGGTCTGGTATCCCCAGATGCGCGTCGACGATGCCAGCATCGGATCCCGGCCCGACAGCACCCAGGGGTCGTCCGGCTCCCACCAGCCGGAATGCACCACGACTTCGTCGCCCACCTTCACGTCGTCGACCTCGGATCCGACGGCCCAGACGATGCCCGAACAATCGCTGCCGCCAGCGTGGAAATCCTCCGGCTCGCCCTTTTTCTGGCGATCGGCGATGACGTCGACGGGGTATCCCAGCGCCGCCCACACGTTGTTGTAGTTGATGCCGGTGGCCATGGTGTAGACCAGCACGTCCTTCGGCCCGAGCTCCGGACCCGGAATGACCTCGCGCTGCCAGGCGTCCTTCGGCTCGCCGAAGCGGTCCTGGCGGACGCAGAACGCGTGCATTTTCTGTGGCACCACGCCCGGTTCGGGGCGTTCGCCGAGGGCAAGAATTTCGGGTCCGGTGGAATCTTTGCTGGTCATGAAGCTGCCCAATCCGTGTTGGCTGTTCCGGTTCATTCGTGCCGCCCGTCTGGCGCGATGCACCGCAACGACGACGGGACCGGCGGATTTCCGGCCACATTTGACACATTCGGGTCGTTGTCAAGCGATTTGGAACCGGCAGGTCAGGCGCATCGCCGTCACGGCCGCGGCGCCCCGGCGCCACCAATAAACGGGGTCGCAATTTTCCGCGTTTTTGGTACCCTGTCGGCGCACGTGCGTTCGCGCGGGAACCGGTTTCGAGGATCTGGCAATGGCAAAACTGAGTGGCGCGGCGCTGAAACAGGAATCCGATGCCCTGAAAGAGGTGATCGGCAGGGCGCGCAAGAAACCCTACAATTTCGCCATGCTCATCGGCAAGGACGGCATCGTGCTGGAAACCGATCTGCGCAAGGCCCCGGAGGTTCTGCGCCGGATCGCCAAATCGAACGGCGGCGGCGTCAAGGGCGCCACCGGGGTTATGAACGTCTCCGGCAAGGTGGTCGAGCTCGACTGCGACGACGACAACGTGCCGGCGGCCCTGCCCAAGATGGCCAAGAGGCATTTCGCCCAGCGCGGGCTCGCCTACAAGATTCTGGTGAACTTGCCGGGCGGCGAAACGCTTGA
>JBHHXR010000062.1:0-15416 GCA_046757205.1 Paracoccaceae bacterium
AACCCGCACAAATGGCTCGGCGCGCAATTCGACTGCTCGATCCAGTTCCTGGCGAACCCCTCTCAGCAGATCAGGACAATGGGTCAGCGGCCGAGCTATATGGAAACGCCCGGTCAGCCCGATGGGGTGAATTACAGCGAATGGACATTGCCGCTCGGCCGGCGGTTCCGGGCGCTGAAACTGTGGTTCGTGCTCCGGTACCATGGGCTGGAAGGCCTGCGCACCCGCATCCGCAACCACGTGGCATGGGCACGCGAGCTTGCCGGGCAGATCTCCGCCCTTCCGCATTTCGAGGTCGCGACGCCGTGCAACCTGGCGCTCTTCACTTTCCGGTTCGCCCCGCCGGGCCGGGATGCCGACGAGGCCACGGCCGATCTTCTCGGAGCGATCAACGATGACGGACGCATCTATCTTACGCAGGCGCGCCACGAAGGGCGGCTGGTGATCAGGTTCCAGGTCGGTCAGTTCGACTGCACCAGGGACGATGTGATGTCCGCTCTCGACGTGCTGCGCGAGGTTTCGCGAAAGCTCGGCCGGTAGCTTCAGATGAATTTCCGGAACTGCCGGGTCTGGTCGAAAAGCTCCTCGAGGTGCCGGATTCGCTCTTTCGTCGTCTCCCACGATCCGGCCTCCACCGCGGCGATCAGCGCTTCGACGATGAACAGCGTCACCACCGACGAATCCCAGGCCGATGGCGCCTCGATCCGCGCGTGAAAGCTGTAATCCGCGTGGCGGGCGATCGGCGATCCCCACTGGTCGGTGAACAGCACAAGAACCACGCCCTTGCGCTTCGCCATCTCGGCAAAACGCAGCATGCCGTTTTCATAACGGCGGACATCGAAGACGACCAGCACATCGCCAGGCTTCATGTCCAAAAGGTAATGCGGCCAGGTGTTTGAGTTGGAAGCGATCAGCGTCAGGCGGTCGCGGATGATCTGCAAATGCGTGAAGAAATAATCGGCGAGCGACCGCGTGATGCGGCCGCCGACCAGGTAGATCTCACTTTCTCGATTCGAAAGGAGACCCGCTACATTATTGAAAACACTTGGATTTATCTGCCGTAGCGTCTGGTGCATGTTTTCCATGACGGCATCGGCAAATCGGTTGAGGATATGCGTCTCCGGCGCGTGCTCCGTCCAGCGGTCATATTTCGAAATCGGGTTGGAAATTGTTTCCTTCAGTTCCGCCCGCAGCGCCGACTGAAGTTCGGGGAATCCGGCAAACCCCAGCTTCTTTGCCATCCGCACCACCGTCGGCGTCGAAATGCCCGAGGCCTCGGCGACGGCAGTGATGCTGCCCAGCCCCAACATCGGATAGTTGGCCATGAGTGCATTCGCGAGCTGGCGCTCGGCCCGTGTCAGGTCTTCGAATCCGGCGCGGATACGTTCCGCGACTGTCTGGTTGCCGGTCAGGCTCATTGGTGGCAGTTCCGCGCTCGCGCGGCCTCGTTCCCCTTGCTTCTGAAACTCATACGCCAAACGCGCTCACAAGAGAAAAGTATTTTTCAGAAATTCTCTTGACTGAGATGAAATCTCTGAAAAGATGACTTCAGAAAGCAAAAAAGGAAAGGCCTTGGCGGTGGGCGTGGCAGACGAGCGTGCGGAAACGGCCGGAGCCGCGACAGTGGAGGTTCAGAACGCCGACGGAGAGTCCGACGTCGTGCTGGTTTGCGAACACGCCTCAAGAGCCATTCCCGCCGAATTTAACGGCCTCGGGTTGCAGGAATCCGTGCGCAGCAGCCATATTGCCTGGGACCCCGGCGCCCTCGGCGTCGCGCGCGCCCTGTCCGAGAAACTCGACGCGCCGCTGGTCCACCAATTGGTCTCGCGCCTGGTTTACGACTGCAACCGCCCGCCGCACTCCCCGGACGCGGTGCCGGAGATCAGCGAGGTGTTTGAAATTCCCGGCAACAGAGGTCTGAGCGCAGCCGCAAGGCAGGATCGTGTGGACCGTTTCTACCTGCCGTTCCGGCGCTGCCTTGCCACCTTGCTGGAACAGCGCGGCAAGCGCGCCCGGCGGCCGGTGATCGTAACGGTCCACTCGTTCACGCCGGTGTTTTTCGGCAAGATCAGAACGGTCGGCATCGGCATACTGCACGACAGCGACCGGCGCTTCGCCGACGGGGTGCTGGCGGGCCTGAAACCGTCGAAGGACATCGAGATAGCCGAAAACCAACCCTATGGGCCAGAGAACGGGGTCACGCACACCCTGGTTGAACACGGCATTTCCCGCGGCCTGCTCAACGTCATGATTGAAATGCGCAACGACCTGATTTCTGGCATAGTCGAGCAACGGCGAATGGCGGACCGCCTGTCGGCAGCCATTATCTTCGCGCTGGATCGCTCGCGCCGGGCGGCGGCCGAAGGATAACGGGAGGAGCGCGGAAGTGACGGAAATCGAAGGATACGTGGGTCCAAACCGGCGAGGCGGGACCGGCGATGTTTGAATTCATCAAATCCTACGTTCGCTTCGTCGAAGCGGTCAATTACCGCATCGGCCGGTTCGCCATGTACGGGATTTTCGTGATGATGGCGATCCTGCTGTGGTCGTCGATATCGAAATCATTCTTTACGCCGTCGCTCTGGACGCTGGAGATGGCGCAGTTTTCGATGGTCGCCTATTATATGGTCGGCGGACCCTACTCCATCCAGCTGGGCACCAACGTGCGGATGGATCTTCTCTATGGATCCTGGACGAATCACACGAAGGCCTGGGTCGACGCATTCAGCGTCTTCGCGCTGATTTTCTACCTCGGCGTGCTGCTTTACGGCGGTATTACGTCCACCACCTACGCGCTGGAGTACGGAGAACGCAGTTATTCGAGCTGGCGACCGTACATGGCGCCGATAAAGATCATCGCCTGTATCGGCATTGTATTGATGATACTTCAGGCCTCCGCGGAGTTCCTCAAGGACGTCGCTCGCATCCGCGGAAAGGAACTCTGATGTCCTACGAGGCCATTGCCACCACCATGTTCGCCTCGATGATGCTGATGCTGATGACCGGGCAGCGGGTGTTTGCCGCGATCGGATTCGTCGCCAGCGTCGCGGCGCTGGCGCTGTGGGGAACCGGTGGCGCGGACATCCCCTTCACGGCGGCGATGAAATTGATGAAATGGTATCCGCTGCTGACGCTGCCGATGTTCATCTTCATGGGTTACGTGCTGTCGGAAAGCCGCATCGCCGATGACCTCTACAGGATGTTCCACGTCTGGATGGGGCCGCTCAGCGGCGGGCTGGCGATCGGAACGATCGGGCTGATGGTGCTGATTTCGGCGATGAACGGCCTTTCGGTGGCCGGCATGGCGATCGGCGCGACCATCGCGCTGCCCGAACTTCTGCGCCGCAACTACGACACGCGCATGGTTACCGGCGTCATCCAGGCCGGGTCTTCGCTCGGTATCCTGGTGCCGCCCTCCGTGGTGCTGGTGCTTTACGCGATGATCGCGCGCCAGCCGGTCGGCCAGCTCTGGCTCGCCGGCGTTCTGCCCGGGCTCATGATGGCCGGGCTTTTCATCCTGTACATCGCCGTCCGTTGCTGGTTCCAACCGCATCTCGGTCCCGCATTATCGGAGCAGGAACGCAATGTTCCGATGAGCGAAAAGCTCCGCCTTCTTCGCGCCGGGCTTCTGCCGCTTGCGATATTCGGCTCCATGATGGGCCCTTTCCTGCTCGGTTACACGAGCCTTGTCGAAAGCTCGGCCATCGGCGCTCTGACGGCCACGGTCGCGGCGGTCATCAAGCGGAGATTCACGCGCGAAGTGTTCGAGACGACGGTGCGCCAGACGCTTGCCGTATCGTGCATGTTCATGTGGATCATTCTCGCCGCTCTCGGATTCGGCGCCGTGTTCGACGGGCTCGGGGCGGTGAAGGCGATCGAGGGACTCTTCGTTGAAAAGCTTGGCCTGGGCCCGTGGGAGATACTGATCATGATGCAGATATCCTATCTCATCATGGGCACGTTCCTCGACGATACCGCGATGCTGGTAATCGTGGCGCCGCTCTACGTGCCGCTGGTCAAGGCGCTGGGTTTCGATCTGATCTGGTACGGCGTGCTGTATACCATCACCTGCCAGATCGCCTACATGACCCCGCCCTTCGGCTACAATCTCTTCCTGATGCGCGCCATGGCGCCCCCCGAAATCTCCCTGATGGACATCTACCGCTCGATCGTGCCGTTCGTGGCGGTGATGATTCTGGCCCTGGCGCTGGTTATTGCCTTCCCCGGCATCGCGCTTTGGCTGCCGCACTATGTCTACTTCAACTGACATGGGGCAAACGGGTATCATGGCTCCGCGCTGTGCGGAGCAAACAACCGGACCCGCGGTTTTGGGTCTACAACAGACGGAGGAAAAAATGAGTACGAGACGCGATTTCCTGAAGAAGGCCGGTATCGGCGCCGCCGCGGGGTCGGCTGCGCTGGCCACCCCGGCCATCGCTCAGTCGACGATCCGCTGGCGTTTGCAGACCTATGCCGGCCCGGCGCTGGCCGAGCATGTGGTCAAACCCGCGATCGACTCCTTCAACAAGATCGCCGGCGACGAAATGCAGATCGAGCTGTTCTTCTCCGATCAGCTTGTCCCCACCGGCGAATTGTTCCGTGCAATGCAGCGCGGCACCATCGACGCCGTGCAGTCCGACGACGACTCGATGGCCTCGCCGACGGACGTCACCGTGTTCGGCGGCTATTTCCCGTTCGCGCTGCGCTATTCGCTCGACGTGCCGGTACTGTTCAACCAGTACGGGCTGGACGAGATATGGAAGGCGGAATACGCCAAGGTCGGCGTCAAGCACATTTCCGCGGGCTCCTGGGATCCTTGTCACTTCAACACCAAGGACCCGATCAACAGCCTTGCGGACCTGAAAGGCAAGCGGGTCTTTACCTTCCCGACGGCCGGGCGTTTCCTGTCCAAGTTCGGCGTCGTTCCGGTGACGCTGCCCTGGGAGGACATCGAAGTGGCCGTGCAGACGGGCGAGCTTGACGGCATCGCCTGGTCGGGCATCACGGAAGACTACACGGTTGGTTGGGCCGACGTGACCAACTACTTCCTGACCAACAACATCTCGGGCGCCTGGATCGGCCATTTCTTTGCCAACATGGACCGCTGGAACGAGCTGCCGGAGCATCTTCAGGAGCTTCTGAAAGTAACCATGGACAGCAGCCACTACTATCGCCAGTGGTGGTACTGGGGCGGCGAGGCCGCGCTGCGTGTCAACGGCACCAAGCTGAAGCTTACCGCGATCCCCGACGAAGAATGGTCGACGGTGGAAGCCGCCGCGCTCGAATTCTGGGACGAGATTGCCGCCGAAACCGAGACTGCGGCCAAGGTGGTGAAAATCATCAAGGAATACAACGCGGTCATGGCCAAGGCCGGCCGGCCGTACCGTTATGGCTGATTGCGAACCCGGCCTCGCCCCGCAAGGGGCGGGGCCATTCCCTTCCCCCTGAAATCATGAGCAGAGCGGTCAAATGCCCGGCAACATGACACTCGGAGATCTCAATTCCGCCGCTGCCAGCGGCGAGATCGATACGGTAATCGCCTGCCAGGTCGACATGCAGGGCCGGCTGGCGGGCAAGCGCTTCCACGTCTCCAATTTCCTCGACAGCGCGCACCAGGAAACCCATTCCTGCAACTACCTGCTGGCCACCGATTTCGAGATGGAGACGGTCCCGGGCTACCGCGCCTCGTCGTGGGAAGCCGGTTACGGCGACTACACCATGAAGCCCGATCTCGCCACGCTGCGCCGCATCCCGTGGCTGGAGGGCACGGCGCTGGTGATCTGCGACGTGCAGGACCATCACACCCACGCCGACGTGCCGCATTCGCCGCGCGCGGTTCTGAAACGCCAGCTCGCCCGGCTGGACGATCTGGGCATGAGCGCCATGATGGCGACGGAACTGGAGTTTTTTCTCTACCGCGAAACCTATGACGAGGCGCTGGCAAAGGGCTACCGCGATCTGCATACCGTGGGCCCGTTCAACGCCGACTACTCGATCCACCTGACCAGCCGCGAAGAAAACGTCATGCGCGCCATCCGCAACGGTCTTTACGGCGCCGGCATCGAGGTCGAGTGCTCCAAGGGAGAGGCGTTTGCCGGGCAGGAGGAGATCAACATCCGCTATTCGGATGCGCTGATGACCGCCGACACCCACGCCATCGTCAAGAACGCCTGCAAGGAAATCGCGTGGCAGAACGGCAACTCGATCACCTTCATGGCCAAGCCGGGCACCGATATCGCCGGGTCGTCGTCGCATATCCACCAGTCGCTGTGGTCGGCCGACGGCAAGACGCCGCTCTTTTTCGACAAGTCCGCCGAACACGGCATGTCGGACACCATGCGCCACTACGTGGCGGGGCTTCTGGAACACGCGCAGGAGATCACCTTTTTCCTCGCCCCGAACGTCAACTCCTACAAGCGCTTCACCAAGGGGCTGTTCGCGCCCACCAAGGCAATCTGGTCGCCCGACAACCGTACCGCCGGTTTCCGGCTCTGCGGCGAAGGCACCAAGGCGGTGCGCATCGAGTGCCGCATCGGCGGCTCCGATCTGAACCCGTATCTGGCACTTGCGGCGCAGATTGCCGCCGGCATCGATGGCATCGAGCGCAAGCTGGAACTGGAGCCCGCCTTCGTCGGCGACGCCTACGAGGCCGCGAAAGTGCGCGACGTGCCGGCGACGCTGCGCGAGGCGGCCGAGCTGCTGACCAACTCGAAAATGCTGCGTTCGGCGTTCGGCGACGAGGTGATCGACCACTACCACCACGCCGCCATGTGGGAACAGTCGGAATACGACAGGGTGGTGACGGATTGGGAAATACACCGGGGCTTCGACCGGGGGTAAGACAGGGTAGAACCCCCGCTTCAGAACGGACAGTGCCATGACCAAGATGCTTCGATGCATGTCGCCGATTGATGGGTCGGTTTTCGCCGAGCGCCCGGTGATGGAACCGGACGCAGCCGCTATTGCCGTAAGCACCGCCCGGGCGTTGCAGGCGGCGTGGCGCGCCCGGCCGCTGGCCGAGCGGGTCGCGCTGGTTCGCGCCGGCGTGGCGCGGCTCGGCGAGATGAACGACGAGGTGGTGCCGGAGCTTGCCCGCATGATGGGCCGCCCGGTGCGCTACGGCGGCGAGTTTCGCGGCGTCGACGAGCGCGCCTCCTACATGGCAGATATCGCCGAGCGCGCGCTGGCGCCGATAATCGTCGAGGAATCGGACGCTTTCGAGCGGCGCATCGAGATGGAACCGCACGGCGTGGTCTTCGTCGTCGCGCCGTGGAACTACCCCTACATGACGGCGATCAACTCCGTCGCGCCGGCGCTTATCGCCGGCAACGCGGTGGCGCTGAAACACGCCACGCAGACTTTGCTGGTCGGCGAGCGCATGGTGCGCGCCTTCGAGGAAGCGGGCCTGCCGGAGGGCCTGTTCGTCAATCTCTTCCTCGATCACCAGACCACCGAAGACCTGATATCTTCGGGCAGCTTCGATTTCATCAACTTCACCGGCTCGGTGAACGGCGGCCGCACCATGGAGCGCGCGGCGGCCGGCACCTTCACCGGCCTTGGCCTCGAGCTTGGCGGCAAGGACCCGGGCTACGTGATGGACGACGCCGATCTCGACGCCGCCGTCGACACGCTGATTGACGGCGCCATGTTCAACTCCGGCCAGTGCTGCTGCGGTATCGAGCGCATCTACGTCGCCGAGCCGCTGTTCGACGCCTTCGTCGAGAAGGCCGTCGCCGTGGTTTCCGGCTACCGCCTCGGCGATCCGCTGGACCCGGAAACCACGCTCGGGCCGATGGCCAACCGCCGTTTCGCCGACCTGGTGCGCGCCCAGACCGCCGAGGCCATCGCGGCGGGCGCCAGGGCGCACGTCGACCCGGCGCTCTTCCCGCAGGACGACGGCGGCACCTACCTGATGCCGCAGATCCTGACCGACGTGACCCACGACATGCGGGTCATGCGCGAGGAGAGCTTCGGACCGGTGGTCGGCATCATGGCGGTGCGGGACGACGACGAGGCGGTGGCCCTGATGAATGACAGCGAGTTCGGCCTGACCGCCTCGCTGTGGACCAACGACCCTGAACGCGCGGCGGCGCTGGGCGCGAGGATCGAAACCGGCACCGTTTTCATGAACCGCGCCGATTACCTCGACCCGGGCCTGTGCTGGACCGGCTGCAAGAGCACCGGGCGCGGCGGCGCGCTTTCCGAAATCGGCTTTCGCAACCTGACGCGGCCGAAATCGTACCACCTGAAGAAAGTCACCAAATGAACCTAACTGGCAACTGGTCCTACCCGAACTCGATCCGTTTTGGCGCCGGGCGCATCAAGGAACTGCCCGACGCCTGTGGCGCGGCCGGAATGTCGCGCCCGCTGCTGGTCACCGATCGCGGCCTCGCCAATCTGCCGATCACGCAGAATGCGCTCGACATTCTCGACGCAGCCGGGCTCGGCCGGGCGATGTTTTCCGAAGTCGACCCGAACCCCAGCGACCGCAACCTCGACGCCGGTATCGAGGCGTTCAGGGAGGGCGGCCACGACGGCGTCATCGCCTTTGGCGGCGGCTCGGGCCTCGATCTCGGCAAGATCGTCGCCTTCATGGCCGGTCAGACCCGTCCGGTGTGGGATTTCGAGGATGTCGGCGACTGGTGGACCCGCGCCGACGCCGACGCCATCGCGCCCATCGTGGCGGTGCCGACGACCGCCGGCACCGGGTCGGAGGTCGGCCGGGCAGGGGTCATCACCAATTCCGAAACCCATGTGAAGAAGATCATCTTCCACCCCAAGGTGCTGCCGCAGGTGGTGATCTGCGACCCCGAACTGACCTTCGGCATGCCAAAAGTCATCACCGCCGGTACCGGCATGGACGCCTTCGCCCATTCGCTGGAGGCCTTCTCGTCACCCTTCTACCACCCGATGAGCCAGGGCATCGCGCTGGAGGGCATGCGGCTGGTCAAGGACTACCTGCCGCGCGCCTTTGCCGACGGTTTCGACATCGAGGCCCGCGCCCACATGATGAGCGCCGCCGCCATGGGTGCGGTGGCCTTCCAGAAGGGTCTCGGGGCGGTGCATTCGCTGTCGCATCCGGTCGGCGCGCTTTACAACACGCATCACGGCATGACCAACGCCGTGGTCATCCCGCCGGTGCTGCGCTTCAACCGCCCGGCGATCGAGGACCGGATTGCAAGTGCTGCGGCTTATCTTGGAATATCAGGTGGTTTTGACGGGTTCTTCGACTACGTTCTCGAACTCCGCGCCATGCTCGACGTGCCCGACAAGCTGTCGGGCCTGGGCGTCGGTACCGACAGGATAGAGGAGATGGCGGCGATGGCGATCGAGGACCCGAGTTGCGGCGGCAACCCGGTCGAACTGACGGTCGAGAACCTGACCGTCCTCTATCGGCAGTGCATCTGACCGCGGCGGGCTTCAGGGCATGATGCCCTTTCCGCGATTCGCCCCGCCCCGCCGTCCGGCCCGGGGCGCAGCCCCGGATCGCGCCGGCCCCGGGGCAGGCGCGATCCTTGTCCGTTCGGGCAGCGGTTTCCATCAAGAGTCATCCCGCTTCAGTTTGCCGGCGGGCTGACCGGCCAGCGGACGCGGACCACCAGCCCGCCCGGATCGGCGTTTTCCAGTTCCAGCGCACATCCGTGACTGGCGGCGAGGTCGCGGGCGATCGCCAGCCCCAGGCCGTGGCCGGGCTTGTCGGCGTCGATGCGTTCGCCGCGCTCCAGGATGGCTTCCAGCTTGTCGGCCGGCACGCCGGGGCCGTCATCCTCGATCACCAGTTCGACGGTCTCGCCGTCGACGACGCGCGCGCGCGCGCGAACCCGCGAGGTCGCGAACTTGCGGGCATTGTCAAGCAGGTTGCCCAGGAGTTCCGACAGATCGTGTTCGTCGAACGGGGCGGTCAATTCGGGTGGAACCTGCACCTGCCAGTCAAGCGCGCCGCCGCCCGGCAGTTTCTTCATTGCGTCGACCATGCGCGTCACCACCTCGGCGAGGCCGCTGCGGGTCCTCTCGGCCATGCCGGTGCGGGTGCGCGCCAGCTCGCGCTCGACGAAATTCCGCATCGCGGTGATCTGCTCTTCGATCTGGCCGGCGATCCGCGCGTTTCCCGCGTCTCTCGTTTCCTTGGCCAGCGCGCGCATGACCGTCAGCGGTGTCTTCAGACCGTGCGCGAGGTCGCCGGCGCGCTGCCGTGCCTTGCCGAGCGAAGCCTGCTGGTCGTCGAGCAACGAGTTTACCTCCTCGACGAGGGGCAGGACTTCACTGGGAAACTCCGCCGGCAGACGGCGCGAAGGTTCCGCCTTAACGCTCTGGATTTGCGTCCTTATCCTCTCCAATGGCCGAAGCCCGATGCGGACCTGCAACCAGGCGGCCGTGATCAGCGCCACGGCAAGCAGGCCGAGCCAGGTCGCGATATTGCTTCGGAACCGCTGAGCGGCAAGCGTCACGTCCTCCAGATCGGAAGCAACCGTCAAGACCACCGATTCGGGCGCTTGCTGTCCGCCGACCAGGATGCGCCAGCTCACCGCCAGCAGGCGCGATCCGTCCGAGTGCGTAATCTTGGCGCTGACCGGCTTGCCGGCCGTGGCCGGCCTGTCGACGGATATCTTCTGATCCCACAGCGACCGTGACAGGACGGCACTGCCCTCCTCCGGCTCGACTTGCCAGTAAAGCCCGCTGAAAGGCTGACCGAAGCGCGGGTCGGGCATCGGTGTCACGTCGATCGTGCCGTCCGCACCGTGGGTCAGATGCGCTGTCAGTTCCGTCAGCTGCACCTCAAGTTCGGAGCGGATTCTTTCTTCAAAGAACGCTTCGAACAGGAATGCGATGGCGGCGCCGGTTGCGGCGATGGCGATGGCGGTGGACAGGCTGGCGGCGATCAACAGCCTGACGCTGAGCGAGGACCGCTTCATTCGGCTCCGGCGTCTATCACGTAACCGAATCCCCGCCGCGTCTGGATCAGGTCGGTTTTCAGTTTGCGCCGCAGCCGTCCGACCGTAACCTCGACGGCATTGCTGTTGGGTTCCTGATCCTGGAAATAGATGTTGCTCGCCAGTTCCTCCTGCGAGATTACCTTCCCGGCGTGATGGACGAGATAATTAAGCAGCCGGTATTCGAGCGGCGTAAGATTGACCGGCATCCCGTTTTCCGAAACCTTCATCTGGCGCAGGTCCATGGTCAGCGCACCGAATGTCAGGACCGATTTCGACATGCCGGTCGATCGCCGCACCAGCGCCCGAAGCCGCGCCAGCAGTTCCTCCATCTGGAACGGCTTCACCAGGTAATCGTCGGCACCGGCGTCAATGCCCTGCACGCGCTCCGGCCAGCTCCCCTTGGCGGTCAGCAGCAGCACCGGCATCCGGTTGTCCTCGTTGCGCCAGTTGCGCAGCACGCTCAGCCCGTCGAGCTTGGGCAGGCCGATGTCCAGGATAGCCGCGGCGTAGGATTCGGTACTGCCGAGAAACCATCCTTCCTCGCCATCGGCGGCGCGTTCCGGCACGTAGCCGGATGCGGCGAGCGCGCTGCTGATAAGCCCGGCAATCTTCGGTTCGTCTTCGACGATCAATACGCGCATTCAGCAATCCGAGATTTTCGTTATCCGCCCGGTCGCGGCTTCCACGTGTACCGCGATCAGCGATCCCTTGCCGGAAATCATTCGCAACTGATACGCCGGTTCGGAGCGGGAATCCTTGAACCTTACCTCGACGAATCGCCCGCCAAGCTTCTTGATCACCGACTTGAACACTTCCCGCAGGGGCAGCGCGCGGCCCTGGTCGACGGCTGCCTGCGCCTTGCGGTAGTCACGCTCCGGCATCGTGGCGCTGTCGTCTCCCGAGTGGTGGTATCCGCAGGTGTCGGGTTCTCTCCGGCCGCCGCCGCCATCGTCTCCGCCGCCGCCACCGCCACCGCCGCCGCCCGGGCCGGATGGGCCGCTGGAATCGGAATCCTTGCTGTCGGCAATGGCTTCGCTGACGGTCAGTACCGACGGCGCCACATAGGCCGCCACCGCGCCAAGGCCAAGCCGAAGCAATGCGCCGCGCCGCGTAAGGTCATTGTGTTCCGGTTTTCGCCCTTCGGTCATTCCAACTGGCCCTCTACGGTTTCCAGGGGGCGGGTGGAAGCTGCTGTAATCAAGCCGTTTCCCACGAACATCTCAAGCAATTTCGTGATGTCGTCGTCGATCCTCTGGCGCGGCGTGTCCGGAAAGGCATGGCAGAACATGTCGACGATATCGGCCAATGGCGCCGGTTCCTCGAGAAGCTTCCAGACGGCAAGCGACATTTCGTTCAACCGGTGGATGGCGTAGCGGTTGTTGTCGGCAAGGAAATGCGCATCATCGACGGTGTATTCCACCGTGTCGGCCGAACGGACGTAAAGCGCCTTGCTGTCGAAGCGTTCCCTTACCTCGGGCAGAACCGGCACCTCGCCGTCCTCGGCAAAGTCCGCGACCGGGAGCCGCGCCGCCGAAATCTCCCGCGGCCAGGCGGAAAATGCCTTGCACAAAGCCTCCGCCGCATCCTCGGCCCGCGAATATTTCAGCGTTTTGATTTCCACCGAGGAGGCAAGAAAATGCAACGCCTGAAGGATGCGCCCCGGGTTGACCGAGCGCGAGAAATTCTGCCGTATCGCGGCGCTCAGCACCTCTGCCTTGTCAGCCGGTAGAAGCGATGCTTCCGACGTCGCATCCCGCTCCAGCAGCACTATCGCGCCGAAAGGCAGGCGGGTTCCGCGTGGCGCGAGACCGCCCGCCCCGGGCTTCAGATAGGCGTACCGGGTGTTCGCCGCCGCGATGTTGTCCTGCGTGATACGCTTCATGGCGTCGCTGAGATCATCGGGCAGCGGCAGTCGCAACCGTGCTGCGACACCGCCGGCGATACCCAGCGGCAGGCCGCCTGCATCCACCTCTATTGGCAGGAAATCGTCGGTGAAGACACGCATGCCGCGCGCCGACAGGCAGGCGGTCAGCGTGCTCTTGCCGACGCGTTTGGTGTTCGGGAAGAGCACCAGCCGGCCGGCAAACTCGACTGCCGCGCCGTGCACGCACAAGAGGCCGGGCCGGTCGCGCAGGGTCGCCCAGGCAAGCTCGACGATCAGCGCGCAGACCGTGTCCACCGGATCGCGATAGACCAGCGGCCTTTCCATGAACGGTGATGACAGCATGGCGCCGCCGGCGGTTTCGCCAACGCTGATGAGCGGGTCGGCCGGCGCATCGGCCTCGGCGATCTCGTGAAACGGCCAAAACGGAAGTATGTCCGGTAGAAGGGCCAGCGCGTCGCGGCACCCGGTGAACATGACCGGCGCAACGACATCGTCGAACTTTATAAGAACATTCCTGCCCATCTTCCAATTGCGCCCCGTAACATGCACCTCGCGTGCATACTCTCAGATTACCGTTTACTCTGCCAGACCCTGCAATTCGGTCCGGTTCAACACCAGACGCCCCCGCCCGCTCGCCGGACGGGGGCGCCTGCCTACCCGCTGATGCTACCGTGGGGGCTTAGTTGGTAGTGCATCCTGCCAGTGGGTCATTCGGGTCGGTGCCGGTGCACGCCGCACCGTCAGCCGGGGGGGTTCCGGTGCCGTCGGTCGGCAAACCGGCGCCCGAGCCGCTCGGTCCGGTTGCCGAGGGTCCGCTTGAACCGCTCGGGCCATCGCTTCCGCCGCCGCCGCCGCCGCCGCCGCTGGCGCCGCTGCTGGCCTGTGCCGTGCTGAGCGTGGTGAAGGCGGGGACCGCGTACATCGCGGCGCCGGCAAGGCCGGCGAGCCCGATGCGGGTCAGCAATTTCCGCCGTTCAAGCATGTTTTCGGTTTCTCTGGTCATATTCACTAGGTCCTTTACCTCGGTTCATCATCCAGCCCCGAATCAATGGATACAGCATGCGACCGGTCAATACGCTTACGGAAGCTGTCAGCTTTTTGTCAGGTCCGCAGCGTCTGCACCGGCTAAAGGGATGACCGGTCAAATCGGGCCATGGCCGGGCGGAGCGCTTTCGTTGATCGAAGCCCGGCCCGGTCAGCCGCCATATACCTTTCCCGGCAGCCAGGTGATGATTTCGGGAAAGACCATGCAGATGATCAGGCCCACCAGCTGAAGCCCGAGGAAGGGAATGGCGGACTTGAAGATATCCGACATCGGAATGGAGGAGGGGGCTACGCCGCGAAGGTAGAACAGCGCGTAGCCGAACGGCGGCGACAGGAAACTCATCTGCATGTTCACCAGATAGAGCACCCCGAACCACAGCGGATCGAACCCCAGGCCCTTGATGATGGGCACGAAGATCGGAACGCACAGGAGCAGGATTCCAACCCAGTCGAGGAACATGCCGAGAATGATCAGGATGATGTTCATCAGGATCAGGATGCCCCAGCGCCCCAGACCGGTGGCCGCCAGCGATTCGGTCACGAAGGCTTGTCCGCCCTCCAGCACGTACAGCCCGACGAAGATCGTCGCGCCGAACATGATCCAGATCACCATCGAGGAGGCCTTGAGCGTGGTAATGCAGGCCTCGCGCACCGTGCGCCAGTCGAGCTGGCCATGAAGCGCCGCCACGATGAAGGACCCGAAAGTGCCGATGCCGGCGGCCTCGACCGGCGTCGCGGCGCCGGAGAACAGCACGCCGAACACGACGATGATAAGCAGGATCGGCGCCGCCATCTTTTGCAGCAGGGCGATCTTCTCGGGAACGCTGACCCGATCTTCGACCGGGATCGGAGGTCCGAGTTCGGGGTTCATGTAGCTGCGCGCCGTCACGTAGACGATGTAGAGCCCCGACAGCATCAGCCCGGGAAACACCGCGCCGATGAACAGTTCGCCCACCGACTGCTCGGCCACCACCGCGTAGATGATGGCCAGGATCGACGGCGGAATCAGGATGCCCAGAGTACCGCCCGCCATGATCGCGCCCATCGCGATCTTGGGGTCGTAGTTGCGTTGCAACATTGCAGGCAGCGCAATGATGCCCATCGTGACCACCGCCGCCCCGATGACGCCGACCATTGCCGCCAGAATCGTCGAGGCGATGATGGTGGCCGAGGCCAGCCCGCCCTTCAGACCGCCCAGCAGCTTGTAGATGACGTCGAACATGTCCTTGATGATGCCGGCGCGTTCCAGCATCGAGGCCATGAAGATGAAGAGCGGGATCGCGGAGAGCTGATAGTCCGTCATCAGCGGGAATATCCGGGACGGAACGATATTGAGCGTGCTGGCGTCGCCCAGGAGGAACAGGAACACGCAGGCCAGTCCGCCGGTGACAAAGGCAAGCGGCAAGCCTGCCATCAGCAGAACCAGCAGGCTGCCGAACATGATGAAAGTCAGTGGCTGGATGCCGATCTCAAGCCCCATGACGTGCTCCCCCGTGCGGCGCAATCACCGTCATGAAATCCTTGGCGACCTTCGAGCACCCCTGCAGCAGGAT
>JBHHXR010000063.1:0-15145 GCA_046757205.1 Paracoccaceae bacterium
TACCAAACTCCCCGATCGTCTAAAGGCTCCCGACCACTGGCCAGAGGAAGAACTCGACCCGGAGGAATTCCACAAACGCTGGGAAGCCTTCAAGAAACAAGCCGCTTCAACCTGACCGCGAAATCCGCCATAACCCGCCAAACCCGAATCCAGCAGTGGCTTACCCATGCACGACATCCGCCTGATCCGCGATAACCCGGAAGCCTTCGACGCCGCCATGACGCGGCGCGGCATCGCGCCGGTGGCCGCCGAAATCCTCGCGCTCGACGCCGCAAGGCGGGCGAAAATCCTCGCCGCCGAGGAGGCGCAGGCGGCGCGCAACGCCGCCTCCAAACAGGTCGGCGCGGCCAGGGCGAAGGGCGACACCGCGGAGTTCGAGCGCCTGCGCGCGCTTCTGGCCGAGAAGAAGGATCAGATCGCCCGGCTCGACGAGGAAGCCAAGGCCGAGGACGCGCGCCTGCAGGACCTGCTCGCCGGCCTGCCCAACCTGCCGCATGACGACGTGCCCGACGGCGAAGACGAAACCGACAACGTGGAGCTTCGCCGCTGGGGCACGCCGCCGAACTTGCCCTTCGATCCCAGGGAGCATTTCGAGGTGCCGGCCGCCGCCCGGGGCATGGATTTCGAAACCGCCGCGAAGCTTTCGGGTTCGCGCTTCGTCATCCTCAAGGGCGCCATGATCCGCCTGCACCGGGCGCTGGCGCAGTTCATGCTCGACACCCACACCGAAAAAAACGGCCTGACCGAGGTCTGGACGCCGGTGCTCGTTCGTTCCGAGGCCATGTTCGGCACCGGGCAGTTGCCGAAATTCGCCGAGGACAGCTACCAGACCACCAACGGCTGGTGGCTGATCCCGACCTCCGAAGTGACGCTGACCAACATGGTGGCGGGCAAGATATTGCCGGAGGCCGAGCTGCCGATCCGCGTCACCGCGCATTCGCAATGCTTCCGCTCGGAAGCGGGCAGTGCCGGCAAGGACACCACCGGCATGCTGCGCCAGCACCAGTTCGAAAAGGTCGAGATGGTGTCGATCACCCACCCCGACGAAAGCCGCGCCGAGCTGGAACGCATGACAAGATGCGCCGAGGGGATACTGGAAGCGCTCGACATCCCCTACCGCACCATCGTGCTCTGCACCGGCGACATGGGTTTCGGCGCGCGGCGCACCCACGACGTGGAGGTCTGGCTGCCCGGCCAGAACACCTATCGCGAAATTTCGTCCTGTTCGGTCTGCGGCGATTTCCAGGCCCGGCGGATGAACGCCCGTTTCCGCCCCGAAGAGGGCGGCAAGCCGGAATTCGTCCACACGCTCAACGGCTCCGGCCTCGCCGTCGGCCGCTGCCTGATCGCGGTCATCGAGAACTGCCAGCAGGCGGACGGCTCCATCGTCATCCCGGAAGTGCTCCACCCCTACATGCGCGGCAAGACGCGGATCGGGGCGGACGGCTCACTCTCCTGACGATCACGCCCGTTGCGGTCCGGCCGTCGGCCATCCGGAAGCAAACCAGGCACAGAGAACGAGGAACCGATGCAGAAAATTCCAGTGGCCGATTTCGCCGCACTGGAGGATCGCAAGCCGCAGCACGCGCTGGTCGGCAACGTCGACCTCGTCGTGGCCCGCTTCGACGACGAGGTTTCGGTCTTCTACGGCCGCTGCCTGCACCGCGGCGCCCTGATGGCCGACGGGTTCGTCCGCGGTCGCAACCTCATATGCGGCGTGCACTATTGGGATTACCGGCTCGATTCCGGTGTCTCCGAATACAACAATGCCGAAGCCCTGCCGAAGTTTTCCTCGTGGGTCAAGGACGGCAAGGTACTGGTCGACGAAGACGAGATCGTCGCCTGGGAACGCAAGAACCCGCAGCCCTTCAATCGCAGCGCCTATCTCGGCGCTTACGCCGACACCAGCCACGGCACCGAAGAGGAACCGTACAACGACCTGATCCAGGGTTACGCGCGGCAGGGGCTTTCGCGCACCGGCCATCATGGCCGGATCGAGGCCATGGGGGTCCCCCGCAACACCTTACCCGACTGGGACGACATCCAGATTCTGACCGCCCAGCTGCACCGCGCGCCGCTGCTCGACGACGCGGCCGTGGGCACCGACGTCGTGATCGGCCCAGGGGCGCGAAAACCGCTCCGCCTCGATATCCCGCTTTTCGTCTCCGACATGAGCTTCGGCGCGCTTTCGGAACCGGCGAAGATCGCCCTTGCCCGCGGGGCTGAACTGGCCGGTACCGGCATCTGCTCTGGAGAGGGCGGCATGCTGCCCGACGAGCAGCAGGCGAATTCGCGGTATTTCTACGAACTTGCCTCGGCCCGGTTCGGTTTTAGCTGGGACAAGCTGGAAAGGGTCCAAGCGTTCCATTTCAAGGGCGGCCAGGGCGCGAAGACCGGCACCGGCGGCCACTTGCCCGGCGCCAAGGTCAAGGGGCGCATCGCCGAAGTGCGCGGCCTGGCGGAAGGCCAGCCCGCCGTTTCCCCGTCGCGGTTTCCGGACTGGACCGAGCCCGCACAAATCCGCGAATTCGCCGACGAAGTCCGCGAAAGAACCGGTGGCATCCCGATCGGATACAAACTATCCGCCCAACATATCGAGAAGGACATCGACGCGGCGCTGGAAGTCGGCGTCGACTATATCATTCTCGACGGCCGGGGCGGCGGCACCGGCGCCGCGCCGATCATCTTTCGCGACAACATCTCGGTGCCGACGATCCCGGCGCTGGCGCGGGCAAGGCGGCATCTGGACGCGGCTGGTAGCAAGGACGTCACGCTGGTCATCACCGGCGGTCTGCGAAAGCCCGCGGACTTCGTGAAGGCGCTGGCACTGGGCGCCGACGCCGTTGCGGTGGCCAATTCCGCCATGCAGGCCGTTGGCTGCATCGCCATGCGGGCCTGTCATACCAACAACTGCCCGGTCGGCATCGCCACCCAGAAACCGCATCTGGTAAGCCGGCTGGACATCGAGAAATCGGCGCGCCGCCTGCAGAAATTCTTCGCCGCTTCGGCGGAACTGATGCAGGTCATGGCGCGTGCCTGCGGTCATGACCATCTGTCGAAATTCACGGCCGACGACCTGACCACGTGGCGGCGGGAAATGGCTGACCTCTCGGGCGTCGCCTTCGGCGGCCTGTCATGAAGCCTGCACCGCGTTCGCGCGCCTGGCCGCCCCCTGCCGGCCGCGCGAGCCATCGTTCAGCCGGCCCGCACGCATCCCGCACATCGCGCATGGACCCCCGCCACCCTATCCGCTAAACCGCAGGCCAAACGGGCACAAGGGGCGGGCATGCGCATTCTCATCACCAACGACGACGGCATCTCGGCGCCGGGGCTGGCCGCTGCCGAGACGATCGCCGCCGAACTGGCGGGGCCCGACGGCGAGGTCTGGGTCGTGGCGCCCGCCTTCGAGCAGTCCGGCGTGTCGCACTGCATCTCCTACATCCGGCCGATGCGCATCGAGAAGCTCGGCGAGCGGCGCTTCGCGGTCGAGGGTTCGCCCGCCGACTGCGTGCTCGCCGGTCTCCACGACGTGCTGCCCGACAGCCCGCCCGACCTCGTGCTGTCCGGCGTCAACCGCGGCCACAACGTGGCCGAGGACACGCTCTATTCCGGCACCATCGGCGGCGCCATGGAAGGCGCGCTGCAGGGCGTCCGCTCGATCGCCATGTCGCAGTATTACGGTCCCGGCACTACCGGCGGCGACCCGTTCGACGCCGCCCGCGCCCACGGCGCCGGCATCTGCCGCGCGCTGTGGGATGCCGCGCCGTGGCACGAGGCGCCCTACGGCGTTTTCTACAACGTCAACTTTCCGCCCGTCGCCGCGGCGGATATCAGCGGCTGCAAGGCCACCGTTCAGGGCCGCCGGCCGCATTCCACGTTCGGCGTCAGGCCGCAGGTGGCGCCGAACGGCCGCCGCTTCCTGTGGCTGACCCACGGCGAGGGCAACGCCAATACCGACCCCGGCACCGACGCGCGCGAAGCCTCCGACGGCTACATCACGGTAACCCCGCTGCGCGCCGATCTCACCGCACGCTCTCTTGTCGCGGCGGTGTCGGCTGCCTTAGAATGACCCCAGCACGGGGAGAGTGCGCCGCGATGTCCAGCCCGATGTTTCCTGCCGATCACGACGAACGCCAGATGCGCTTCGTGTTCGGCCTGCGCAGCCAGGGCGTCACCGACAAGGCGGTGCTGGAGGCGCTGGAGGCGACCCCGCGCGCCGAGTTCCTCGAAGGCATCTTCCGCGACCGCGCCTACGATGACGTGCCGCTGCCGATCGCCTGCGGGCAGACCATCAGCCAGCCCACCGTGGTCGGGCTGATGACCCAGGCGCTGAAGCTCGACCGCCGCTGCAAGGTGCTCGAGGTCGGCACCGGCTCGGGCTACCAGGCGGCGATCCTGGCGCGGCTGGCGCGCCGGGTCTACACCATCGAAAGGCATCGCTCGCTGGCCCGCAAGGCGGCCGGGACGCTCGAGCGTCTGGGCCATACCAATGTCACCGTGATCACCGGCGACGGCTCGCTCGGCCTGCCGGAGCAGGCGCCCTTCGACCGCATCATCATCACCGCGGCCGCCGAGGACCCGCCTGCCAACCTGCTGGCGCAACTGCGCGAAGGCGGCATCATGGTGCTTCCCGTGGGCCAGTCCGACGCCGTGCAGCACCTGATCAAGGTGACGAAAACGCCCGAGGGTTTTGAGTACAAGGAACTGTTGCCGGTCCGCTTCGTGCCGCTGGTGGAGGGCGTGGCGGAGGATTGAAGGCGGGGGACTTCGCCGTCCGTCCCGCGGATGTTGCTGCCGAGGGTCCCGGCGCGGGGCCGGCCCGAAGGCAGCGGGCCGACGGGCACGGCCTGCACCCGATCCCGACCACCGTGAGCCGGGCGGGCACCCGCCCGGCGCCTTCGGCCTGATTCGGGGCGGACCGGCGCGCCGGAACCTTGTCCGTCTTGCGCTCAAAGCGGCCGTTGCCCGAAACGAGAGCCGCCACCCCCGATTAAGGCTATTAAAACTCCCGGCAAAATCGCGTATAAGGAATTGCTGCCGGTCCGCCGCGTGCCGCCCGCCGAGGGCGCCTCTGGCGACCGCGCAGACGACAGACCCGGAAAACCGGGCGCGGGCAGGTACTTATTGGGGCAAGGGACGATGACATCTCTCGGTTTTGGCCACACGGCGCGGGCACTCCTCGCGGGCGCCGCGATTCTTCCGGTTGCCGGCTGCAGCGGCGGCGGGCCGTTCGGCGGCGGCCAGCAGCGCGCGCTGGTGGTGCAGACGGCGCCGCGCCCGGAACCGGACGCGCGCGGTGTCATCACCTACCCGACATACCAGGTGGTGGTGGCCCGCGACGGCGACAGCGTCGCATCGATCGCCGGCCGGCTCGGGATCCAGGCGGATGCGCTCGGGCGCCGCAACGGCCTGCCGGTGGACTACCGCCCGCGCGGCGGCGAATTGCTGGCCCTGCCGCAAAACGTAGGCGGGACGCTGGCGGGAACCGACACCCGCTGGACGCCGGAACTCGCTGCCAGCGCGATCGAGCAATCGGGCGCGGCGGCCGGCACGCCGTTTTCCGGCGGTTCCGGACCGCAGGGCGCGGTCGAGCCCATGCGCCACACCGTCCGGGCCGGCGAAACAGCGTTCTCCATCGCCCGCAAGTACAACGTCTCGGTCACCGCGCTGGCCTCGTGGAACGGCCTCGACCAGAAGCTTTCGGTACGTGCCGGGCAGGTGCTGCTGATCCCGGTGCCCGCCGCGCGCCGCACCGCCGCGGCGGCTGCCACCGCGGAAGTGACCACCACCACCATTGCCGAAGCGCCGGGAACCGGCTCGAGCGTCACACCGCCGCCGAGCGCGGTCAAACCGCTGCCGAAGGACATCAAACCGGCAACACCGCCCGAGCCCGCCGATCTCGGCCAGTTCCGCACCGCTTCGTCGGGCGGCCAGTTCCTCGCCCCGGTTCCGGGCAATATCGTCAAACCGTATTCGCAGGGGCGCGGCAGTGCGCGCAACCCCGGCGTCGATTTCGCGGCCACCAAGGGAACCACGGTCAAGGCCGCGGACGCCGGCGAGATCTGGATCATCACGAAGACGGAAACCCTGGGAGATATCGTGGTGATCCGCCACCGCGACAATCTGCTGACCGTCTACGGCCGGGTGTCGGGGATCACCGTCAAGAAAGGCCAGAAAGTCAAACGCGGCCAGAAAATCGCCATCGTCGCCGGCGGCAGGAACCCGTCGCTGCATTTCGAGGTCCGCCGCGGCACCGAGGCCATCGACCCGATGCCGTTCCTGTAGCCGGACCTCGGGCCTTCGCGGCACCGTATCGGCCCACGATTTCCCTCGGCAAACTGTCCCGGCCTCGCGCCGGGACCTCTATTTTTTGCGATAGAGCATGACGAGTTTACCTGGAAACATATCCGGTTATCCCGCCCGGGTCGCTCGCGGCCCGGGCTGCGCCTGCCTGCCCCTCGGTAGGCGCAGTTGCGCCAGCCCGGGCAAGCGCAGCCCTGTGGTCGGGGCAGTCACCTTTCATGAAGGTGATTCCGACTTTGGGCATCCCGGTCTGGATCCCGCGCCTCTCAGATATTCAGCGCCACGCCACGCCTTCCGGCCAGATCGGTGACGTACTGCCACGCCACCCGGCCCGAGCGGGCGCCGCGCGTCTGCTGCCACTCGATGGCCTCGGCGCGCAGATCGGCGTCGGATATCTCGATGCCGAGCGCGTCGCAATACCCCCGGATCATCGCCAGGTATTCGCCCTGCGAGCACGGGTGGAAGCCGAGCCACAGCCCGAAGCGGTCCGACAGCGACACCTTCTCCTCGGTCGCCTCGGAGGGGTTGATCGCCGAAGAGCGCTCGTTCTCGATCATGTCGCGCGGCATCAGGTGCCGGCGGTTCGACGTGGCGTAGAACACCACGTTGTCCGGCCGCCCCTCGATGCCGCCGTCGAGGATCGCCTTGAGCGACTTGTAATGGCTGTCGTCATGATCGAACGAAAGGTCGTCGCAAAACAGCAGGAACCGCTTTTCCACCCCGCGCAGCCGGTTCAGCAGCCGCCCGATCGACGGCAGGTCCTCGCGCAGGATCTCGATCAGCACCAGCATGCCGGAAGCCGCCGCTCCGGCTTCGGCGTGCACCGCCTTCACCAGCGAGGACTTGCCCATGCCGCGGGCGCCCCACAGCAGCACGTTGTTGGCCGGCAGCCCGGCCGCGAATTGCCGCGTGTTGGCCAGAAGCGTGTCGCGCGCCCGGTCGATCCCTACCAGCAGCCCCAGCCCGATCCGGTTGACGCGCGCCACCGGTACCAGCCGGTCGGGCCCGGTCTGCCAGACGAAAGCTTCCGCCGCGTCGAAATCGACATTCGTGTGATCGGCCGGCGATATCCGCTCCAGCGCTTCGGCGATCCGCACCAGCGCGTCGGCCGCGCGTTTCTTCACTCTGCCGGTTCCTCGTCTTCTTCGTCGTCGTAATAACCCTCGGCGCGCAGCTGTTCCTCACGCTTTTTCTCCACCATCCTGACCAGCAGGATGGAGATCTCGTAAAGCCCGTATACAACCGTGAAGAGGATGACCTGGGTAATCACGTCCGGCGGCGTAACGATGGCGGCCAGCACCAGAATGCCGACCATGGCGTATTTCCGCACGCCGCCCAGTCCCTCGGCGGA
This sequence comes from Paracoccaceae bacterium, assembly GCA_046757205.1. Taxonomy (GTDB): domain Bacteria; phylum Pseudomonadota; class Alphaproteobacteria; order Rhodobacterales; family Rhodobacteraceae; genus JBHHXR01. The sequence continues at coordinate 7,655 of JBHHXR010000063.1, forward strand.
GACCAGGTTGGCCTTGCCCATCAGCGTCAGCAGCACCGGCATCTGGAAGCACAGCCCGAAGGCGATGACGAATTTCATCGTCAGCCCGAGATACTCGTCGATGGTGCCGAGAAACGAAATGCCGACGGCGCTCGGCCCGTCGGTGGCCACCGCCTCGCCGGCCGGACCCAGTTGCTGGTAGCCAAGGAAAAAGTTGAACGCCAGCGGCAGCACGACGTAGTAGGCGAAGGCCGCCCCCAGCATGAACAGAACCGGCGACGCGATCAGGAAAGGCAGGAAGGCGTTTTTTTCCTGCTTGTACAGCCCCGGCGCCACGAAACGCCACATCTGGAAGGCGACATAGGGAAACGACAGAACGAATCCGCCGAACAGCGAGATATTGATCGCCGTTGTGAAACCCTTCTGCAGCCCGGTGAAGATCAGGTCGCAATTGCCGCCATGCGCGATCAGTTGTTCGCAGATCGGCTGCGCCAGGAAATTGAATATCGGCCGCGCCACGGTGAAGCAGATCACCATGCCGATGATGAACGCTATTACCGAGTGGATAAGGCGGGTGCGCAACTCGGCGAGATGCTCGATCAATGGCGCCGAGGAGTCCTCGATATCTTGCTCGCTCATGTCTCAGCGGTCCCCGATACCGCCTTTTTCGACGCTGCCTTGGCCGTTGCCGTCTTCGGGCGCGCCGCTTTCGCGGTGGCCGGCTTCGGTGTGGGCGGCTTCGACGTGGCCGGTTTGGCGGCGGCTGGCTTCGCTTTCGCCCTGGGCGTCGCCTTGGCCTTCGCCGCTGGTTTCGCCTTCGCGGCCGCCTTGCCGCCCGGCTTGGCCTTTGCCGCCGGTTTCGCCCGCTTGGCCGTGGCATCGGGCCCGTCCGCCTTCGTGCCCGGGGTCTCCGCCGGATCGTCGTCCGCGTCGCCGGTCATCATGTTCTTGGCGTATTTGCGCGCCGTCGACGTGGCGCTCGGCAGGCCGATGTTGTCGAGGCCCTTGATATCCTTGACGGCATCCTTCAGGCCCGCCTCGTCTGCGGCCTGTTCCATGGTACGCTGGAACTCGCGCGCCATCGACCGCGCCTTGCCAACATAGCGGCCGACCGTCCGGAACATGCCGGGCAGGTCCTTGGGGCCGACGACGATCAGCGCCACGATGCCGATCACCAGCAGCTCCATCCAGCCTATGTCGAACATCTCCGGGGTCCTTCAGACGGCGCCCGTCAGGCCTTGTCCTTGTCCGGCGTCACGTCGACCGCCTCGTCGGCGGCGCGCTCTATGGCTTCGGCTTCTTCCTTGCCTTCCGAAATCCCTTTCTTGAAACTGGTGATCCCTTTGCCGACTTCACCCATCAGCGATGAGATCTTGCCGCGGCCGAAGAGGACCAGCACAACAACGGCGATCAGAAGAAGGCCGGGAAGACCAATATTGTTCAGCATGGTTCGCTCCTAAGTTTCCTGGCGGCCCGACGCCGCCACCCGTCCCCGGGGACGGGGCATACATGTATTGACTCCGACCCGCAGGATCAAACCCCAAAATCGACGCACACGCGCGAAATTTCGGTTACATCGCCACGCTACCCCATGGGAAACGGAAATCCCAGTTCTCGCGGCCGGTTCGCGGCGCGGCGCCGGAGCCCGCCGGAACCGCCCGGATGCGGAACGTTGCCTTCACGGCACAAGGGGCCCCCGGCCGGCGCGATCTTCGGCCTACTCCGCCGCCCGGCGCATTTCGGTGGGGAACACGAAACACCGGTCGCGGCGCAGCGACAGCCACAGGGGCGTGCCTTCGGGCGGCAGGAACACGCCCGGGATGGTCGCCTTGAGGATCGACTGGTCGTAGTCCATGCGCATTTCCAGCAGGCTCTCCTGCCCGATGAAACGCACCCGGCTGACCTGGCCGCGCGCCGGCACGCCGTCGCTCTGGGTCGGGTTCGGGCCCTTGCCGTTGCGGTCGAAATCCATTTTCAGGTGCTGCGGACGGATCACGATCTCGACTATCGTGCCATCGGCCAGGCCGGGGGTGAGAAAAATTCCGAACGGGCTTTGCGTCTGGGCGTTGCGCACCACGCCACGAATGATGTTGACGTCCGAGAAGAAAGCCGCCGCGGCGCGGTCGCGGGGATTGTTGTAGATATTGTAGGGCGCCCCGGTCTGCACGATGGCGCCGTCGCGCATCAGCGCGATCTGGTCGGCCATGCGCATCGCCTCGGCCGGCTCGTGGGTGACCAGCAGCACCGACGTGCCCTCGTCCTTGAGAATCGCCAGCGTCTCGTCGCGCACGTCGTCGCGCAGCCGGTTGTCGAGCCCGGAAAACGGCTCGTCCATCAGCATCACCCGCGGTTTCGGCGCCAACGCGCGGGCCAGCGCCACCCGCTGCTGCTCGCCGCCGGAAATCTGGTGCGGGTACTTGTCCGAGAAATGCGAAAGATTCACCCGCTCGAGAAACTCGCGCGCCCGCGCCGCCCTGTCGCCGCGCGCGCCGCGAAGGCCGAAGGCCACGTTCTGCTCCACCGTCAGATGCGGGAACAGCGCGAAATCCTGGAACATCAGCCCGACGTTGCGGTTCTCCGGCGGCAGGTGCAGCCGCCCGTCGGAGACGACCCTGCCGCCTACCGCCACGCTGCCGGCGTTTTGCCGTTCCACCCCGGCGGCGATCCGCAGCGTCGTCGATTTGCCGCATCCCGATGGCCCGAGCAGGCACGTCACCTGCCCCGGCGCCATTTCCAGCGTCAGCCGGTCGACCACGCGCACGCCGTCGTATTCCTTGACGATGCCGTCAAGCGATAGGCCCGGCCCGGCTGTCGGCGTATCGGTCACGCAGGCGACTCCCGTTAAACCTGATGAATTCTATCGGGTTTGTTCGCCCCACTTAGCAATGCCCGCCTCACGCCGCAAGCCTCCGCGCCGCCTACATCGTCGCGTTCGTCGCGCCGCCGTCCACGAGGATGTTCTGTCCGACGATGAATCCGGCGTGCCGCGAGCACAGGAAAGCGCACATGGCGCCGAATTCGGAAACGGTGCCGTAGCGGCGCACCGGGATGGTGGCGGCGCGCCGTTGCTTCGCCTCCTCGATACTGATCCCCTCGGCCTTGCTGACCGCGGTGTCGAGGCTGATCGCCCGGTCGGTGGCGTGGATGCCGGGCAGCAGGTTGTTTATGGTGACGCCGGAGGGCGCCACCTGCCGCGAAGTTCCGGCGACGAAACCGGTCAGCCCGGTGCGCGCGGAATTGGACAGGCCGAGAACGGCGATCGGTGCCTTGACGGCAACCGAGGTGATGTTGACCACCCGTCCCCAGCCGCGTTCCATCATCGCAGGGACGGTGCCCTGGATCATGGCGATCGGCGCCAGCATGTTGGCATCCAGCGCGGCGATGAAATCCTCGCGCGACCAGTCGGTCCATTTGCCCGGCGGCGGCCCGCCGGCGTTGTTGACGAGGATGTCGGCGCCTTCGCCGGCCGCCAGCACCCTGGCGCGGCCCTCTTCGGTGGCGATGTCGACGGCCACCGCCGTCACCTGCACGCCCGAAGCCGCCGCGATCGCCGCCGCCGCTTCCTGCAGCGGCCCCTCGGTGCGGGCGTTGATCACCAGATTGACGCCGGCCGCCGCCAGCGCCTCGGCGCAGCCGCGCCCCAGCCCCTTCGACGCCGCGCAGACGATGGCGCGCTTGCCCCCGATCCCCAGATCCATGAATGCCTCCCGGTGTGGTCCGGCCGGACTGTAGGGCAATTTCGCCAGCCTTGTCATCCCCGCGCCGGCGGGGACCTTGCGGAAGCGAAGCGACACCCCGGCTTTGGGATTGTCCGCCGAGGCCCCGACTGCCGCGCGGCCCCGCCGCGAAGAAACTCCTTGCCGCGGAAACCGACAGAGCCCCGCCGACGGACAACAAACAACACCTGGAATGGCGCCGGAGCTGACGCCCCGGTGACGGACGGCCGGGCGGGGCGATTCAGCGAAAGCGCATGATGATCTGCGGCCTGCCGCGTCTTTCACCATTCAGCCGCCCGCACAGCCGCCCGGGACGGATGTCCCGGGCATGCGCCCGCCCGCCCCTTGGCGGGCGCTTACGCGCCCACCCGGTCGGGTGCACGCCCTATGGTCGGCGCGGCTCCGGGCCAGACCGGGCGGGGCGATTCAAGTGGGGGCATCGTGATCCGGGGCCTGTCGCGTCCAGTCTCGCCCTGTCGCGACCGGCCGCATGTATCCCCGCCCTGTTGTCGCGGCAAGACGGCACCGATCGATGGCAGAGCTCCGGGCCGGGAGCGTCGGGCGAAAGACCTCAGCGGCAGAAAAACGCCACCCGGCACTTCTCGAAACGCACCTCGGCGAAGAAGATCCGCGGTGCCTCGGCCGTGCCGTCGACAACGTCGGCCATGGGAACCGCCACTTCGGCGCGCGTACGATCCTCGCTCAGCCGGCCATTGGTCTTTACGACGCGGTAGCCCTCTATCGCGTAGACGAGTTTCCGGTCCTGCATGGCGCGGCCGATGAAGGGCTTGGCGAGCTTCAGCGACCGCTCCTCCTCCGGTTTCAGGGACTTGGCCTTGAACATCGCCTGCATCAGCGCGCGCACCGGGATCTCCACCCGGATGATCTCGTCGCCGATGGCCCGCGCGGTGATCGCCGGCAGTCCGTTCGCCGCCGCCAGCCGGAAATTGCGCAAGGGCAGCTTGCTCCACAAATGACAGCGCACGAAGTCATCGGTGATCTCGAGATCGCCGCCGACGCAGTAATCGTCGCTGTGCGCTTTCGACTTCCTGTCGAAGTCATAGAGCCGCCGGGCGATCTCCACCGTCGAACTGGCGGTGATGGTGCGGTCGGGATTGACGTGCATCACCGTTTCCGCCTCGAAACAGGCGGACAAGAGAAACACCAGAAGGATCGCCGCGACGCGCATGGCAGGCTCCGGTCTTGACCGGAACGAAGCATGCGCAGGACTGTGACGAAACCAAGGTCGCCGGCGAACCCCGGCGGCACTTTCCACGCAGGGGCAGCACGGGCGCAACAGTTCACACCAGCTGGCGGCGCTCCAGAAACCCGTCCATCGCGACCAGATGCACCGATTTGTCATAACCCTTGCGCAACCGGCGCGGATACCAGAACGCCCAGCCGGCGGCCCGCACCGCCAGCCAGATCAGGCGCGCCCACAGTTTCGGTGCGCCCAGCACCAGCAACGCCTCGTGCAGGATCGCGTCGGCGTACCGACGGTCACCCCGCCACCCGGTATCGACGTACAGCCAGTCGTGCAGCGCCGCCGCCGGCAGATAGGCCGGGTGCGACTTCGGGATCAGCAGCGTCACGGGCCAGGGCACCGACAGACCGTCGAAAAGAAAGCCCTCGGGCACGGCGACGGTGTCTTTCGGCGTTTCCTTGCTGTCCACGAGGTAAACGATCTCGCGCCCGATAACCCAGCGCGTCTTCTGCATCGACGGCGGCAGCAGGTTGGACCAGCCCTTCGGGCGGCAACGAAACGACGCGGGATAGACCTGAAGCGGACGGGTAAAGCTCGACATGATGAAACTCCTTGATCGAATGGCCGGATCGTAGCACATGGCGGTAAACGGGCAGCGACGGTGCGCGCAGAGCCCGGCCGCAGCAGCAGACGAGGCCCCGATGATCGCCGTCATATTCGAAGTCGTACCGGACCCCGAGCGCAAGCAGGAATATCTCGACCTCGCCGCCGAACTGCGCCCCGAACTGGAAAAGATCGAGGGTTTCATTTCCGTCGAGCGCTTCCAGAGCCTCGCTGACCCTGGAAAACTCGTGTCGCTGTCCTTCTTCACCGACGAGGCGGCGGTGACGCGCTGGCGGGCGTGGCAGCGCCACCGCAAGGCGCAGGCAAAAGGGCGCGGCGGCATTTTTCGCGACTACCGGCTGCGCGTGGCAAGCGTGATCCGCGATTACGGCATGACCGACCGCGCAGAGGCGCCCAGGGACGCCTGAACCCCGGAAACCGGGCTTTCACGGGTTTTCATCGGCCCGCGCCGCGCCTATATGAGCGATCCATGCCTGAACGAGCCCACAATTCGCCGGCGCTGCCGCCGCAGATCGCGCGGCGGCGCACCTTCGCCATCATCTCGCACCCCGATGCGGGCAAGACGACGCTGACCGAAAAGTTCCTGCTCTACGGCGGCGCCATCCAGATGGCCGGACAGGTGCGCGCCAAGGGCGAGGCGCGGCGCACGCGATCGGACTTCATGAAGATGGAACAGGACCGCGGCATTTCCGTCTCCGCCTCCGCAATGTCGTTCGAGTTCAAGGAGTTCTGGTTCAATCTTGTGGACACGCCGGGGCACTCCGATTTCTCGGAGGACACCTACCGGACGCTGACGGCGGTGGATTCGGCGATCATGGTCATCGACGGCGCCAAGGGCGTCGAGAGCCAGACCCGCAAGCTCTTCGAGGTGTGCCGGCTGCGCGACATGCCGGTGCTGACGTTTTGCAACAAGATGGACCGCGAGAGCCGCGACACCTTCGACATCATCGACGAAATCCAGGAATCGCTGGCCATCGACGTGTGCCCGGCGTCCTGGCCGATCGGCATGGGGCGCGAGTTCCTCGGCTGCTACGACATGCTGAACGACCGGCTGCAACTGATGTCGCGGGCAGACCGCAACCGCAAGGCCGAAAGCATCTCGATCGCGGGCCTGCAGGACCCTGAACTTGCCCGGCACGTGCCACCGCACCTTCTGCAGAAACTCCGCGAAGAGGTTGAAATGGCGCGCGAATTGCTGCCCGCCTTCGACGCCCGGGCGTTTCTCGACGGCACCATGACACCGATCTGGTTCGGCTCGGCCATCAACTCCTTCGGGGTGCAGGAACTGATGGACGGGATCGGCGGCTTCGGCCCGCCGCCGCATGTTCAGCCTGCCGAACCCAGACAGGTCTTACCTTACGAATCAAGGGTTTCCGGCTTCGTCTTCAAGGTTCAGGCCAATATGGACCCCAAGCATCGCGACCGCGTCGCCTTCGTCCGCCTGTGCTCCGGCCATTTCCAGCGCGGCATGAAACTCAACCACGTGCGCACCGCCAAGCAGATGTCCATCGCCTCCCCGGTGATGTTCCTGGCGTCGGACCGCGCGGTGACCGAAGAGGCATGGGCGGGCGACATCATCGGCATCCCCAACCACGGCCAGCTCCGCATTGGCGACGCCCTGACCGAGGGCGAGGCGCTGCGCTTCACCGGCATTCCTTCCTTCGCCCCGGAACTGCTGCAATCGGTGCGCGCCGGCGACCCGCTCAAGGCCAAGCATCTCGACAAGGCGCTCAGGCAGTTCGCCGAGGAAGGCGCCGCCAAACTCTTCAAGCCGATGGTCGGCTCGGGCTGGATCATCGGCGTTGTCGGCCCCCTCCAGTTCGACGTTCTGGCCAGCCGGATCGAGATGGAATACGGCCTGCCGGTGCGTTTCGAGCCGACCCAGTTCACCTCCGCCCGCTGGCTCTCCGGCCCCAGGGACAAGCTGGAGGCCTTCATGAAGGCCAACAAGGGCCACATCGCCACCGA
>JBHHXR010000064.1:0-14894 GCA_046757205.1 Paracoccaceae bacterium
CTTCCGCGGATTAAACCACATAATCACAGCGGCGCACAGCTTTCAGCGAGCCAGGTTCCGGTCTCGGCGTCGACGAGCGGCGAGAGTTCTTCGCGAACCCGGGCGTGGTAGGCGTTGAGCCAGTCCCGTTCCCGCCGCGTCAGGAGGTCGGACCGGACAAGCCGCCGGTCGACAGGCGCCAGGGTGAGCGTTTCGAAGCCCAGCATCGGACGGTCCCCGCCCGCCGGCGTCTGCGGCGGCATCACCACCAGCAGGTTCTCGATCCTGATCCCGAACGCGCCTTCGTGGTAGTATCCCGGCTCGTTCGACACGATCATGCCCGGCAGCAACTCGGCGTTGCCGCGGCGCGAAATGCTCTGCGGGCCTTCGTGCACGCTCAGATAGGCGCCGACGCCGTGCCCGGTGCCGTGGTCGTAGTCGAGCCCCGCGCGCCAGAGGTCGGCGCGCGCCAGCGCGTCGATGTCGCGCCCAGCCAGGCCTTCGGGCCACCGCGCCGTGCTTATCGCGATCATGCCCTTCAGGACCAGCGTGAAAGCCCGTGCGGCGTCGGCGCCTGCCGGGCCGGTCGCGACCGTTCGGGTGATGTCGGTGGTTCCGTCCTCGTACTGCGCGCCGCTGTCGACGAGGAAGATGTCGCCCGGGACGATGGGCCGGTTGCTGTCTTCCGTGACCCGGTAGTGCACGATGGCGCCGTTGGGCCCGGCGCCGCTGATGGTGTCGAAGGCAATATCGCGCAGCGCTCCGGTTTCCCGGCGGAAATCCTCAAGCTTCCGGACGGCATCTATCTCGGTCAGTGAACCTGACGGGGCCGTGCCCCCCAGCCAGTGCAGGAACCTGGCGAACGCGACGCCGTCGCGCAGATGCGCGGCGCGGGCCCCCGAAATCTCGGCCTCGTTCTTGGTGGCCTTGGGCAGGATGCAGGGGTCGTCGCGCCAGCGGATGCCGGCGCCGGCGGCGGCCAGGCGGTTGCTTACCCTGACCGGCGCCGTTGCGCGGTCCACCGCGACCTCGCCCTTCAGACGGTCCAGGGCTCCCGCGAAATCCCGTGTTTCGCGCAGCCGGACAGCGGTGCCGAGATGCTCGCGGACGGCGTCGTCCACTTTCGCGGGGTCGACGAAAAGATCGACCGTGGCGTCGGCGTGAAGGATGGCGAACGCGTGGGCGACAGGGGTGCGCGCTATGTCGGAACCGCGGATATTAAGAAGCCAGGCGATGGAATCGGGCAGGTTCAGCACCGCGGCGGACAGCCCCTCCGCGCGCAGGGTGGCCGCCAGGCGGCGGCGCTTGGAGGCGTGGCCTTCACCGGCCAGCCGTTCCGGGTAGGGAACGATCCGGCCTCGCGGCGGCGGCGGCTGGTCGGTCCAGATACGGTCGATCGGATTGTCGACGGGGCGTAATGAGCCGCCCTTTCCGGCAAGTGCCTCGGACAGCTTTTCGATTTCCTCGGCGCCATGCAGCCAGGGATCGTAGCCTAACGTGCCGCCGCCGGCCAAATGCTCGCCCAGCCAGTCTTCGGTTTTCACGTCCGGCACCGGGACCGGCGTGAACACGGCGGTGTCCACCTGTGCCTGCACCTGCAGCCGGTAGCGGCCGTCCACGAAAATGCCTGCCTTGTCCTGCAGGACGACACAGCGCCCGGCCGTCCCGGTGAACCCGGTCAGCCAGGCCAGGCGCTCGTCACGCGGCGCCACGTTCTCGCCCATATGCGCGTCCGAACGGGGCACGATGAAGCCCGAAAGGCCCTCGCGGCGCATTTCACGGCGCAGCGCCCGGAGCCGCGCGGCGCCGGTGCCGGGCGTCGTCGTCGCCGCGAATGATTGTAACATCGCCTTCACCTTTGCGTGGTCTCGGCGCCCGTCCGCGCAGGGCGGTTTGCAGAACCTTTGCCGCCCGACTATCGTGAGAAGGGTCCGGACGCAAGAAACCGCAAGGGGGACGGAAAAGATGTTTCGACTACTCGCGTGGATATTCTTTGCGGCGACCGCGGCACGGCTTGTCTTCGACTGGTTCGCCACTATCGGAAAAGGCGAGCGTTTCAGCATGGCGCTGGTCGGCGACGTCTGGTTCAATTTCCACCAGGAAAGCCTGCAACTGATCCAGCCCGCTATCGAACGCTATGTCTCGGTCGCTCTGTGGGACTGGGTATTCCGTCCGCTTCTCACGACGCCGCTGGCGCCGATACTGCTGGGGTTGGCCATCCTGTTCTGGCTGTTGGGGCGGTGGCGCCGGAAACGGACCTGACGCGAGGCACCGCGAGGCCCGAGCCGGAACCGCGCCGAGGCGCGCGGATTGCTGCGGTGCCGCGCGAACAGTCACGGCAAGGCGAACGCTTCAGGCGACCCGCCCCGGGCCCTTGAAGATGGCGCGGCCGCGCTTCTTGTCCCTGTCGAACAGCGCCGCAAGCTGCTCGGTCATCGCGCCGGCAAGCTGCTCGACATCGGTTATGGTGACCGCCCGGTTGTAATAGCGCGTGACATCATGGCCGATGCCGACGGCAATCAGTTCGACGGCGTTGCGCCGCTCTATCATCGCGATGACGTCGCGCAGGTGCTTTTCGAGATAATTGGCCGGGTTGACCGACAGCGTCGAATCGTCAACCGGGGCGCCGTCGGATATCACCATGAGGATCTTCCGCGTCTCGGGGCGCATCAGCATCCGGCAATGGGACCATTCCAGCGCCTCGCCGTCGATGTTTTCCTTCAGAAGACCTTCCTTCATCATCAGCCCGAGGCTGGCCCGCGACCGCCGCCACGGCGCATCGGCGGCTTTGTAGATGATATGGCGCAGATCGTTGAGGCGGCCCGGCGTCGGCTCGCGGCCGCCTTTCAGCCATTCCTCGCGGCTCTGTCCGCCCTTCCACGCGCGCGTCGTGAAACCGAGGATTTCGCATTTGACCTGGCAGCGTTCAAGGGTGCGCGCCAGCACGTCGGCGCAGATCGCGGCGATGGAGATCGGCCGGCCGCGCATGGAGCCCGAATTGTCCAGCAGCAGGGCGACCACGGTGTCGCGGAACTCCATCTCCTGTTCCTGCTTGAACGACAGGGGCGTCGTCGGGTTGGCGACCACGCGGGCCAGACGCGCGGCATCCAGCAGCCCTTCCTCCAGGTCGAATTCCCAGGCCCGGTTCTGCTGCGCCTGCAGGCGGCGCTGCAACCGGTTGGCCAGCCGCGACACCGCGCCCTTTAACGGCTCAAGTTGCTGGTCGAGATAGGCGCGCAAACGTTCCAGTTCGATCGGGTCGGCGAGATCGGCGGCGGCGATTTCCTCGTCGTGGGACGTGGAGTAGACCTTGTAGGCCGGATCGGCCTCCGAATGCGGCGGCACGGGAGCCTCTATGGGCGGTTCGCCGTCCTCGGCGTCGGTCTCGTCCACCATATCGGCGTCGCTGTCGTCCGGCGAGACCTGCGCCTGGGCCTGGTCCATCTGTTCCAGGCTTTGTTCGTCGCTGCCGTCCTGGTCGTCGTCGCTGCCGTCCTGTTCATCGCTGCCGTCGCCGGATTCCTCTTCAGGCGCCTGGTCCTCGCTGTCCTCGCTCTCGTCATCCGTCTCGTCGGGGTCTTCGCCGAGCTGGTCGCCGTAGCCGAGGTCTTCGATCACCTGCCGGGCGAAGCGCGCGAACGCCGCCTGGTCATCCAGAACACCGTCGAGTTCGGCAAGCGTGTGGCCGGCGTGTCCTTCCATAAAGCCGCGGCGCAGTTCCATGACGTTGGCGGCGGCTTCCGGCAGTTTCCGGCCGGTGGCGAGGTGGCGAATGAGGTATCCTGCGGCTTCGGCGAGCGGGGCGTCGCCGGGATCGGCGATCTGCCCGTAGCCCTTTCGCTTGGCTTCGTCGGCGATCTTGGCGTCGATATTGCCGGCACAGCCGGGCATTGCCCTTGTGCCGATGGTCTCGCACCGCGCGGTCTCCATGGCCTCGTAGAGCGCGACGGCGATTTCGCCGGCCGGCGCGTATTTCCGGTGGGTCTTGTCGCTGTGAAACCGCAGCCGCAGCGCGTAGGCGTCGGCGGTGCCGCGGGCCAGAAGGACCTCGTCCTTCGTCATCCGGCGCGTCACCTGCGGCAGCCTTGCGGATTCACCCGTCAGGCCGGGCGGGTCCACCGAGTAGGTAACGGAAAGCTCCGGTTCGTTGGCGATCGTCCGGGTGGTCTCGGCAAGTGCCTTCTTGAACGGTGCGGCCGGGTTATCGGAATGTCTAGCCAAGGCTCAGGCTGACGGAACTTTCCGGCAGCTCCTCGTCGAAGCAGCGCTGGTAGAACTCGGCCACCGTCTGGCGTTCCAGCTCGTCGCACTTGTTGAGGAAGGTGACGCGGAAGGCAAAGCCGATATCCTTGAAAATCGCGGCGTTCTCGGCCCAGGTGATGACGGTTCTGGGGCTCATCACCGTCGACAGATCGCCGTTCATGAAGGCGGTGCGCGACAGATCGGCGACGGTCACCATCTGCGAGATCGTGCGCCGGCCCTTCTCGGTGTTGTAGTGCGGCGCCTTGGCCAGGACGATCGCCGCCTCGGCATCGTGGCTGAGATAGTTCAGCGTCGCCACCAGCGACCAGCGGTCCATCTGGCCCTGGTTGATCTGCTGGGTGCCGTGGTAGAGGCCGGTGGTGTCGCCCAGGCCCACGGTGTTCGAGGTGGCGAATATCCGGAAGCTCGGGTGCGGCGTGATGATCTCGTTCTGGTCGAGCAGCGTCAGCTTGCCGTCGGCCTCCAGAATGCGCTGGATGACGAACATGACGTCCGGGCGGCCGGCGTCGTATTCGTCGAACACGATGGCGCAGGGATTGCGCAATGCCCAGGGCAGGATACCTTCCTGGAACTCGGTCACCTGTTTGCCGTCGCGAAGCTTGATGGCATCCTTGCCGATCAGATCGATGCGCGAGATATGCGAATCGAGGTTGACCCGCACGCAGGGCCAGTTCAGCCGCGCCGCCACCTGTTCGATATGGGTGGACTTGCCGGTGCCGTGGTAGCCTTGGATGATGACGCGGCGGTTGTTGCGGAACCCGGCGAGGATCGCCAGCGTGGTGTCGGGGTCGAACTTGTAGTTCGGGTCGAACTCCGGCACCCGTTCGGAAGGCTCCGCGAACCCCCTTACCATCATGTCCGAGTCGATGCCGAAGACCTCCCGAACCGGAACATCTTCCGTCGGTCTCAGCGGTGTATTGATGGTGCCGTCTGCCATTTCGTCGGACTTTCATTCGTTCAGCGCAAGTATGCGTGCCGGATTCGCCGGTCGTTTTGACGGATTATAAGGTCAGCCGCAAGTCCCGCGGGCGGCTGGCCGGCGCGCCCGAATCCCTGGTCCGTCAGTCCGGAAAACTGCGGCTCGCCTTGATCTGATCCCAGGCCCAGACAACCTCGGCAAGGCGGTCTTCATCATCGCGTTTTCCGCCATTCATGTCGGGATGAAGTATCTTCACCAAAGCTTTGTACTGGTTTCTGATTTCAGACTTTGTCTGGTCATCCCTGGCCTCGAGTATCTCCAGCGCCTTGCGCTCGGTCGGCGGGAGCCGCCGCGTCGGCGCGCCGTTGCCGGGTCTGCCGGCGGGGTTGAGCGTTCCCTTGTCGCCGAGGACTTCCAAAGGATCGTCGAACCCGAATCGCTGCCACGCTCTTCCTTCCGGGTGCGACTGGGTGGTGGGCTTCGCCGCCGCCGCGTTGCCGAAGGGGTGCGTCCTGCGGTCCCACACCCGGTCGGCCGCGAACTGCTTTTCCAGTTCCGCCTCGGTGTGGTTCTCGAAGAAATTCCATTTCTGGTTATATTGCCGGATGTGTTTGAGACAGAACCAGTAGAACTCGTCGAGATTGTCCGGAGACCTGGGCGCGCGGTACTTGCCGGGGTTGCTGCAACCGTCATGAGAGCAGGCGCGCGACGACGTTTCGACGGCGCCGGACATGCCGCGCGCGCGGGCGCGGCGCCTTTTGTCGGCACCGACCGAAATATCGAATTCGAACGGCGAGCGTCCACGCATTCTGCGGCGTCCCTTTCCTCCGGCTTTCCGAGTCGAGGGCAACAGTTTAATGTTTTGACGCGCCTCGCCAAGGCCTAACCGTGGAGACTCCTAAAAATGCGCATGGAACAGCGGATTCGCAACAAGTTGACGGCAGCATTTGAACCGGCCGTGCTGCGCATTGACGATGACAGCGAGAAGCATCGCGGCCACGGCGGCTACCGCGAGGGCGGCGAGACGCATTTTTCCGTGACCATCCGCGCCGCGGTCTTCGACGGCATGAGCAGGGTGGCGCGGCAGCGGGCGGTCTACGCGGTCCTGAGGGAGGAAATGGCCGAGCGAATCCATGCGCTTGCGCTGGACGTCGGCGGCCTGGATTCCTAGTCGCGAAGGGCCGGCCCCAGATCGAGATGGGTCGACGGCCTGGATTCCTTGTCGGTTCTCGCCAGGGTCAGCGGCGCCAGCGTCGGTTCCGGACGCCGGGTCTTGCCGGTCGATTCCTCGACATCGGAGGGGTGCAGGGTGGCGGCCGGTACGCCCACCGGAACGCCGCCTTTCGCTCTGCGGAAAATCAACAGGGCGTGATAGCTTTCCACAGCAGAGCGCAGGAACCCCGGTTTCGATTCGACGGGCAGGGATTCAGAGCGGTAATACTCCCAGCCGCCGGCAAGTTCGGCGTTTATCGCCTGCGTCAGAATGTGGGCGTAGCGCTGCTGGATACCCTTGATGCCCTTCACCTTTTTCGCCTGCCGCGGGGCGGGAACCGCCTTGTATTCGTATTCGCTCATCGAAGCTCTCCTCGCTGCGGAGTCTGGCAAATTTAGCCCTCGATGCCAAGCTTTTGCCGCACAATCCGGTTTACCGCCTGCGGATTGGCCTTGCCACCTGTGGCTTTCATGACCTGACCGACGAACCAGCCGGCCATCGAAGGTTTTGCCCTGGCCTGTTCGGCCTTGTCCGGGTTGGCGGCGACGACCTCGTCGACGACCTTTTCGATGGCCCCGGTATCGGTCATCTGTTTCATGCCGCGGGCCTCGACGATTTCTGCCGGGTCGCCGCCTTCCGACCACACGATCTCGAACAGGTCCTTCGCTATCTTGCCGGAAATGTCGCCTTTGGCGATCAGGTCGATGACGCCGCCGAGCTGAGCCGCCGACACCGGCGAGTCCTCGATCCCGTGGTCTTCCTTGTTCAGCCGCCCGAACAGTTCGTTGATCACCCAGTTGGCGGCGGTCTTGCCGTCGCGACCCTCGGCCACTTCCTCGAAATACCTGGCGTTTGCCACCCGGGCGGTGAGAACCGAGGCGTCGTATTCCGACAGTCCATATTCGTTGACGAATCTTGCTTTCTTCTCGTCCGGCAATTCAGGCAGGCCGGCGGCGATGCCGTCCACCCATTCCTGCTCGATGGTCAGCGGCAGCAGGTCGGGGCAGGGGAAGTAGCGGTAGTCGTGCGCCTCTTCCTTGGAGCGCATGGAACGCGTCTCGCCCTTGGCGGCGTCGAACAGCCGGGTTTCCTGATCGACGCTGCCGCCGTCTTCGAGAATGGCGATCTGGCGGCGCGCCTCGTATTCGATGGCCTGCTGGATGAAGCGCATGGAGTTCATGTTCTTGATCTCGCAGCGGATGCCGAGATGGCTGAAATCGCCGGTCTCGCGGTATTTCTCGTAGGCGCCGGGCGGACAGACCGAGACGTTGACGTCGGCCCGCAGGCTGCCCTCCTGCATGTTGCCGTCGCAGGTGCCGAGATAGCGCAGGATCTGGCGCAGCTTGCGGACGTATTCGGCGGCCTCCTCCGGCCCCCGGATGTCGGGGCGCGAGACGATTTCCATCAGCGCCACGCCGGTGCGGTTGAGATCGACGAAGGACATCGCCGGGTCCATGTCGTGGATCGACTTGCCGGCGTCCTGTTCCAGATGGATGCGTTCGACGCGCACCTTCCGCGCGATGCCCGGTTCCATGTCGACAAGGATTTCACCCTCGCCGACAATGGGATGGTAGAGCTGGCTGATCTGGTAGCCCTGCGGCAGGTCGGGGTAGAAGTAATTCTTGCGGTCGAACTGCGAAAATAGGTTTATCTCCGCTTTCAATCCGAGGCCGGTGCGCACCGCCTGTTCGACGCAGAACTCGTTGATCACCGGCAGCATGCCGGGCATGGCAGCGTCAACGAGGCTGACGTTGGAATTCGGCTCGGCGCCGAATTTCGTCGAGGCCCCGGAAAACAGCTTGGCGTTGGAATGCACCTGTGCGTGGACTTCCATGCCGATGACCATTTCCCAGTCGGCTTTGGCGCCGGCGATAATCCTGGGTCTGGGTTCTTCGTAGGCGAGTTCGGACATGTTCGGGATTCCGCGGCGGACTGAATTGCACGCCTTTTAGGGTGTTGCCGATAAGGGGACAAGGGGTTCCGCCGTGGCCGTGCGGCCGGTCGCGGCCGATTTCGCCCGTCCGGCGCGAAGTCCTTCAGGGCTCCAGGATGCGATGCGATATTTCGCTGGTGTCTTTCGACAGATCGGCCGTTTCGGCGATCCGTCTTATGGCTGACACGGCGTGTTCCCGGCGGCCTTCGTCGTAGCGGCGCCAGGTCTCGAACGCGCTGCAAAGCCGCGCTGCCGTCATCGGATTGATCGGGTCGATGCGAATGACCCAATCGGCGAGGAAGGCGTAGCCGCGTCCGTCGGCGCGGTGGAAACCGGCCGGGTTCGAAACCGCGTAGGTCGCGATCAGCGCGCGGAAGCGGTTGGGGTTCTTCCAGTCGAAATCGCGGTGCCGGGCCAGCCCTTCGACGACATCGAGAGCCTCCGCCGGTTCCGCATTCGCCGCCTGAACGGAGAACCACTTGTCGATCACCAGGCGTTCTTCGCGCCACTGTTCGTAATATGCCGACAGCGCCGCATTGCCCTTGCCTGCCCGGACCAGTGTCGTCAGGGCCGAAAGCTGCTCGGTCATGTTGTCCGCCGTCTCGAACTGTTTGCGGGCCAGCGCGGCCTCGTTGTCGAGCCGGGTCAGGAGTTCCAGCGCCCGCGCCCGCAACGCCCGCTTGCCGGCGTTCCCGGCATCGGGCGAATAATGGCCCTCCACCGTCATGGCATCATAGAGCACCGGCAGGTCCGCCTGCATCTGGCGGGCCAGCGCGGTTTCGAGCCGCCGCCTCGCGGCGTGGATTGCGTCGGGATCGGGGATGCCGCCCGCTTCGGCGATCGCCCGCGCGATGTCGTCTTCCGGCGGCAGGCCGAGCGCGAGGGCGCGAAATGCCGGGTCGAGGCGGTCGTCGGTCGATACCCTGTGAAGCGAGTCCAGAAGCGCGGGGTCGGAGCGTCTGGTCAGATCGCGCGACATTTCCGACATAAGCTCCAGCGCATAGGCCCGGCCGGCCTCCCACTTGTTGAAGGGATCGGTGTCGTGGGCCAGCAGGAAGGCGCGTTCGTCCGCCGAAGATTCGCGTTCAAGGTTCACCGGTGCGGAAAACCCCCGCATGAGCGACGGCACAGGCGGTTCCGGCAGCGGAAAGGTAAAGCTCTGCTCTTGCCGTGTCAGTTCCAGAACACCGGCGCGCCCGAGCGCCGAGCCGTCCCTGGCGAGAAATCCATAGGCAACAGGAATGACGAGGGTTTTTTTCTCTTTCCGACCGGGGGTCGCCGGCGTGCGCTGATGAAACGTCAGCGTGTACAACCCATCGCTGTAGTCCTCCGATACCGAAACCGTCGGTGTGCCCGCCTGACTGTACCACAAGGCAAACTGGGAAAGGTCGCGCCCCGTCGTGTCTTCGAAAACCTTCAGCCAGTCCTCGATGGTGCAGGCCTGGCCGTCATGGCGCTCGAAATAGAGGTCGAGGGCCTCGCGATACGCTTCCTCGCCGACAAGCAGACGCAGCATGCGGATGACTTCGGCGCCCTTCTCGTAGACGGTCGCAGTGTAGAAGTTGTTGATCTCGATGTATTCTTCCGGCCGCACCGGGTGCGCCAGCGGCCCCGCATCCTCGCGGAACTGGCGCGACCGCAGCATCAGGACGTCTTCGATGCGCTTCACCGCGCGGCTGCGCTGGTCGCCGGAAAACTGCTGGTCGCGGAACACCGTCAGGCCTTCCTTGAGGCAGAGCTGGAACCAGTCGCGGCAGGTGATGCGGTTGCCGGTCCAGTTGTGGAAGTACTCGTGCGCGATGATGCCCTCGATCAGTTTGTAGTCGAGATCGGTGGCAGTTTCGGGGCTGGCGAGGACGTACTTGGAGTTGAAGATGTTCAGCCCCTTGTTCTCCATCGCGCCCATGTTGAAGTCGTCGACGGCGACGATCATGAACAGGTCGAGGTCGTATTCGCGGCCGTAGTTCTCCTCATCCCATTTCATGGCGCGTTTGAGCGCGTCCATGGCGTAGGCGCATTTGCCTTCGTCGCCGGGGCGGACATGGATTTTCAGCGTCACCTGCCGGCCAGAACAGGTGGTGAAAGTGTCGTCATGGCTGACCAGATCGCCGGCGACCAGGGCGAACAGGTAGGACGGTTTCGGCCACGGGTCCTGCCATTCCGCCCATCCGTCGCCGGCCGCCACCAGATTACCGTTGGACAGAAGCACCGGCGCGTCGCCCTCGATGCGAACGGAATACCTTGCCATTACGTCCGGCCGGTCCGGAAAGAAGGTGATCTTGCGAAAACCCTGCGCCTCGCACTGGGTGCAGTACATGCCTTTCGACATGTACAGACCTTCCAGGGCGGTGTTCGATGACGGATCGCTCTCGGTTTCACATGCCCAGGTGAACGGTCCTTCGGGAAGATCCTCGGCGGACATACTCAGGCCCTCGGGCCCGACCTCCAGATTTCCCGGCGGCACCGGTTCGCCGTCGATCGCGGCCGAAATAAGCTTCAGTTCGCGCCCGTCGAGCGCCAGATCCGCCCGGTTCTCCGGATATTCCGGATTGGGAACGAACCGCACCTCGCTGCGCACGCGTGTCTGTTCGGGGTGCAGCCGGAAGGTCAAGCTGACCGTTTCCGCCAGCCAACCGGGCGGCGTGTAGTCACTCAGCCGGATCAGCTTGTCTTTGGCCGCGTCGCGCATCCGTGTCTCCCTGGATATTGCTCGCCAAACTAGGAGATTATTCGCCGCCCGCAAGGCAATAGGGGCAAATTGATTGATTACCGGATCATCGCGCACGCGCGCATGGATTTCGTTGTGTCCTTTGGTATACGAAAACGACCAATTCGCTCCGATTCGCCCTCTGGCGCAGGGTGGCGACGGCGCTCGGGCAGGCAAGCAAGCAGGTGCTTCAGCATGGATGATTACGTGGAACGCGCCGGTCTGGGTGTTTCCCGGCTACTTCTGGATTTCCTCGAAGGCGAGGCATTGCCGGGCTCCGGCGTGGAGCCTCAGGCCTTCTGGGACGGTCTTGCGGGCATGTATCGGGATTTCACCGGAAGAAACCGCGCGTTGCTGCAACGGCGCGAGGAACTTCAGCGCAGCATCGACGACTGGCACCGCGAACGGCGGGGCGCGCCGCACGATGCCGCCGCGTATCGCGCGTTTCTTGAGGACATCGGCTATCTGGTGCCTCAAGGACCGGACTTTGCCATCGAAACCGAGGGAACGGACACCGAGTTCGCCTCGATTGCCGGCCCGCAGCTTGTGGTTCCGCTGACGAATGCGCGCTACGTTCTGAACGCCGCCAATGCGCGCTGGGGCAGCCTCTACGACGCGCTTTACGGCACCGACGCTCTCGGTGACCTGCCGGCGGGCAGCGGTTACGATCCGGCGCGTGGCGCCCGGGTAATCACGTGGGTCCGGCGTTTCCTTGATGAGACATTCGTCCTGGCATCCGGTTCGCATGCCGACGCGACCGGATACGCCGTCGAGAACGGTTCGCTGATCGTGAAGTTTCCGGGCGGCAGCACGAGGCTGGCCGACCGGGAGCAGTTTGCAGGACACACCGGACCTGCCCGTGAGCCCACTTCGGTTTTCCTTGTCAACCACGGTCTGCACGTGCAGATCGTTATTGATCCCGGCCATGCGATCGGCGCCACCGATACGGCGCACGTTGCCGACGTCAGGCTGGAAGCGGCGGTTTCAACGATCATGGACTGCGAGGATTCGATCGCTGCCGTCGACGGCGAGGAGAAGGCGCTGGCCTACCGCAACTGGCTTGGCCTCATGAAAGGAGATCTCGCGGCCCGTCTTGAAAAGGGCGGCAGGACGATCGACCGCCGTCTTGCCGGCGATATCGAGATTACCGCGCCGGACGGATCGCGGCGGCGGCTCAAGGGCCTGTCGCAGCTTCTGGTCCGCAATGTCGG
This sequence comes from Paracoccaceae bacterium, assembly GCA_046757205.1. Lineage (GTDB taxonomy): Bacteria > Pseudomonadota > Alphaproteobacteria > Rhodobacterales > Rhodobacteraceae > JBHHXR01. Next base: position 12,226 of record JBHHXR010000064.1, read on the forward strand.
GCATCTGATGACGACGCCGGCCGTGCTCGACGCTTCGGGGGAGGAAGCCTTCGAAGGGATTCTCGACGCTCTGGTGACCACGCTTTGTGCTCTGCATGACCGGAATCGCGGCGAAAACGCGCTGCATTCCCGTACCGGTTCGATCTATGTCGTGAAGCCGAAACTGCATGGTCCCGACGAGGTTGCCTTCACGGACGACGTGTTTTCCCGCGTGGAGCGAATCCTCGGGCTTCCGCGATATACGGCAAAGCTGGGCATCATGGACGAGGAGCGCCGCACCACGGTCAACCTGAAGCAATGCGTCCGCGCCGCAAAGCGCCGCGTCTGCTTCATCAATACCGGGTTTCTCGACCGCACGGGCGACGAGATTCACACCTCGATGGAAGCGGGCGCGATGATCCGCAAGGGCGACATGAAGGACAGCGCCTGGATAGCCGCTTACGAGGACAACAACGTCGATGTCGGGCTCGCCTGCGGCCTGCCCGGACGCGCCCAGATAGGCAAGGGCATGTGGGCGATGCCGGACCTGATGCACGCGATGCTGGAGCAGAAGGCCGGCCATCCCGAGGCGGGCGCCAACTGCGCATGGGTTCCGAGCCCGACCGCCGCGACCCTTCACGCGACGCATTACCATGCGGTCGACGTGGCAGCGCGTCAGAGGGAACTCGCCGCGGGCGGCCCGCGCGCCGCGCTCGACGACATCCTTACGATCCCGGTGAACCGCGGAGCCAACTGGTCGGAAGACGAAATCAGAGCCGAGGTGGAAAACAACGCCCAGGGAATTCTCGGTTACGTGGTTCGTTGGGTCGATCAGGGCATCGGATGTTCGAAAGTGCCGGACATTCACGACGTGGCGCTGATGGAGGATCGGGCGACCTGCCGCATTTCGAGCCAGCACATCGCCAACTGGCTGCACCACGGCGTTGTCAGCGAATATCAGGTGATGGCGGCCATGCACCGCATGGCGCTGGTGGTGGACCAGCAGAATGCCGACGACCCGAATTACCGGCCGATGGCCCCGGGCTACGACGGTTTTGCCTTCCGCGCTGCCTGTGAACTGGTCTTGAAGGGTGCCCGGCAGCCCAGCGGCTATACGGAGCCTATCCTGCATGCCAGCCGGCGGGCGCTGAAGGCGGTGCGAAACGGCGCAATGGCGGACTGATCGGCACAGACTTCCCGGCTTGTTATGTAACAGGTGGCACGCGCCAACCGATCAACGCTGTCAGGCCGGCGTCTTTTTTCGCAGGTAGGGTGAAATCGTATCAAGGATCAGCAGGCGCCGCTTGCGCATGTTCTCCAGATGAACGTCGTCGGTGGGTTGCAGGTTGGTTTCCGCCCGGTGAATGGCGTGATTGAGTTTGTCGTAGTCGTCCGCCAGCCGGGCGAATTCGGCGTCGGACGTGCGCAGCCGGGCGATTTCGTCCGATCTGTGCGGAAATATCTCTTCCAGGTCATTCGGCACATGAGGCATCGCGGTTTCCTCCTTCAGCCGCAGGATGCGCGGATTGCCGCAGGCCTGCCTTGACCGAGATCAATTCGGAAAGGCGCGGGCAGGGTTGACCTTTCGGGGAGGTTGCAGAATCTAGTCGCCGGAAATATGAAAGCCTCTCATGCGCAAACCAGTCGTCGGCATCATCGGCAACTCGCACCTGATCAACGATGAGTATGCCGTTCAGGGCGCGGGCGAAATCAACATACAGGCAATCGCGCAGGTCGCCGATGCGGTGCCACTGATCGTGCCGGCGCTGCCTCTGGTCACGACGGCGGAACTGATCGGGGCGTGCGACGGGTTCCTGTTTACCGGGGGCCGGCCCAACGTGCATCCGAGGTTTTACGGCGAAGAACCCACCGAAGCGCACGGCGCGTTCGACGAGGGCCGCGACATGCTGACGCTGCCGCTGATCCGCGAGTGCGTGGCGCACGGCGTGCCCGTGCTCGGTGTGTGCCGGGGATTTCAGGAATTCAATGTGGCGTTCGGCGGCTCGCTCCACCCGGAGATCCGCGATCTGCCGGGGCGGATGAACCACCGCATGCCGCCGGACGGGTCGCTGGAGGAAAAGTTCGCGCATCGCCATACCATCAAGCTGACGCCGCGCGGCCGGTTTTCGGAGATTTTCGGGACCAGCGAAATCATGGTCAATTCGCTGCACGGGCAGGGACTCAAGACGCCGGGCGAACGCATCGTGATAGAAGGGTACGCACCGGACGGGACACCGGAGGCGTTGCATGTCGACGGGGCCGAAGGGTATGCGTTGGCGGTCCAGTGGCACCCCGAGTGGCGCGCCGCGGACGATCCGGTCTCGCGGCCGCTGTTCGAATCCTTTGGCGCTGCTCTGCGCGGCAAGGGATAGCGGGCGCCCGACCGTTTCCGCCGGCGCGTTTCATGACAAACTTTTCATGTTTGTGTCAGGACCAGTCAATCCGGCGGTCCGATTTTTCGGCCAACGCCCGGTCGGGGCGGTGGAAAAAGGAGATACGGAAATGACACTTATCGTGAAACCGCCCCTTGTCGGGCGGATCGCGCGGCGCGGCGCGGCTGCGCTGGCTGCCGGCGCGATGGTTTGGTCGGCGTTTTCGGCGCCGGTCGCGGCCGATGCCGCGCTCGCCGATCTGGTCGAGAAGGTCAGCCCGGCGGGCGTCGCCGTCTATGTGACGCCGGAAGTCGAACG
>JBHHXR010000065.1:0-14802 GCA_046757205.1 Paracoccaceae bacterium
GACTGTTCGCACACCTACGGTGTGATCCCCATCGCCATGAACGAATACCCGCTGGCGCGCGGCAAGGTACGCTATCGCGGCGAGCCCGTCGCGGCGGTCGCCGCGCTCGATGCCCGCACCGCCGAACGGGCGCTGGAACTTGTCGAACTGGAAATCGAAGAGCTGCCGGCGGTCTATACGCCAAGACAATCCCGCGCCGCCGACGCCGAGCTGCTGCACGAGGACAAGCCCGGCAACATCGAGCGCGATGTGCACCATGAATTCGGCGATCCCGCCGCCGGGTTCGAACAGGCGGCACTGGTGCGCGAAGCGACGTTTCATTGCGCCGAGGTCAACCACGCGCAGATGGAACCCCATGCCGCGCTGGCCGAATACGACCCCGAACGCGAGCGGCTGACCCTGCATTCGGTGACGCAGGTTCCGTTCTACGTCCATCTGACGCTGGCCCGCTGCCTGGAAATGGATGCCTCGCGCATCCGCGTCGTGAAACCCTTTGTCGGCGGCGGTTTCGGGTCGCGCACCGAGACCCTGAATTTCGAGATCATCGCGGCACTTCTGGCCCGCAAGGCCGGTGCCAGGGTGATGCTGCGGCTGACCCGCGAGGAAAGCTTCATCACCCATCGCGGCCGCCCCGAAACCGAGATCACGCTGAAAATCGGGCTTTCCGGCAAGGGCCGGATTACCGCCGTGCAATGCGAAGTGGTGATGAGCGGCGGGGCCTATGCCGGCTACGGGCTGGTGACGATCCTTTACGCCGGCGCGCTGCTGCACGGCCTTTATGACACGCCCGCGGTCAAGTATGACGGCTACCGCGTCTACACCAACCACCCGCCCTGCGGCGCCATGCGCGGCCACGGCACGGTCGACGTGCGGCACGCCTTCGAATGCCTGCTGGACCGGATGGCGCGCGAACTCGGGCTCGACCCGTTCGCGGTGCGCCGCGCCAATCTGCTGAACGCGCCAACCCGCACCGCCAACGATCTGATGGTCAATTCCTGCGGCCTGCCGGAGTGTCTCGAAAAGGTCGAAGCGGCGAGCGGCTGGCGCCAACGCGCGGGAAAACTGGCGCAAGGACGCGGCCTTGGCATGGCTTGCTCGCACTATGTCAGCGGCGCCGCCAAACCGGTTCACTGGACCGGCGAGCCGCACGCGGTGGTCGCCATGAAACTCGATTTCGACGGTGCCGTTACCGTGCTGACCGGCGCGTCCGATATCGGTCAGGGGTCAACCACGATCCTGGCGCTGACGGCGGCGGAAATTCTCGGTGTCGATCTGGGGCGCATCCGGGTGGTGACCAATGACAGCACGGTCACCCCCAAGGACAACGGCTCGTACTCCTCGCGCGTGACATTCATGGTCGGCAACGCCGCTATCAAGGCAGCCATGGAGTTGCGCAACAGGCTGGTCAATGCGGCGGCCAGAAAACTCGATGCCGACCCCGGTGACATAGAGTGCGCGGGCGAGACCTTCTTCGTGCGCGGAAGCTCTCAATCGGCACTGCCCTTCGCGGACGTCGTCACGGCCGCCCTCGCCGAGGAAGGCACGATACAGGTCAAGGGCACCTTCACCTGTCCGCCGGAATCTCAGGGCGGCAAGCATCGCGGCGGGGCTGTCGGGTCTACAATGGGGTTCAGCTACGCCGCGCAAGTCGTTGAAGTTTCGGTAGATATCGAAACTGGTCAGATCAAGGTGGAAAAGGTATGGGCCGCGCTGGACTGCGGCTTCGCCATCAACCCATTGGCGGTGGAAGGGCAGATCGAAGGGTCGGTCTGGATGGGCATGGGCCAGGCCCTGAGCGAGGAAACCCGCTACACCGAAGGCTTGCCGGTGCACGCCAACCTCCTCGATTACCGGGTCCCGACCATCGTCGAATCGCCGGATATCGAGGTGCACATCGTCGAAAGCATCGACCCCCTCGGCCCCTTCGGGGCGAAAGAGGCGGGCGAAGGCGCCCTGTCGGGCTTCCCCCCGGCGCTGGTCAACGCTGTAGCCGACGCCATCGGCCTTGACGCCGATTTCCTGCCGCTGACGCCCGACCGCGTGCTGGACGCCCTCATCAAGGCCCGCCGGGCCGCACGGCGAAAGAAGGCGTCATGAGCGAGGCGCTGCCGGATTTCACGCTCATTCGCCCGGCCACGGTCGAGGCGGCCGTGGACGCGCTGCGATCATCGCCCTCGGCGCGGCCGTGTGGCGGCGGCACCGATTTGATCGTCAACATGCGCCACGGGCTGGTCGATCCCGAAACGCTGGTCGACCTCGACGGCATAGCTGAAATCAAGGGCATCGAGGCAGACGCCGCGGGCCTGCATGTCGGGGCCGGTGTAACCTTGCGTGAACTGACCGAAAGCGGCGCGCTCGGCGGCGCCTACACGGCACTCCGCCAAGCCGCCCTCGCCGTCGCCGGCCCCGGCCACCGCGAAGCGGCGACGGTCGGCGGCAATCTCTGCCTCGACACCCGCTGCCTGTATTACAACCAAAGCCACTGGTGGCGGAAATCCAACGATTTCTGCCTGAAGTACCGGGGCGACATCTGCCATGTCGCGCCGCAGGGAAACCGCTGCCGGGCCGCGTTCAGCGGCGACATCGCCCCGGCGCTGATGGTGTTGGGCGCCGAGATCGACATCGCCGGACCCGATGGTACCAGACGCGTCCCCCTTCCCGACCTCTACCGTGAAGACGGCGCCGATCATCTGACACTCGCGCCGGCCGAGATCGTCACCCGCATCCATCTGCCCCCCGGCCGCGGGAAATCCGCCTACGGCAAGATCCGCATCCGCGGCGCCATCGATTTCCCTCTCGCCGGTGTCGCCGTTGCGTGCGAAAGAACGGACGTCGGAACCACGCGATTCAACCTCGCCGTCACTGGCACCAATTCCTGCCCGGTTGCGGTCGATGGCCCCGCCCCGCTTGCCCGTGGTGATGATCGCGAGGCTTATTTCGCCGGCCTCGAAAAACTGGTGCAAAAAACCGTTTCGCCGCAACGCACCACAACCGCGGCGGCGCATTACCGCCGGCTCTCGGTCTCCGCCCTGGCGGCGAGGCTGGCGAAAGGGCTGGCCGATGGCTGAAGAGGCCCTCGGCAAGTCCTGGCGGGCCGCCGACGGGCTGCATATCGATGTCCGGGGACTGCAGCCGCCTGAACCGATGGTCGCCATCCTGCAACAAATCGAACGGCCGGATGTCGGCCGGGTGGTCGTGCACCATTTCCGCGAACCGGTTTACCTTTATCCCGAACTGGCCGAGCGCGGCTGGAGCCACGAAATCGTTCCCGGAGACCCCGGCGAGGTGCGCCTGATCCTGAAGCGGCGGCGATGAGCACGGCATCCCTCTTTATCGGCGGCGCCAAGGACCGGCTGCTGCCGCCATCGGTGCCGTTTCGTTTCTTTGGCGCGGCGACGGGGTTTCACGTGCTTTTCTGGCTGGTGCTGCTTTTCGCGGCCGCCGACCTGCCCGGCTTCACCGGCGGGCCGGGGCTGGTGCTGGCAGCGCTTCATCTTGCCACGCTCGGCGTGCTGGCGATGACCGCGATGGGGGCGGCTTTCCAGCTTCTGCCGGTAGCCACGCGGCAGCCGCTGGTGCGCACCTGGCCCGCGCGGCTGAGCTTCTGGCTGTTTGCACCGGCAACCCTGTCTCTTGCCTACGGCATGGCAGAGGCCGCACCCGGCGCGCTCTATCTTGGCGGCGGCGGCGTCGGCGCCGGGCTTGCGGTTTTTGCCCTGCTCACGGCGGACAACCTGCGCCGGGCCGGCAGCCTGCCGGTCGTGGCCGCGCATGGCTGGCTCGCGCTGGCGGCCGCCGTCGGTTTCACCGCGCTTGGCCTGTTGCTTGTCGCCGATCTGGGCGCCGGCTTTCTGGGCCACCGCCAAACCTATGCGGCGGCCCATATGGTACTTGCCGCCTTCGGTTTCATGGGGGCGCTGGCGTTCGGCTTCAGCCATGTGCTGATCCCGATGTTCGCCCTGTCGCGCGCCCTGCCCGCGCGCCCCGGCTGGCTCGAACTCGCCCTCACTGCCGCTGCCGTGGCGCTCGCCACCTGGGGCCTGCTTGGCGGATATCCCGCCGTCGTGACTTTCGCCGCGCTCACCGGCCTGGCCGCCGCCGCCACCTATCTGTGGCTGATGCGCGAAGCGTTTCGCTCCCGCATGCGCAAGCGCCTCGGCCTGTCCTTCGTTCTCATCCGGATTTCCTGGGGATTTCTGATTCTGGGATTGTTGACCGGCCTTGCGGTAGTTCTCGGCGCTCCCCTACCAAACGGCCCGACGCTGTTCGGTTTCCTCACGCTGGCCGGCTGGCTGCTGACATTCCTGATGGGAATATTGCAGCGCATCATGCCGTTTCTTGCCTCGATGCACGCAACCGGAAAAGGCGGCAAACCGCCGTCGCTGTCCGAACTGACAGCGCAACTGCCGCTGAACATTCACGCCACGGGGCACGTCATCGCGCTCGCTCTCTGCGCTGCCGGCATCGTTGCCGACGCGCCCGTATTGGTCCGCCTCGGCGCTGTTTGCGGCCTGATCGGCGCCCTGTCCTTCGCCGTCTTCGCCGCGCAGGTGATCATCCGGATTTCGGCCGCGGCAACGGCGCCGCGCCAGGGTGCCCCCGGCTTGCCGCCGGGGTTTCCGCCTGATAGTGATCCGCCATCAAGACGCTGAGCGCGGTCCGCCGAAACAGGCTGGCAACCGTGGCGTTGCAACCCTGCCGTGGCGGTGCCTTGACGGGGTTCTCACAGGAGTTTTGACCCCATGAAGACAATCATCGAACCTTTCCGGATCAAGTCCGTCGAACCGATCCGCTTCACCACGCGCGAGGAACGGCAGCGCTTGCTGCACGATGCGCACTGGAACCTTTTCCGCCTGCACTCCGACGACGTGCTGATCGATCTGTTGACCGATTCCGGCACCTCCGCGATGAGCGCGGCGCAATGGGCCGCGATGATGGGCGGCGACGAAAGTTACGCTGGTTCCCCCTCGTTCGCGAGGTTCCAGAACGCCGTGCGCGAACTGGTGGATTTCAGGCATATCATTCCGGTTCACCAGGGCCGCGCCGCCGAGGCAATACTGTTTTCCATCCTTGGCGGGCCAGGCCGCAAGGTGCCCTCGAACACCCATTTCGACACCACGCGCGGCAATATCGAGGCGACCGGCGCCGAGGCCGTGGACCTGCTTACGCCCGAGGGCATGGACCCGGCCGATCTTTCGCCCTTCAAGGGCAACATCGACCTTGAGCGTCTGTCGAACTTTCTCGGCGAACACGCGGCGGATGTGCCCTGCGTGATGATCACGGTGACCAACAACGCCGGCGGCGGCCAGCCGGTAAGCCTGGCCAATATCCACGGCGCCGCGGAAATCGCGCACGCCCACGGCAAGCCGTTCTTCATCGATGGCTGCCGGTTCGCCGAAAACGCCTATTTCATCAAGCATCGCGAACCCGGCCAGGACGACAGGTCAATCCGCGACATTGTCCACGACATGTTTTCCACCGCCGACGGCATGACGATGTCGGCCAAGAAGGACGCCTTCGCCAATATCGGCGGCTGGCTGGCGCTCAACGACGACGACCTTGCCCGGCAGGCCCGCACGCGGCTGATCATGACCGAGGGTTTCCCGACCTACGGCGGCCTGGCAGGCCGCGACCTCGACGCCATCGCCCAGGGATTGAAGGAGGTGGTGGACGAAGACTACCTGCGCTACCGCGTGCGCACCAACGAATATATCGTCGAGCGGCTGGACCGCATGGGCATACCGGTGGTCAAACCGGCCGGCGGCCACGCCGTGTTCGTCGACGCCCGAAGCTGGCTTTCGCATATCCCGCCTTTGCAATACCCCGGACAATCGCTGGCCTGCGCGCTTTACGTGACCGGCGGCATCCGTTCCTGCGAAATCGGCACGGTGATGTTCGGCCGCCATCCCGACGGCAGCGAAGCGCCCGCCGCCATGGACCTGGTGCGCCTGGCCATGCCGCGGCGCGTCTACACCCAGTCGCACGCCGATTATATCGTCGAGGTATTCGCGGAAATCGCCGAGAAGCACACGGAATTGCCGGGCTACAGGATCGTCGAGGAGCCGCCCGCCCTGCGCCACTTCACCGCCAGATTCGAACCGCTGGCCGGCTGAGCGGCGCGGCCCGCGCCCCCGCCCCGCCCTAACAGACCGCTGAAAAACCTCCCCGGACCTCGCGCAACCTGAAAAACGTCCCGCCGCCCGGACCCCTTCGGTGTGCAGAGATGTGATGCGGATACGCGTAAAGTGCCGGCGCCCTCCCCGGGGGAGGGTCGGGCGCGGCCCGGGCTGGCCGCCCGGGCTGGACGGTTGGATAGGGGGCGCTTCTCTGCAAGCGGTCCGCCAGAGCGGAACATTGCCCTGAATCGGGGAGAGAGCCGTCACCGGTTCGGGTTTGCAGCAGCCTGCTAGATCAACTGCCCGGCATCCACCTGCAATACCTGACCGGTGATCATGCGCGCGGCGTCGGACACCAGAAACACCACGGCGGCGGCGATGTCGCGCGGTTCCGCAAGCCGGTCGAGCGCGGTCTCGTCAAGGGCTCGCTGCAGAATGTCTGGCGGCAGGTCGCGCGCCAGATCGGTCAGCACCATGCCCGGCGCCACGGCGTTGACGGTGATCCCCTTGCGGCCCAGCTCGCGCGCCGCGGTCTTGGTAAGCCCGATCAGCCCGGCCTTCGAGGCGGCGTAATTCGCCTGTCCGACCTTGCCGCGCAAACCGTTGATCGAGGTGATGTTGACAATCGCGCCGCCCGAAGCCGCCACCATCAGCGGTGCCACCGCGTGGATCATGTTGAACGCGCCGGTGAGGTTGACAGCGATCACGCTGGTCCATTCCTCCGGGGTCATTTTCATCAGCGTCCGGTCGCGGGTGATGCCGGCGTTGTTGACCAGAATGGAGACCGGACCGCCGATCGTCTCGACAGCGCCCTCCACCGCCGCAGCGTCGCCGATATCCGCAGTGTGAAAGCCGATTGGGCCGCCGCCGGCATCGTCGGGCGATACGACGTCGAGCGCGTGAACCTCTGCACCCGCCGCGGCCAGTTCTTCCGCTATGGCCCGTCCGATACCGCGCGCGCCGCCCGTCACGACGGCCCGGCGACCCGTAAGATCGAGTTTCACGACACCGATTCCTCTTGTTGCCGACGTAAAATGGTATTATGGTACGCAAATAGGTAATTCACAACAACCAAAGCTTCCTCGAAGGGTGGACGCATGGAATTCTCCCGCCGTACCGCACAGCTCTTGCACGAGGATCACCGCGACACAATTGCCATCGTCGAGATGCTGGAAGACATGATCGCGCAGACGAAACGCGCAACGCCCGATGTCGGTGACGGATCAGTCCGCCGGACGCTGGAAAAAACCTCGACCATGGTCGCGCATGAAGTCAGCCACCATTTCGGCTTCGAAGAGGACGAGTTGTTCACCCGCCTCGCGGATGCAGGCGACGTGGGAATCGGCGAACATCTCCGCGAAGAACACCGGGTCATCCTGCCCCTGGGAGAACAGGTTGCGGCACTTGCCGGACAGGCGCTGGCCAACGGCTTCACCGGGCAGAGCTGGGCGGAATTCAGATCGCTGGCGGGCGAACTGGCGGAACGTATGCTCACCCATATCCAGAAGGAAGAAATGGCGCTGCTGCCGATGCTGGATGAATTGCTCGATCCCGAAACCGACATGCAACTGTCCGAGACCTATGCGTCGGCCCAGTAGAACGGCCCAGCAGATCGGCCCACTAATCCGGTAGACCGCCATGAAGCTCAAGACCGACAATCCGGCGACATCCGAACAGATCAAACCCCTGTGCGCCGATGACCTGGACGCCGTGATCGCCATCGACGCAGCGAATTCCGGTGTGTCGCGGCGTGGTTACTTCGAAAAGCGCCTTGCGGCGGCCACCGACCGGCCGAGGGACTATGTCTATTCCGGGCTGCACAACGACGGAAAGCTGGCGGGATTTGCCTTTGCCAAGCTGGTTGAAGGCGAGTTCGGCAAGCCGGGCGCCAGTGCTTCGCTCGACGCCATCGGCGTCGATCCGGCGTGCCGGGGAAAGGGGGCCGGGCATCGGCTGCTTGGCGCGGTTTGCGAGGTACTGAAACACAAGGGCGTGGAGGAACTGACCAGCCAGGTCGGTTGGGCCAACCGCGCCCTGCTCGGATTTCTCGGCGACGAAGGCTTCGCGCTCGACAGCCGGCTGGTGCTGATCCGTTCGACGGACGAGATGCCGGTTGCGTATGCCGGCACCGCTACCCTGCAAGGGCCTCGGGAAATCGACCACAGTTCGCCGCACGGCGACGATTTTGCCGCCCTGTCACGAGACAGGGTGCCGGTACGCTCGATGAACGGCGACGATCTGAAATCCATCATCTCCATCGACGCAAGAAATTCCGGCCGCGACCGCACCGCCTATTACGAACGCAAACAGCACGAGGTCATGCATGCCTCCGGCGTCCGGGTCTCGCTGGTCGCGGAACTGGAAGGGTATCCCGTCGGCTTCATCATGGCGCGGATGGATTTCGGCGAGTTCGGCCTTGCGGGCAGGGAGGCGGTGATGGACACCATCGGCGTCGATCCGGGGTATCGCGGGCATGGTGTGGGGCACGCCCTGATGTCGCAACTCATGGCCAATCTTTCAGTACTGCGGGTGGAAACGGTGCGCACCGAAGTCGAATGGAACGCTGTGGATATCATCGGCTTTCTGGACAGCGCCGGGTTCGTTCCCGCTCAGCGTGTCACCGTCTGCCGAAAACTGTAACGCGGTCCGGCCCGGCCGCGCCCGGAGCCCGGAAACCTCACGGCAGCCCGGCGCGAAAGGATTCGCACCCCTATTGATGTCGTCGCATTTCAACGGTTTGGAAACCGTGACCCGCGTACGGGATGCCCCGCCGCGCCGGTACCGGGCGCGGTTCCGCCTCCGGCGGGGATATTTGGGGAACTCAGAATTCGGTGGCCGGACCCGGGGCCTGCGCCTGGTGGCTGGCGGGCATCGCGGTCTAATTCATCGCCTCATACTTGGCCAGCAACTCTTCTTCGGTTTCCTCCCAGTCCGGGTTATCGACGATGCACTCCTCCGGGCAGACCAGCTTGCATTGCGGTTCATCCTCGGCGCCGACGCATTCGGTGCATTTCATCGGGTCGATGGTGTAGAACGGGTCGCCGGCGCTGATCGCCTCGTTCGGGCAGACCGGTTCGCAGGCGTCGCAGGCGGTGCAAGGATCGACGATCATCAGTGCCATTCGGATTCTCCTTTCTGTTTTTCACGACGCCTTGAGAAGCATTCCGCTCGCTCTCAGTTTTTCGGACCTGAAAGCCCCCCACAGGGCAGCACCGATGGCGCCGGCATAGACTGAATCGGCGTGGCTGGTAACTTCGGCGTCGACGCCGCGCATCTTTGCCAGTTCCTCGCGCATCGCCGCCACGAGGCCCTCATCCTGCGCCAGCCCGCCCGTCATCATGATGAGATCGCTCTTGACGCCGATGGATTTCAGCAGACGGGCCAGGCGGCTCGCCATCGAGAGGTGAATGCCCTTGAGGATATTCGGCGAAGTGATGCCGCGCGACACCATGTTGATGACGTCGGTTTCCGCCAGCACCGCGCAGATGCTGGACACCACTTCCGGGTCGTCGGCCTGAACCGACAGCTTGCCGATCTCGTCCTGGGCGATGCCGAGGTAACGTGCGATGTTTTCCAGGAACTGGCCGGAACCCGAGGCGCACTGGCTGGTCATCTTGTAGTTGGTTACCTTGCCGCGTTCATCGGTGATGATGGCGCGGCCGTGCAGCGCCCCGCAGTCAAGTATGGCACGGCAGTCCGGGTTAAGGTAGCGCGCGCCGCGGGCGTGCGACGTCATCGAATAGAAGTGGCCGGTATGAAACGGGATGGCCTCGCCCTCGCCGGTGGTCGCGACATAGTCGATGTCGGCCTCGGAAACACCGGCTTGCGCCAGCGTCTGCTCGAACGCCTCGCGCGCCAGTTCCATCGGATCGCGCTGGCGGATGCGCAAGAGCGAGCGCGACAGCCATTCCTCACCGCCGTCCCCGACCCGGAAAATGGCCGCCTTGACGGCACCCGTGCCGACATCGATTCCCGCCGCAAGCGTCATGCGTCCAGTCCTTCCATTCTGCCCTCGGCGGCGCGGCGGGCGAACTCGGCCCCGCCCAGCGCGCCGGTATAGATCGAATCCGGGTCGATGTTGATCGTCACATCGCCGTAATTCTCGAACACCAGCTTTTTCAGCTCGCGCACCGCCGCCTCGTTCTTGGCGACGCCGCCGGTGAAGGTGAACTGGTCCGATACCCCGCCCGAGCGCGAGATGATCGACATGGCACGCAGGATGATCGCGCGGTGCAGACCGGCGATGATATCCTCGCGTTGTTCCCCCAAAGCCAGCCGGTCGCGCAGTTCGGCCCCGGCAAACACCGTGCAGGTGGAGTTTATCCGCGCCGGCTTGTCCGATTTCATCGCCATCGGCCCCAGCTCGTGCAGCCCCATGTTCATCTCGTCGGCGATGTAGCCCAGATAGCGGCCGCAGCCGGCGGCGCAGCGGTCGTTCATCTGGAAATTCTCCACGATGCCGTTTTCGTCGACCTGGATGCCCTTGGTATCCTGCCCGCCGATGTCGAGCACGGTGCGGGTATCGGGATACATCATGTGCGCGCCGAGCCCGTGGCAGAGGATTTCCGAGCGGATGTGCTCCTTTGAGAAAGGCAAGGTGACCCGACCATAGCCGGTGCCGACCAGATAGGTTTCTTCCAGTTCGATGCCCAGCGCGCTGTCGACGCGGCGGATCAGTTCGTCGCTGACGGCGACGCCTTCCTCCGTCACCCGGTCGAGGGCGCGCTTGAACTTGTCGCTCAGGCCGCCCTTCGGCGGGCGGTTTTCCACCGCGATGATCGACTTGTCGTAGACGTTCAGAAGAAGGTCGTAGCGCAGCCCGGCGTCGCGCGCCGCTTCCTCGGCGACGGCGAGATAGCGCGAACCGGCTATGTCGCGGAAAAAGTCGGATTTCCGGGTCGCGCCGGGCGCGAACATCGCCGGCGCCTCGTCGCGCAGGCGCCGAAACACCTCGGCCAGCGCCTGTTTCACGGCATCGACGATCTTCTCGAAACGCTCGCCCCTGACCTGGCTCAGGCAGGTGTTTTCGAGATCCCCGAGTTGTTCGAGGAACTGCTCCAGCCGGAATGAACGTTCCAGTCCGGCGAGGAATTCCTCGACTTCCGCCTTGTCCGTCTCGTCGGCGTCGAACTCGCGGCGGAACAAGGTGAAGCGGGCGTCGATCGCCGCCTCCTGACCGGCCACCCGGCAGGCGGTGTCGTAATTGGAACGCGAATTGGTGATGCCGCGGCCCAAGATGCGCTCGTTCTCGTCCATCAGCACCGCCTTGGTGGTGGTCGAGCCGAGATCTATACCGACGAAGGTCTTCACGCCGCCGCCCCCCTGCCGCTTCGTTTCTGCTCGATCATCTGGAAGTAGCTCTCCAGCCGGTTCTTGACGTTGGCCGCCGAAAAGTAGCGTGGATCCACCAGATCGGTCTCGATGAACGCCGCCGGCTTGCCGGTGCGTTTCTCGACCTCCCGCATGATCAGCAACTGGCCGGCCGAGAAGCTGTTGCAGCTCTTGATCGAATTGACCAGCAGGCCGTCGGCCTCGTATTCGTCGATATAGTTGGCCAGCATCTCGATGCGCATCGGCAAGCTGCGGTTGGTGTAGACCCCGAGGCAGTACTCGGCGAGCGTTTCCAGCGGGCGGGCGGGATCGTGGCGGAAGCCGTAGTCGTAGGTGCCGCCGACCTTGGTATAGGACGAGGCCACCACCGTCGCGCCTTCCTCGTAGAACATTTTCCAGAACTGGCGGAAGTTCGTGTAGTTGGGCGGGCCCTCCACCACCAGCCGGTATCTCTCCTCGCCCATGGGGCCGTCGGGCGTCACCGGGCCGAGACCGGCGGCGACGCGCTGGTCAACCTCTTCGCGCAGAAACCGGTAATAGTCGATCGCGTCGTCGGCACCTCGGAAGGCGCCGAAGATCGGGCCGATGTAGTAGATGCCGCCGAAATAGGCGTCGATCGGCGAGGGTTTGTTCCTTGCGCTCTTCAGGATGTAGACGAGATCGTCCTCGGCCTTTGCCGATTTCGCCAGATATTCGCGCAGGCGGTCGATGTCGAACTTGACGCCGGAGACCTTTTCCAGCTTGGGAATGACGTCTTCCTTGAACTGCCTGACCATGTACTGGATCATGTTCGGCGTGATCTTGCCGTCGGCCATGTAGGGCGTCTGCAGGAAGATCGTCTCGCATTTGTATCGCTCGCGCAGAAGCTCGAACCACTTCATGAAGGTGAAGCAGCCGGTGTACGACAGCATCAGCACGTCGGGGTCCGGCAGCTGCTTGCCGTTCGGGCCGATATTACCCTTGGCCATCATGCCGATGTCGGACTTCACGTAGGTGCAGACGTCCTCCGAATGGCCGGAGCGTTCGGCCTCCATGATATAGGCCCCGCTCTGGCGGCGCAGGCCGCTCTGGATGGCGTTGACCTCGGGCAGGTTGTTGACCAGATCGAAACACATCAGCAATTCGTTGAGGTTGCCGGGCACGAAGGTGGAGGCGACCTTTTCGCCGGTTTCCCTGGCGCTTGACAACCTGTCGTAATGCGCCGCCATCATCTCCTTCTGCTTCAGCATCGAAGCGTCCTTGACGACTTCGGCCGGCGGCGCCTTTGTCACCTTCGGTTTCATGCGGCACTCCATAGTTTGATTGAATCGACGAAGGTTCCGGCCTGCTCGCGGATCGGCTGCATCTGGCCGGAGTTCTCGGCGTATTTGAAAGCGATGTAGGGAATGTCCGCTTTCGCCAGCACGTTCTGCAGCATCGGCCGGTCCAGAAGTGCCGGGTCGCAGAAGCTCGGCGAGGTAAAGATCACGCCCTCGGCGCCGGTTCGCCGCACGGCGCGCACCAGATACTGGCCCTTTTCCAGCGGGTCCGGCTCGTATTTGGCGGCGGTGCTTTCGGAATGGTGCAGGAACGCCTGGGCGAGGTTGTGTACCGGGTCGCCGTCGAGCGGCACGTCGCCGACCAGCCAGCGCGACACCAGCATGAAATCATCGTCGACGATATAGCAGCCCGACAATTCCAGCGACTTGATCAGGTTCAGGGGCGGCTGTTCGCAGAACATGCCGGTGACGATGACCCGGCTGTTGTCCTTGATCGGGCGGTCTTCGGCGGCGGCCGCGGCGATGTATTGCTCCAGAAGCTCCGAGTGTTCCTCGACCGGCAGCACCAGCCCGGCGCGAATCACCAGATAGGCTTCGGACGCCGGGGCCTGCCACGGCTTTTGCGCGCGCAGGGTGTAAAGATCGCGTATTAACTTCCTGTTTTTATTGTATATATCAATCGACTTGCGCAAATCGCCGGCGGCAATCCTGCGCCCGGCCATCTCTTCAAGATCATGCAAGAACTCGTTGATTTCATTTTCATAATACACGCCGCCAACCTCATCCTCGTAGGTCTGCGGCACGTCGAAATACCTGGAATAGACCTGCGGAAACAGCATTTTCCACATGCCCGAGAGGTTGCGGATCACGTCGCAGATCGACGGGAAAAGCATGCCGTCGACGAAATCCAGCCGCCCCGAAATGCCCAGCTCGATAGTCGAGCGCGGGATACGGCAGATGTAGCTCTGGTAATAGGCATCGCCGTGGATCACTTCCAGATTGTCGCCCCCGCCCATGATTCCGAGCGGCAGCATGCCGGCCGCGTGTATGATCTCTCGCGGGACGTAGACCGGCATGAAGCCGATCACCTTGCGGCCCGGCTCGGCTTCCTTCCATTGCCGCGCCGAAGTGAAATCCAGATCGTCGAACAGCGCCTGGCAGCGGGCCACTATCTCGCTTGTGGTTGGCGTCGTCATCGGTTCTCCCACTTGGCTGGCCGCTTGGCGAGGAAGGCCTCCAGGCCCTCCACCGCGTCTTTCGTAGCCATCAGTTCATCGAGGTAGAGGCGCTCGACCTCTTCGAGCTTGGCGATCACCCGGCCGGTGTATCCGATACGCGCGGCCCTGACCGCCAGCCGCAGCGAACTGGTGCTTTTCCCGGCAAGGTTCTTGTCAAAATACTCAAGCGCCGCCGCCAGTGGGTCTTGCGCCACCGCATCGACCAGCCCCATGGCCAGTGCTTCCTCGCCGGAAACGCTGCGCCCGGAACACAGCAGGTCGTCGGCGCGCGACTGGCCGATACGCTCGGGCAGCAGGCACGAGGCGGCGGGCGCAAACACGCCGAGCTGCATTTCGGGCTGGCCCAGGCTGGCGTCGGGCGTGGCGAACAACCGATGGCCCGAGGCCGCCACCTCCAGACCACCGCCAAGGCACTGCCCGCGGATCACCACCAGTATCGGCACCGGGTATTCCAGCATCCGCCGCACCAGCGCGTGGAGCGCTTTCAGCATATCGGCACAACTGTCGGGCAGGTGCTCCTCGACGCTGGCGCCGAAACTGAAATGCGGACCCGACGCCTCGACAAGCACCGCCGCCAGACCGGTACTGCCCTGGTGCTCCGCCAACGCCCCGTCGAGTGCCGAAATCATCTCTGCATCGACGATATTCGCCTTCGGCCGGTTCAGCCGCAGGCGCAGCAAGGCGCCGTGGCGATCAAGCGATACGTAGAGCGGCGCGCTCATTTCCGCGCCCCCGGCATCAGGCTGTCGGTATAGTCTTCTGACCATTTCGCGCCTTCCGCCAGCTCGCGGCGCAGGGTCACGAAATCGACCTCGCGGCCCACCTCGCGGTTGCCTTCATTGAAGGCGCGGAAGCCGG
>JBHHXR010000066.1:0-14756 GCA_046757205.1 Paracoccaceae bacterium
ATATGCGCGGGTCTGAACTGGAACTGGCCGTCCGGCCGCCCCTGCCACATGATTTTTTCCCTGCGATCCAGATATTGCTGCCACTCGAATTGCGGGTCCGGTTCGGACTTGGTACTGCCTCTGCCGAACCCGACGCGCCGCGTCATGCCCAGGCCTCTTCAGGCTTTGCCCGCAGGTTCCGCGCCAGCAGATCCATCGCCGCCATGCGCACCGCGACGCCCATTTCCACCTGTTCCTGGATCACCGAGCGGTTGATGTCGTCGGCCAGCGTGCCGTCTATCTCCACGCCGCGGTTCATCGGGCCGGGATGCATGACGATGGCGTCCTCGCGGGCGTATTCCAACTTCTCGGCGTCGAGGCCGAAGCGGTGGTAGTATTCGCGTTCCGACGGGATGAAGGCGCCGTTCATGCGCTCCTTCTGAAGCCGCAGCATCATCACCACGTCGGCCCCTTCGAGGCCCTTGCGCATGTCGTCGAAGACCTCGACGCCGAAGCGCTCGATCCCCGACGGCATCAGCGTGCGCGGGCCGACCAGGCGGACGCGGTTCTCCATCTTGCCGAGGAGCAGAATGTTCGACCGTGCCACCCGCGAATGCGCGATATCGCCGCTGATGGCGACGGTCAGGCGGTGCAGACGCCCCTTGCTGCGGCGGATGGTCAGGGCGTCGAGAAGCGCCTGGGTGGGGTGCTCATGCCTGCCGTCGCCGGCGTTGAGAACCGAGCAATTGACCTTGGAGGCCAGCAGGTTGGCGGCGCCGGAATTGGGATGGCGGACGACCAGCAGATCGGGATGCATGGCGTTCAGCGTCATCGCCGTGTCGATCAGGGTTTCGCCCTTCCTGATCGAGCTTGCCTGCATCGGCATCGACATGACGTCGGCGCCGAGGCGGCGGCCGGCCAGCTCGAAACTCGCCAGCGTCCGCGTCGAACTTTCGAAGAACATGTTGATCTGGGTGAGCCCGGCCAGGTTGCTGCCGTGCTTGTCGCGCCGGCGGCTCTGCCCGACATAGACATCGGCCAGATCGAGAATCGCGTTGATGTCGTCGCGCGAGAGGTTTTCGATCCCGAGGAGGTGGCGCTGTGAGAACAAGGTCGGGTGCCCGCGAATATCCGCTTGCAGCGGTTATATCAGCGCTGCGACGCGGAACAAGCGCTTCACGGCGTCTGGCTCTTTCGGGGCGGGCGGAATATGTTCCGCGAAGCGGGGAGGTCGGGGCTGGCGAATGACGGGTTTTTCATCGAATCGGGAGCGGGACCTGGCGCTGTTGGCCTGGCAGGTGGAGCTTGGCGCCAACGAGGCGACAGGCGAGACGCCGGTGAACCGGTTCGAGGAAAGGCCGGCGAGGCGGAAGGCGCCGCCGGCCAAAGCCGCGGCGCCGGCGATGCCGGTGGACCCACCACCGGGCGACAGCGATATCGCCGCCGAAATCGCGGCGAGATGCGCGGATCTGGCTGCCTTGCGGGCTGCGATGGCGGATTTCGAGGGCTGCGCACTGAAACGCGGCGCCCGCAATCTGGTGTTTTCCGACGGCAACCCGGAGGCCCGTGTGATGATCGTCGGCGAGGCGCCGGGGCGCGAGGAGGATATCCGCGGCCTGCCCTTTGTCGGCCGGTCCGGGCAGTTGCTGGACCGGATGCTGGCGGCGATCGGGCTGTCGCGCGCGGCGGAGCGCCCGGAAGACGCCGTATACATCACCAACGTCCTGCCCTGGAGGCCGCCGCAGAACCGCGATCCTTCCTCCGACGAGATTGCCATGATGAAGCCGTTCCTGATGCGCCACATCGCGCTGGCCGCGCCCGACGTGCTGATCACGATGGGCAACCCGGCGACGAAGACGCTGCTGGAAACCACCACCGGGATCACGCGGCTGCGCGGCGTCTGGCACGATCTGGACGGCGTGCCGCTGCTGCCGATGATGCATCCCGCGGCCTTGCTGCGGAACCCGGCGAACAAACGTTTCGCCTGGGCCGACCTGCTGGCGCTGCGCCGGTTCCTCGATGACAATTGAAAGGTAGTTACATGGCCAGAGATCGCGAGTTCATTCCGGTCCGGATCGCCGTTCTCACGGTGTCCGACAGCAGAAGCCTGGCGCAGGACCGGTCGGGCGACGTGCTGGCGGTGCGCGTCGAGGGATCGGGGCACGTTCTCGCCGACCGCGCCATCGTGCGTGACGAAAAGGAGCTGATTTCGGCGAAGCTGCGCGAATGGATCGCGTCCGACGCGGTGGACGCCATCATTTCGACCGGCGGCACCGGGCTTACCGGGCGCGATGTCACGGTGGAGGCGCATCGCGCCGTCTATGAAAAGGAAATCGAGGCCTTCGCGACGCTGTTCACCATGGTGTCGTTCAACAAGATCGGCACCTCGGCGATCCAGTCGCGCGCCTGCGCCGGGGTGGCGGGCGGCAAGTACCTGTTCGCCCTGCCCGGATCGCCCGGCGCCTGCAAGGACGGATGGGACGAGATTCTGGTGCATCAACTCGACTACCGGCACCCGCCGTGCAATTTCGTCGAGATCATGCCGCGGCTGGAAGAGCACAAACGGCGGGTGTGAATCCGCGCGCCCTGGCGAATTGCCGAACTTTTTACAACGAAGGTGGCTATTTACCGCGTATAATGGTGGCTCCGGGCACTCGTGGCGCCCGGAAAAGGGCTGCTTCCTGCCCGGAAGGTTCATGCGATGCGCTTTTTCACGCGCAGTCTTGTCGGTCTGGTCATCCTGGGCATCACTCTCGGGCTCCTGATGCTGGCGGGGGGCAGGATTTTCTCGGCGCTGGAGGAGCTTGAGGCCCGCGACGACCGCCCGACGATACAGCGCGAACGGGTTTTCGCCGTCGATATCGGGACACTGGAAACGGTCACCGTTTCGCCCGTCATCACCGCTTTCGGCGAAGTCGCGAGCTGGCGCATGCTGGAATTGCGGGCACCGGCCTCCGGCCGTCTGGTGGAGATGGCGCCGGAGTTCCGCGACGGCGGGCTGGTTTTCGAGGGCGAGTTGCTGTTCGAGACCGATCCGTCGAGTGCACAGACGGCGCTCGATCTCGCGCAGACGGATTTGCAGGAAGCGAATTCGGAGCTTGCAGAGGCGAAGGTGTCGGTGGCGCTGGCGCAGGACGAACTTCAGGCCGCCAAGCGGCAAAAGGAACTCCGCGAGCAGGCGCTGGCGCGGCAGGAAAACCTGCGCTCTCGCGGTGTTGGAACCGAAGCGGCGGTGGAGGCTGCGGCGCTGGCCGCGTCGTCGGCCGAACAGAGCCTTTTGTCGCAGCGCCAGGCGCTGGCGCAGGCCGAGGCGCGGGTGAACCGGGCGGAGATATCCCTGCGCCGCCGGGAAATCTCGCTGGCCGAAGCCCGGCGCGATCTGGCCGACACCCGCTTCAACGTTCCGTTCGAGGGGATACTCAGCGAAGTGACGGCGGTGCGGGGGCGGCTGGTTTCCAAGAACGAAAAGCTGGGCGTGCTGATCGACCCCGCCGCGCTGGAAGTTTCCTTCAGGGTCTCCAACGCCCAGTTCGCGCGTCTGCTCGATGGCGGCGGCGGCCTTCGCCGGGTGCCGATCCGGGCGACGCTGGACCTCGACGGGTTGCCGATCACCGTTACCGGCCTGGTGGACCGGGCCGGCGCCGAGGTCGGGCAGGGCCTTACCGGACGACTGGTCTTCGCGCGGCTGGAGAATGTCGCCACCGGCGTGCTTCGTCCGGGTGATTTCCTGACCGTCGAAATCATCGAGCCGGAACTTTCCGGGGTGGCGGTCATCCCGGCCGGAGCGGCGACCGCCGAGGGCCGCATCCTGCTGGTCGGCGAGGACGACCGGCTGGAGGAAGTGACGGTCACGGTGTTGCGGCGCCAGGCCGACAGTCTTGTGGTGGCGGATGCGCCGTTCGGCCGCAAATTCGTGACCCAGCGGACGCCGCAACTGGGCGTCGGCGTGCGGGTTCGGCCGGTGGGGCGGGGCGGCGCCATCGAAGAGCCGGAGATGGTGCAGCTGACCGAGGAAAAACGCGCCCGGCTGATGGCCACCGTGAAGGCCAGCAAGCGCATGCCCGACGAGGTGAAGAAGCGGCTGCTGGGGCAACTGGAAAAACCCGAGATACGCGCCGACACGCTGTCGCGTCTGGAATCGCGGATGGGCGGCGGGAGGAACCCCGGGGCTGCCGGCGAAGCGCCGGCGACCATTTCGCTCGAAGAAGACAGGCGCGCCAGGCTGATCGCCTTCGTCAAGGCGAACGGGTCGATCCCCGACGATGCGAAAAAGCGGATTCTGGCGCAACTGGCCGAACCGCGCGTGCCGAAGGCGATGGTTGAACGGCTCGAATCCCGGATGGGCGGGTAATCATGCCTCTGGCTCCGAGACAGAAGGCCGCGGCCACCGGGATACTGTCGTATTTCACCCGGCACCGGACGGCGTCGAACCTGCTTCTGCTTACCTTGCTGGTTCTCGGCTTTTCCGCATCGACCCGCATACGCTCGCAGTTCTTTCCCGACGTCATCATCAACAGCATCGCGGTGATCGTGGAATGGCCCGGCGCCGGGCCGGAGGATGTGGATCACGCCATTGTCGAGGTCCTCGAACCGGCGCTGCTTTCGGTCGAGGGTGTCGAAAGCACGGCCTCGACGGCGCACGAGGGATGGGCGAGGCTGGCCATGGATTTCGAGCCGGGCTGGGACATGGCCCGCGCGGCCGACGACGTGAAAAGCGCCGTGGACAGTGTGCGAAACCTGCCGGAGAACGCCTCCGATCCCGAGATCCGGCGCGGCGCCTGGCGCGACAGGGTAACGGATGTGGTCATTTCGGGCCCGGTGTCGCGGCAGCAACTCGGGCGTTTCGCCGATGAATTCAGCGCCCGGCTGTTCCGCGCCGGAATTACCCGGACGACGATTCGCGGCGTCGCCGCGCCGGTGATCCGCGTCGAGGTGCCGGAAGCTTCCCTGATCCGCAACGATGTGAGCCTGCGCGAGATCGCCGACGCCATTGCGCAGGAGGCCGAGGCCGACCCGGCGGGCGACGTCGCCGGCGGCACGTCCCGGGTCCGCACCGGCATCGAAAAGCGCAGCGCCGAGGAAGTCGCCGGCGTCGTCATCCGCTCCGAGGCGGACGGCGCGAAACTGCGGGTTTCGGACGTGGCCGAGGTCGTCGAGGAGGGCGCGGAGAGCGGGCGCATCTATTTCAAGGGCGGGATGCCGGCGGTTTCGATCCGGGTTGACAGGTCCGAACGGGGCGACGCGGTCGTCATGCAGCACAAGGTCGAGGCGGTCGCCGCCGCGCTCCAGCCGCTGCTGCCGGAAGGCGTGAAAGTCGAACTGATCCGGACCCGCGCCGAAGCGATCACCGGGCGTCTCAACATCCTTTTCGACAACGGTCTGCTGGGGCTCGGGCTGGTTCTCGGATTGCTGTTCCTGTTTCTCAGCGCGCGCACCGCATTCTGGGTTGCCGCCGGCATTCCCGTCGCCATGTTCGCCACCGTGGCGCTGATGTTCGCGTTCGGGCTGACGCTCAACATGCTGTCGCTGTTCGCCCTGATAATCACGTTGGGCATCGTCGTCGATGACGCCATCGTGGTCGGCGAGCACGCCGACTTCCGGGCCCGCAGGCTTGGCGAGGCGCCGGTGGCGGCGGCCGAAAACGCGGCCATCAGAATGGCGCCGCCGGTGTTTTCCTCGACGATCACGACCGTGCTGGCGTTTTTCAGCCTGACGGCGATTTCCGGGCGCTTCGGAGATCTGATCGCCGACATTCCGTTCACCGTCAGTGTCGTTCTCCTGGCGTCGCTGACGGAGTGTTTTCTGATACTTCCCAACCACATGACCCATGCCCTGGCGGCGCGGCAGAAGGATCACTGGTACGACGCGCCATGCCGCATCTTCAACGTCTTCTTCCGGTGGTTCAGGGACCAGGTCTTCCGCCGGCTCATGACGCTGGTGCTGTTTTTCCGTTATCCGGTGCTGGCCGGTGCCGTCCTGCTGCTGGCAACCATGGTGGCGATGTTCATCCGGGGCGATGTCAACTGGCGTTTCTTCAATGCGCCGGAACGCGGCTCGATCTTCGGCAACTTCGCCATGCTCAACGGGGCCACGCGCGACGATACGCAAACCATGGTCCGCGAACTTCAGCGGGCGGTCGATGTCGTCGGCGGGCGATACGAGAAGGAATACGGGGCCAACCCGGTTACCTTCGCCCTGGCGCAGATAGGCGGCACCACCGGGCGCGGTCTGTCGGGCGTCGAAACCAAGGACAAGGATCTGCTCGGGGCGATCGCCATCGAACTGATCGACGCGGATCTGCGGCCGTACTCCTCGTTTGCCTTTCTCGCCGCGCTGCAGGACGAGGTGCGAAACCACCCGCTGCTGGAAACCCTGAGTTTTCGCGGCTACAGGTCGGGGCCGGGCGGCGATGCACTGGACGTGGAACTGTTCGGCGCCGATGCCAACGTGCTGAAATCGGCGGCCGAAGCGCTCAAGGCGGCGGTAGCCAGGTTCCCTGAGGTCAGCGCGGTGGAGGACAGCCTGGCCTACGACAAGACCGAGCTTGTTCTCGACCTGACGCCGCAGGGCCGGTCGCTGGGGTTCACCATAGATGGCGTCGGCAAGGAGTTGTACCAGCGCCTGAACGGCATCGATGCCGCCGAATTTCCGGTCGGCAGCCGGACCGGGAAGATACAGGTGGCGCTTCCGCAATCGGAGATGACGGCGGATTTCCTGCAACGGACGCTGCTGAGGTCGGCCGGCGGCGGATATGTTCCGCTGTCGGACATCGTCACGGTCACGTCGAAACTGGGTTTTTCAACCGTCCGGCGCCAGAACGGCCTTCGGCTGATCTCGGTGACCGGCGATATTTCCGAGGACGATCCGGCGCGCGCTGAACTCATCACCGAGACGTTGCGGGACGAAATCCTGCCCCTGATCACCGAGAAATATGGCGTTGACTGGCGGCTGGCGGGCCTTTCGGAGCAGGAAAACACCTTTCTCGAAGACGCGCTGTTCGGATTTTCCCTCGCGCTGGCGGGCATTTACCTGACGCTGAGCTGGATTTTTTCAAGCTGGACCCGCCCCATCGTGGTGATGTCGATCATTCCCTTCGGCCTCGTCGGCACGATCTGGGGGCACCATGTGTGGGAGGTGCCGCTTTCGATGTTTTCGGTGGTCGGCATGATCGGCATGACCGGTATCATCATCAACGATTCCATCGTGCTGGTGACGACGGTCGATGAATACGCCGACAGGCGCGGCACCGTTCCGGCGGTGATCGACGCGGCGGTGGACCGTCTGCGGGCGGTTCTGCTGACCTCGCTGACCACGGTTCTGGGGCTGGCGCCGCTCTTGTACGAGTCGAGCCGGCAGGCGCAGTTCCTGAAACCCACGGTCATCACGCTGTGCTATGGTCTGGGTTTCGGCGTCGTGCTGGTTCTTCTGGTTGTGCCGTCGCTGCTGGTCGTTCAGCTCGACGTGGCGAGGCTGCTGCGTTCCGTCAGGCGGGCTCTGGCCGGGAGGCACATCTACAGGCCGCAAAGGCTGGTGCTTTCGCTGGCCGCCGTTTCGGGGCTTTGCATCGTATTGGCCACGGTCGGGTATTTTGCGCTGACCGGTACGCTGTGGCGGCCCGCCGAAGAGCTGGCGGTGTTCCTGCCGGCGGCGCTGAGCGGCGGCGCGCGTGCGCTGGCGCTGCTGCTTGCCGGCCTCTTGGCCACGGCGCTGGCCGCGGCCTTCCTGTTCTGGCTGCTGGCGCTCGCCGTCGGGCCCCGGCGCGGAAAGCCCGGATGAGCGCCGCCTGACTGTTCGTCACGAAGCGGGGCAGCCGCGGATGTCGAGGGCCAGATCGTCGCCGAGAACCGTCAGGCGCAGTGCGCTGCGGTCGACGACCAGGCTGTCGTTGCCGTAGTTTTCGATGTTTGCCGCGGCCTTCAGGCGGTGGCCAGAAACCGTCGTTTCGGTGCCGCCGACCCAGAGGTCCGGATCGCCGGTCTCGACTATGGTCACGATCGACGGTGGCGGCGTGCCTGCAAGCTCGACGTCGGCCGAAAGCCGCATGCCGCCTTTTTTCGGTTTCAGCTTGCAGTTCACCGAACGGACGTGCCTGCCGGTAGCGATCACCGGAACCCGCCCGAGCGCCGTCTGAATGGCGCGGACCTGGCTTGAACCCATGTCGACGGGTCCGAGCGAAAGGCTGGCGGAAAAATCCGCCTGGGTCGGGATGCAGATGTCGGCGCAGGCGCCGAAATTGAAGCGCAGCGATATTTCGCTGGGCATCGTCGCGTCGCGGGGCGTGATTTCTATCGGAATGACCACCGGCCGCCGGTAACCGATGGTCCGGAACCCGAAGATTTCGAAGACCTCGGGCCGGGGCCACAGCACTTCCGCCGACGCGACGTTGCGCGAACCGGTCCAGTCAAACTCCGGCGGAATGCCGCTCTCGCCCGGTGAGCGCCAGTAGGTTTTCCAGCCGCGGTTGAGCATGACGGCGACGGCGATCGTGTGCGTGCCGTCGGCGCCGCGCCACCCCTCCAACAGCCTGACGCTGCCGTAATCCATGGCACCGCCGGCGCCGGCCGACGCGCCGACCGGCGCCGCAAAAGCGGCCAGGCACAGAAAGATATGCGCAAACAGACGCATCCCGCACGCCTTCCATTTTCGTTGACGCGACAGTATTGGCCGATTCCAGGCTCGACGGAAAGTCAATTAAGTGCGAGGCGGCGCTTGAACTTCCCTGATCTCCGCCGCATCTTTGCAGCATGGACAAGACGGCGAAATTCCTGGATGGCAAACTTCTGGTCGCCATGCCGGGTATGGGGGACACGCGCTTCGAGCGGGCGGTGATTTTCATGTGCGCGCATTCCGACGACGGCGCCATGGGCCTGATCGTCAACAAGCCGGCGCCCGATCTGCGTTTCGTTGACCTGCTCGAGCAGCTCGGGATCGACGCCGAATCGCCGCAATCGGCGATCCGCGTGCACTTTGGCGGCCCGGTCGAGCACGGCCGCGGCTTCGTGCTGCATTCGGCCGAATATTCCTCCAGCGAGGCGACGATGGCGGTATCCGATGAATTCGGCATGACCGCGACGGTCGATATCCTGCGCGATATCGCCGCCGGCCGCGGGCCGCAGCGGTCGCTGCTGGCGCTCGGCTATGCCGGCTGGGGGCCGGGCCAGCTCGAGGCGGAGCTTCAGGCCAACGGATGGCTGACCTGCGACGCCAGCGCCGATCTGGTCTTCGGCACCGGCGACGTGGCCAAGTGGGAAGCGGCGCTGGCCAGCATAGGGATCGACCCGCGGATGCTTTCAGCGGAGGGCGGCCGCGCCTGATCGCGGCGCGGCGGCGCGGCGCAGCCGGTCGTTGATTGCGCATCCGAGGCCGGTTTCCGGAATGACGGCGACGGCGATCCGGGTAACGCCGCGGCCCGCCGCCTGCGCGTCCAGATACGCCAGATGCGAAAACAGGTTGGCGGCGGCTTCGCGCAGGTCGCCGGCTTCGGAAAGATTGCGCGAAAGCTCCGGCAACGGCGACGGGTCCGCGCCGAAGCCCAGCCATGCCTCGCCGTCTCCGGCGGCGCGCGCGTCGAGCCGCAGCGCTACCGAAGGGGCGTAGTGCGACGAAAGCTGGCCGGGCGCGGAAACCTCCGTGCCGGCGTCGGTGCCGACCGGCGCGCCGAGGCACGCCTCGATTTCCTCGACCGGCAGCCCGCCCGGGCGCAGCAGGACGGGCGAACGGCCGGAGAACCCGATTATCGTCGATTCGAGCCCGACCGGGCAGGCCCCGCCGTCCAGAACCGCGTCGATGCGGCCCGTCATCGCGGCCGCCACCTGGTCGGCGGTGGTCGGGCTGATCCTTCCCGAAGGGTTTGCCGACGGCGCCGCGACCGGTCCGCCGAAAGCGCGCAGCAGGGATTGCGCCGTTTCACCGCCGGGCGCTCTCACGGCGAGGGTCGGAAGCTCGGCGCTGACGAGGTCCGAAAGACCGGTGTCCGGACGCCTCGGCAGAACCAGCGTCAGCGGCCCCGGCCAGAACGCCCGGGCGAGGGCGAGCGCCGGTTCGTTGAATTCGACGAACCGGCGGGACGCATCGACGTCGGTGAGGTGGACGATGAGCGGATTGAACTTCGGGCGTTCCTTGGCCTCGAAGATCGCCGCCACGGCGCGGCCGTTGCGGGCGTCGGCCCCGAGCCCGTACACCGTTTCGGTCGGAAAGGCGACCAGCCCGCCGCCACGGAGGATGGCGGCGCATTCGGCGAGCCCGGCGGCATCCGGGCCGATGATCGCAGTTTCGGCTTTTCGCATTTGACGCCGCGTCCGTCTTGTTCAGGCCACGGGGCCGTTCTAGTTTGTCGCGGCAAACACATAGCGAAACCTTGCCGCGCTGGCAAAGCTTTCGCGCCGGAAGCAAGAAGAGGCAAGCAGATGTATCGTGCTCCTGTCCGCGAAATCCAGTTTTGCCTGCACCGTGTAGTCGGATTTGACCGCGTGACCGGGACCGGGCGCTTCTCGGAAGCGACGCCGGAACTGGTCGAGGCCATCCTGACCGAGGCGGCGAGGCTGTGCGAAGACGTCATCGCGCCGCTTCAAAGAGCGGGCGATGTGCATCCGGCGCGCATCGAAAACGGTGTCGTCCGCTGTTCTCCGGGTTTTCGCGAGGGTTATCAGGCGATCGCCGCGGGCGGGTGGATCGGCATGGCCGCGGCGCCCGAATACGGCGGCATGGGATTGCCGCTGACGCTGGCGACCTGCGTCAACGAGATGATGGGCTCGGCCTGTCTGGCCATCCAGCTCGGCCCGCTCATGTCGCAGGGTCAGATCGAGGCGCTGGAGGCGCACGCCGCCGACGAGATCAAGGAATTGTTTCTGCCCAAGCTGATTTCCGGCGAGTGGACCGGCACGATGAACCTGACCGAGGCGCAGGCCGGATCCGACGTGGGCGCGCTGCGAACCAGGGCCGAGCCCGACGGCGCGGGGACATACCGTGTCACCGGGCAGAAGATATTCATCTCCTGGGGCGACCACGACATCGCCGACAATATCTGTCATCTGGTGCTCGCCCGTCTCCCCGGCGCGGCGCCGGGTACCCGCGGCATCTCGCTTTTCCTGGTGCCGAAGTTCGTCCCCGATGCGGACGGCCGGCCCGGCGTGGCGAACGCGGTGCACCCGGTTTCGCTGGAGCACAAGATGGGGCTGCACGGCTCGCCGACGGCGGTGATGGAGTTCGACGGCGCCAAGGGCTGGATGATCGGGCCGGAAAACGGCGGCATGGCGGCGATGTTCACCATGATGAACAATGCGCGCCTGGGCGTCGGTGTACAGGGTCTGAGCGTCGCCGAGGCGGCGTACCAGAAAGCGCTGGAATATGCCGGGGAGCGGCGGCAGGGAAAGACGCCGGAAGCCGGCGAGCAGGCCATTATCGGCCATGCCGACGTGCGGCGCATGCTGGCGCGCATGAAGGCGCTGACGGCGGCGGCGCGCTTCCTGTGCCTCGACCTGGCGACGAACGTGGACTTGGCCCGCGCCAGCGAGGGCGCGCAGGCCGCGCGGCGGACGGCGCGCGCCGCGTTCCTGACGCCGATAGCGAAAGCCTTCGCGACCGACGTGGGGTGCGAGGTCAGCGACCTTGGTATCCAGGTGCATGGCGGCATGGGGTACATCGAGGAAACCGGGGCCGCCCAGTATTACCGCGACGTGCGGGTGACGCGCATCTACGAGGGCACCAACGGTATCCAGGCGATGGACCTCGCCGGGCGCAAGCTGCGTGACGGCGGCGCGGCGGCCTTCGCCCTGCTCGACGAGATCGCCGAGACGGCGCGCGACGACCCGGCTCTGGCGGCGGCGGAAGCGACGCTGCGCGACGCCACCCGGCGCTTTCTCGACCTGCCCGATCAGAACGACAGACATGCCGGCGCCGCAGCCTATCTTCGCGCCTTTGCGCTGACACTGGGTGGACACTACCTTTCGAAGGCCGCACGAAGCGGCGAGCGGCCGCGCGAGGCGCTGGCAAGGTTCTATGCCCTGCATGTGCTGCCCGAGATCCCGGCGCTGTGCGCGTCCGCCTGCGCCGGTGCGGCGGCGCTCTATGCGCTCGACCGCGAAGCGCTGGCGGGCTGAACCATGGACGGGTCCGAGGCGCCGATAACCTTTCCTTTCGCCGAGGCTCCGGCGGAGGGAGAGGTGCGGGAAGTCGCACCCGGCGTGCTGTGGACGCGGCTGCCGCTTCCCATGAAGCTCGATCATGTGAATGTCTTTGCGCTGGACGACGGCGATGGCTGGACCATCGTCGATACCGGGTTTGACACCGGGCGGGCGCGCGCGATCTGGGAGGCGCTGCTTGGCGGGCCGCTTTCGGGCAAGCCGGTGCGGCGTGTGATCGTGACCCACCATCACCCCGATCACGTGGGGCTGGCGGGCTGGTTCCAGTCGGTCCGCGGGACCGGGACGTGGGCGACGCGGACGGCGTGGCTGATGGCGCGGATGCTGGTTCTCGACGAGCAGGAAACCTACACGGCCGAGCAGATCGGGTTTTACCGTTCGGCGGGCATGCCCGATGACTTGATGAAAGAGCGGCTGGCCGCCCGGCCGTTCAATTTCGCGGACGTCGTCGCACCCATGCCGCTGGGATTCCACAGGTTGCGGGAGGGCGACAGCATCCGCGCCGGCGGCCGCAACTGGGACGTTCGCATCGGCCACGGGCATGCGCCGGAGCACGCGACCCTGTGGTCCGCGGACGACGGCCTGCTGCTGGCCGGCGATCAGATCCTGCCCGGCATTTCGCCGAACCTGGGCGTCTATCCCACCGAGCCGGAGGCCGACCCGGTGGGAGAGTGGCTGGACTCCTGCAACAGGTTTCTGGCCTGCGCCCAGCCCGGGAGATTGGTTCTGCCGGGGCACAAGCTGCCGTTCACCGGCCTTCGCGAACGGCTGTTGCAGTTGATCGACAATCATCGAAGCGCCCTGCGCCGCCTGGAGGATTTTCTCGACACGCCGCGCACCGCCGGCGAATGTTTCCTGACCCTGTTCAAGCGCGAAATCGGTCCCGACGAGTACGGTCTCGCCCTGGTCGAATCGGTTGCCCATCTCAACCATCTGCGCCGTTCCGGAAGCGTCGTGCGCGAACGCGGCGACGGCGGCGCCTGGCTTTGGCGGCGGGTCGCGGGCGGATGACGGCCGAAACCACCGTGAGGCGATCATGGTTGCCCGTGCGCTGGCGGCTTTATCGCTACCTGCGGCCAGATGTGACCGTTACAATCCCCGACAAGTTCACTATAGCTCGTCGAAACAGAATCATTTCCGCACAGGAGAGCGACACCATGGCCGAACGCAAGCATGGACAAATGGACATCACGCAGCACCACAATACCTTCGAGGGGTTTGTCAAGACCTGCATCTGGGTCATCGGAATCAGCGCCGCCGTTCTGATTTTTCTCGCCATTTTCAATTCGTGACCGGTTCCGGTTTCCAACCCTCGAGACCCATCCATGAAAATCGCCATCCCCAAGGAAACACGCGCCGATGAAACGCGCGTTGCCGCCGTCCCCGAGACCGTGAAGAAGTTCAGCAAGCTGGGGGCGGAAATCGTCGTCCAGTCCGGCGCGGGGAAGACGGCCGATATTTCCGACGAGGACTACAAGGCCGCCGGCGCGAAGATCGCCAAGACCTTTGCGTCCACCCTCAAGGGCGCCGATATCGTCCTGAAGATACAGCCACCGACGGAAGCGGAGGTGAAATCCTTCGCCAAGGGGCAGAAATTGTTCTGCGCCATGTCGCCCTTCAACTTTCCGGAAATCGTCGAGGCCTGCGCGGAAAACGGCGTCGACGCCTTCGCTATGGAATTCATGCCGCGCATCAGCCGCGCGCAATCGATGGATGTCCTGTCGTCGCAGTCGAACCTCGCCGGCTACAAGGCGGTGATCGAGGCGGCCAACGCCTACGGCAGGGCGATGCCGCAGATGATGACGGCGGCCGGCACGATTGCGCCGGCGAAAGTGTTTGTCATGGGTGTCGGGGTTGCCGGCCTGCAGGCTATCGCCACGGCGCGCCGTCTGGGCGCGATCGTCAGCGCCACCGACGTGCGCCCGGCCACCGAGGAGCAGGTGGCGTCGCTCGGCGGCAAGTTCATCGCCGTGAAGAACGAGGAGTTCGCGCAGGCGCAGACCGCCGGCGGCTACGCCAAGGAAATGTCCGACGACTACAAGAAACAGCAGGCCGAACTGGTTGCCGGGCACATTGCCAGGCAGGACATCGTCGTCACCACGGCCCTGATCCCGGGGCGCAAGGCGCCGGTTCTGGTCACCAAGAAGATGGTGGCGAGCATGAAGTCGGGGTCGGTGATCGTCGATCTGGCCGTCGAACAGGGCGGAAACGTCGAAGGCGCGGTGCTGGGCGAGGCGGCCGTCACCGGCAACGGCGTCACGATACTAGGCTTCGCCAACATGCCCGGCCGTCTGGCCGCCGACGCCTCGGCGCTGTTTTCCAGAAACCACTACAATTTCTTGTCGCCGTTCTTCGGGGATGACGGTTTCGCGCTCGACCCCGAGGACGAACTGGTCAAGGGCATCCAGCTTACCGCCGGCGGCAAGGTAGTTCACCCCAACATTGCCAACAAGGGGAATGAGTGATGGCAGGTATGATCGACGAACTGGTCGAAGCTGCGCGTCAGGCCGCGGAAGCTTCGCAAAATGTGGCGCGACTGGCAGAGGAGGCGGCGGCGGCCGCGCCCGGTGCCGTGAACGCGGCGGCCTTCCGGCGGCTGAAATACAAGACCCAGGTGTTCGTCGAGCACGAGGGCGA
>JBHHXR010000067.1:0-14630 GCA_046757205.1 Paracoccaceae bacterium
GACGACATAGGTCGCCGGCACGCTGTTGGAGCCTTCCTGGAGGCCGAATTTCTCCATCAGCGCCTTGGTGTCCTTGAGCATGCCCATCGAGCCGCAGATCATCGCCCGGTCTTCCGCCGGGGAAATCCGCGGCATCCCGAGATCGCGAAACAACGAGCCGTTTTCCATCGCCACGGTGATGCGGTCGCGGCGGGGGTAGTCCTCGCGCGTCACGGTGGTGTAATGGATCAGGTTCTTGGCGGCGAACTCGCCGACCAGCGGGTCGTCGCGGATTTCCCCGACCAGGTCGAGCCCGTACTTCAGTTCCGCCACTTCCCGGCAGGTATGGGTCAGGATGACGGTTTCGAACTTCTCGTAGGTCTCCGGGTCGCGGATCAGCGACGCGAACGGCGCGATGCCGGTGCCGGTGGAAAACATGTAGAGCCGCTTGCCCGGCAGAAGGGCGTCATTGACCAGCGTGCCCGTCGGCTTCTTGCGCATCAGAATCGTATCGCCTTCGCGGATCTTCTGAAGGTGTTCGGTCAGCGGCCCGTTCGGAACCTTGATCGAGAAGAACTCCAGTTCGTCGTCCCAGGCCGGACTGGCGATCGAATAGGCGCGGAACACCGGTTTCAGCGCATTCGGCAGGCCGATCATGACGAATTCGCCGGAACGGAAGCGGAAGCTGGCGGGCCGTGTCATGCGGAACCGGAACAGCCGCTCCGTGTAATGCCGCACATGTGTCACGGTTTCAGCGTAAACGCCGGCCGGAACCGGGAATTCGCCGGGAACACCGGCGACTATGGGGGCGCCGCCCGCCACCGGAACAAGGCCTGACTGATCCAAGAGTTGTCTCCTCGCAAATCGTCGTTCGTATACAAACAATAATTGTGGCGGGCAAGGCGTCCGGCCTGCGGCGCAGCACACATATCGGGGCGCGGCGCCAGCCCTTCAACCGCCCGAAGCAACGGACATTCAGAAGGCCTTGAAGGTCAGCGTCGTGAGGGACCTGGCGATGCCGTCGATATCGAGGATCCGGTCATTGACGAATTTTCCGATATCCTCTTCCTCGGGCACGTAGATTTTCATCAACAGGTCGTAGTCGCCGCTGGTCGAGTACATTTCGGATACGATTTCGCGGTCGTATATCTCGTCAGCCACCCGGTAGGTCTTTCCCGGATGGCAGCGCAACTGCACGAAGACGCAATGCATCGGCGCACTCCTTTTGTTGTGGGCGCTGAAAACCCCCGCCTCAGTCCGATTTATCAAGTCTTACGACGGGTTTGCCGCAGGAACAACCGTGGCAAATGACGCGCAGGCCGCGGTCCGGCGCGCGCGGGCAATGGGTGGGCCGGCGGTCAGCGCAGACGCTTCTCGGTGCCCGTATCGAAGAACATCGCCGCCTCGCCGGCGAAGGAAACACCGACATTTCCTTCCGGCAACTCATCCAGTTCGTCATGCGCCTCGACGATAAGCCGCTCGCCGGTGGGAGCAACGATGTAAACGTAGGAAACACCGCCCAACCGCTCGGTCAGGTCGACCTTCAGCTTTCCGGCGCCCGGATCGACGGACAGATCCAGTGGGCGAATGCCTACGGTGACGTCCGCGCCGGCGGGCGGCAGGGCGACGCCGGTTTCAATCGCCATGTTCCCCAGCGCCGGAACGACGACCTTACCCCCGGCCGCTTTTCCCACCATGAAATTCATCGCCGGCGAACCGATGAAACCCGCGACGAACTTGTTGTCCGGGTCCTTGTAGAGCTGCAGGGGAGAGCCAACCTGCTCGATGGTCCCGGCGCGCAGCACGACGATCTTGTCGGCCAGGGTCATCGCCTCCACCTGGTCGTGCGTCACGTAGATCATGGTGGCGCCGATTTCCTTGTGAAGCCGCGCGATTTCCACCCGCATTTCCACCCGCAGCTCGGCGTCGAGGTTGGAAAGCGGCTCGTCGAACAGGAACACCTCCGGCCCGCGCACGATGGCGCGTCCGATGGCCACCCGCTGCCTCTGTCCGCCGGACAGCGCCTTGGGCTTGCGCCTCAGATATGGTTCCAGCTTGAGGATGCCGGCGGCCTCGGCCACCTTCCGCGCGGTCTCCTGCCTTGGCACGCCGTTCATCTTGAGCCCGAAGCCCATGTTTTCCTCTACCGTCATGTGCGGGTAAAGCGCGTAGGTCTGAAAAACCATGGCAACGCCCCTGTCGGCAGGTTCGGCGTCGGTGACGTCGCGTTTGCCGATGACGATCCTGCCTTCGGTGGTGTCCTCCAGCCCGGCGACCATGCGCAGCAGCGTCGACTTGCCGCAACCCGACGGGCCGACGAACACGCAAAACTCACCGTCCTCGATCTGCAGGTCGACGCCGTGGATTACCTGAACCGTGTCGTACCTCTTGGTAACGTTCGACAGTGTGACACCTGACATGTTGGGCTCCCTGCTTTCCCGGCTTCTACTTGCGATCCGGAAAGATCCACGATTCGGCATCGCCGGCGATAAGCCTGGCTGTGGCCGTAAGCTCCGGCTTCAACTTTTTCAGGTCGTCCAGCGAATAGCTTCGGGTTGAACTTGTGACCGAAAGCCCGCCCAGCACACGGCCGTTCTGCGCCAGAATGGGAGCGGCGATGCAGATGATGTGCGGCTCGTGCTCTTCGCGGTCGAAGGCAATGCCGGCCTTGCGTATCTCCTGCAACTCGGCCTTCAGCGCTTCGGCCGAGGTGATCGTGTTTGCGGTATAGCGGTGAAATGCCTGCTGCTTGATCGCGCGGTCGCGCTGCGGGCCGTCCAGAAATGCCAGCATGGCCTTGCCGACACCGGTGCAGTAGCTCGGGCCGACCTTTCCGGCCTGCGAAAACATCTCTACGGGCGATACGGCGTTGCGCTTGTCGACGTAGAGCACCTGGCCGTTGTCGAGCATCGCCAGATGCACCGTCTGGCCGATCTTCTTCGACAGCGCGTCGATATGCGGACGCGCCACCGGCGCCAGCGAGCTTTGCTGCCACGCGGCATGGGCGAGACGCACGAGATGCACCCCCAGCGCGTATACCTGCCGGTCGTGGTCGTAACTCAGCATGCCCTGATTCGTCAGAGTTTGCAGAAACCGGTAGAGCGTCGCCTTCGGGAAGTGAAGGTTCTCCAGCAGTTCGGTGAACCGGACGGGGCGGCCGATGGCCGCAACTTCGTCCAATATGGCCAGTGCCTTACCTACGGTTCCGCGGCTGGCGTTCAGTTGATCCATGTGTCCGGCTCCGGAAACCATCGGGCCACGGCCCGTCGCGAGTGTTGACAAGCCTAGGTAACGCGCCCATAGTTTTCAATAAATAAAACTCAGTTTCACTATTTGGAACCAACTGGAGAGGAAGTCAATGCCAAATCTCATCCACAAGAGCATCGCCGTCCTGGCGGCGAGCGCCGCGCTGAGCTGGTCGGCCTATGCCGGAGAGCTGGTGATAAACACCGACACGTCGGACCCGGCGCCAAAGGCGGCGTTTCAGGCCCTGATCGACGGGTTCGAGGCAGAGAATCCCGACATCAAGGTGAAATGGAACCTGTTCGACCACGAAGGTTACAAGACCTCGATCCGCAACTTCCTGACCGCCGACGCCCCGGACCTTGCCAACTGGTACGCCGGCAACCGCATGCTGCCCTATGTCAAGGCCGGTCTGTTTGCGCCGGTGGACGATGTCTGGGAAGAGAACGGCCTGAACGACAGCCTGGCCTCCGCCGCCGCCTCGATGACCATAGACGGCAAGAAATGGGGCGTTCCCTACACCTACTATCAGTGGGGCGTGTATTACCGTAAGGACATCTTCGACAAATACGGCATATCTCCGCCCAAGACCTGGGACGAGTTTCTTGCCGCCGGCAAGACGCTCAGCGACAACGGTATCACCCCGATCACCATCGGCACCAAGTATCTGTGGACCGCCGCCGGGGTGTTTGATTACCTCAATCTCCGCACCAACGGCTACCAGTTCCACATGGACCTGACCCAGGGCAAGATTCCCTGGACCGACGAGCGGGTGCGCAAGACAATGGCGCACTGGAAAGAGATGCTCGACGCCGGCTTCTTCATCGACAACCACGCCGCCTATTCCTGGCAGGAAGCGCTGGCGCCGATGGTGCAGGGCAAGGCCGCGATGTACGTCATGGGCAATTTCGCCGTGGCGCCCCTGCGCGAGGCGGGCCTGACGGACGATCAGCTCGGCTTCTTCCAGTTTCCGGCCATCGAGCCGGGCGTGCCGCTGGCCGAAGACGCTCCGACCGACACCATCCACATTCCGGCCAACGCCAAGAACAAGGAGGACGCCAAGAAGTTCCTGGCCTACCTGGCGCGCGCCGACGTGCAGACCAAGATCAATGAAACCCTTGGCCAGTTGCCGATCAACAAGGATTCCAAGGTCGGCGACGACAAGTTCCTTCAGGCCGGCGCAACCATGCTGGGAGGCACCACCGCCGGTATCGCGCAGTTCTTCGACCGCGACGCCCCGGCCGAGATGGCCAAGGCCGGCATGGAGGGTTTTCAGGAATTCATGGTCAAGCCGGAACGTCTGGACGCCATCCTGACGCGGCTCGAAAAAGTCCGCGCCCGCTTTTACAAGTGACGGACACAGCACCCGGCGCCGCGCGCGCCGGGTGCCCGACGGATGGCAGCCACCACGGGTTCCGATCATGCGTGCGTTCTGGAAAGCCAACCAACTCCGCCTCGCGCCGTGGCTGTTCCTTGCCCCGGGGATGATCTTTTTCCTGATCTACGTGATCATGCCGATATTCCAGTCCATGAGCATCTCGCTCTACGACTGGGACGGGTTGGGCGAGAAGAAATACATCGGCTTTCAGAACTACGTCGAACTGGTCGACGACGAAGCCTTCTACACGTCGCTGAAAAACAACGTCATCTGGCTGGTTCTGTACCTGCTGGCGGTACCCGCCGGGCTGTTCGTGGCGCTGTTCCTGAACCAGACCGTGCGCGGCATCCGTATCTACAAGTCTTTGTTCTTTTTTCCCTTTGTCATATCGCAGGTCGTCGTCGGGCTGGTGTTTTCCTGGTTCTACGACCCGACCAACGGCCTGATGAACGTGTTCATGGGATTTCTCGGTCTCGACCCCATCGCCGTCCTCGCCGACGAGCGCTACGTGACCTACGGCATCATCGCCGCCGGTCTGTGGCCGCAGACCGCGTATTGCATGATCCTCTACCTGACCGGCCTCAACGCCGTCGACCCCGAACAGATCGAGGCCGGGCGGCTCGACAATGCCAGGGGCTGGCGCATGCTCTGGTACGTCATCCTGCCGCAGCTCAAGCCCGCCACTTTCATCGCAATCGTTGTGACCATCATCGGCGCGCTACGGTCGTTCGACCTTGTATCGATCATGACCGACGGCGGCCCCTGGGGCTCCAGCCGGGTGCTGGCCTTCTACATGTATGAACAGGCGTTCTCGGAATACGGTTTCCGCATGGGCTACGGCGCGGCGATCGCGGTCGTGCTCTTCCTCATCATGATGGTCTACATCACCGGTTTCCTGACCAAGATGTACCGCGACGAGAAGGGGCGCTGAGATGTTTCCCACACCGATCGAGCGCACCACCGTCCTGACCCGCCGCCTGTACAAGACAGCGCTGCCGGTTGCCCTGATCTTCTGGCTGCTGCCGCTGATCGCCGTGGCGCTGACCTCCGTGCGTTCCGCCGGCGACATCACGGCGGGAAACTACTGGGGCTGGCCGACCTCGCTGAACCCGGTGGAGAACTACCGCGCGGTGTTCACAAATTCGCCCATCGGCCAGTACATCCTGAACAGTTTCAAGGTGACGATCCCCACCGTGATCGGGGCGGTGGCGCTGTCCAGCATGACCGGCTTCGCCCTCGGCATTTACCGGTTCAGATCCAATCTCCTTGTCTTTTTCATTTTCGTGGCGGGAAATTTCGTGCCCTTCCAGATCCTCATGGTGCCGGTGCGCGATCTGACGCTGCAACTGGGGGTTTACAACACCACTACCGGGCTGGTGCTGTTCCACGTCGCCTTCCAGACCGGGTTCTGCACGCTCTTCATGCGCAATTTCATCAGGGCGCTGCCGTTCGAGCTGATCGAGGCGGCCCGCGTCGAGGGCGTCTCGGAAATCCGCATTTTCTGGTATGTCGTGCTGCCGCTGATGAAACCGGCACTGGCGGCGCTGGCGGTGCTGATCTTCACCTTCATCTGGAACGACTACTTCTGGGCCACCGTGTTGACCCAGGGTGCGGAATCGCAGCCGGTGACGGCGGGACTCTACACGCTCAACGGCCAGTGGGTGGCGGCATGGCACCTGGTGTCCGCCGGCTCCATCGTGGCTGCCCTGCCGCCGGTCCTGATGTTTTTCCTGATGCAGAAACACTTCATCGCCGGTCTGACGCTGGGTGCGGTAAAGTAGAGTGAAATGGCAAGAAAGATAGCGTTCATAGGCGCCGGGTCGACGGTTTTCATGAAGAACATCGTCGGCGACGCATTGCATTTCCCGGCGCTGTCGGACGCCCGCATCGCGCTGATGGAGATCGACCGCGAAAGGCTGGCGGCGTCGGCTCTGGTGGCGCGCAAGATGATCGCCACGCTTGGTGCCGGCGCGACGGTGGAGGAATTCACCAGCCAGCGCGCTGCGCTCGACGGCGCGGATTTCGTGATCGTCGCCTTCCAGATCGGCGGCTACGATCCGTGCACGATCACCGATTTCGAGATCCCCAAACGCTACGGCTTGCGCCAGACCATCGGCGACACGATCGGCATCGGCGGCATCATGCGCGGCCTGCGCACCGTGCCGCACCTGTGGAAGGTCTGCGAGGACATGCTGGCGGTCTGCCCGGATGCGCTGCTGCTGCAATACGTCAACCCGATGGCGATCAACACCTGGGCCATTTCCGCGCGCTACCCGCAGATCAGGCAGGTGGGTCTGTGCCACTCGGTGCAGGGTACGGCGGCGGAACTGGCGCGTGATCTGGATATCGCGGTGGAGGACATGCGGTACCGGGCCGCCGGCATCAACCACATGGCGTTCTACCTGACACTGGAAGAGAGGCGCGCGGATGGCAGTTTTCGTGACCTGTATCCGGCGCTGAGGCAGAAATACCTGGCCGGTGAGATACCCAAGGCCAACGAAAACAACCCGCGCTGCCCCAACCGCGTCCGCTATGATATGATGATGCGGCTGGGATACTTCGTGACCGAAAGCTCGGAGCATTTTTCGGAGTATGTTCCGTACTTCATCAAGCGCGACAGGCTTGACATAATCGAACATTTCGGCATCCCGCTGGACGAGTATCCCCGACGATGTGTTGAACAAATCGAACATTGGAAGGATCAGGCCGCCGAATTGCGAAGCGCCGGACGGATCGAGGTGAAGCCATCGTGCGAATACGCCGCGACGATCATGAATTCGACCGCGACCGGTGCGCCGGCGGTCGTCTACGGCAATGTCACGAACCGCGGTTGCATCCCGCAACTGCCCGAGGGCTGCGCGGTCGAGGTTCCGTGCCTGGTTGACGCCAATGGCGTCCAGCCGACGGCGGTACGGGACATCCCGCCGCAACTGGTGGCGCTCATGCGCACCAATATCAACGTGCAGGAACTGACCGTGGCGGCGCTGATGGAGGAAAACCGCGCCCATATCCACCATGCCGCCATGCTTGACCCCCACACCGCGGCGGAACTTGACCTCGACGACATCCGGCAGATGACCGACGACCTCATCGCGGCGCATGCCGGCTGGCTGCCGGGCTGGGTGCATGGGGGCGCCGAGAAGAAGGTGGTTTTACGATGAACTATGCGACATTCCATGACCTGAAGGGAAAAAGCGTCTTCATCACCGGCGGCGGGTCGGGCATCGGGGCATCGCTTACCGAAGGGTTTGTCGGCCAGGGCGCGAAGGTCGCTTTCGTCCAGCGCTCCGATGCCAGCGGATTCGTCGCGGAACTGGCCGACAAACACGATAACCCGCCGCTTTTCCTGGAATGCGACGTAACCGACGTTCCGGCGCTGCAATCGGCCATGGCCGAAGCCGCCGCGGCAAACGGCCCGATAACCGTGCTGGTCAACAATGCCGCCAACGACACGCGGCACAAGCTGGAAGATTGCGGGCCGGAGGAGTGGGACGCCGCGATAAACGTCAACCTCCGCCCGCATTTCTTCACCGTTCAGGCCGCCGCCGAGGGCATGAAACAGGCCGGCGGCGGCTCCATCATCAATTTCTCTTCCATTTCCTACATGATGGGCAACGCCGGATATCCGGCCTACGTGGCTTCGAAGGCGGGAATAACCGGTCTGACGCGGGGGCTGGCGCGTGAACTCGGCCCGTTCGGCATCCGCGTCAACGCGCTGATGCCCGGATGGGTGCTTACGGAGCGGCAGTTGCGGCTGTGGGCCACCGACGAGTCGCTGAGCGCTTTCTTGGAACGCCAGTGCCTGAAGGAACATCTGGCCGCGAAGGATATCGTCGATCCGACGCTCTTCCTGGCTTCGGACGCTTCGCGCATGATGACCGGCCAGGCGCTGGTCGTCGACGGCGGCGTCGTGGTTTCCGGATGAACGGCCCGGCCGATACGTCGGTGAACTGGATCGCCGTCGACTGGGGGACGACGCACCTGAGGGCATGGCTGGTGGGCGACGGTGAGAACATCCTGGACAGGGCCGCGTCGGACCGGGGCATGAGCACGCTGGCGCGGCCGAAGTTCGAGCCGGCCCTGCTGGAAATAATCGGGTGCTGGCTTCCGCCGGCGCGCGCGACGCAGGTTATCTGCTGCGGCATGGCCGGGTCGCGGCAGGGTTGGGTCGAAGCGCCGTACCTGACGGTCCCCTGTGAGCCCCTCACAGGCGCCGCGCTGTCGCGTGCGCCGGTCGGAGACAGCCGGATCGAGGTGTTCGTGATACCGGGGATCAAGCAGATGCACCCGCCCGACGTGATGCGTGGCGAGGAGACGCAGATCGCCGGATTGCTGGCCCGCCAGCCGGAATTCGACGGTGTCGCCTGCCTTCCCGGCACCCACAGCAAGTGGATTCGCGTCAGCGCCGGCGAGATCGTCAGTTTCGCCACATATCTGACCGGCGAGATGTTCTCGCTTCTCGCGCAGCACTCGGTGCTGCGCCATTCCGTATCCGCCGGGGG
The DNA here is from genome assembly GCA_046757205.1 of Paracoccaceae bacterium. Taxonomy (GTDB): domain Bacteria; phylum Pseudomonadota; class Alphaproteobacteria; order Rhodobacterales; family Rhodobacteraceae; genus JBHHXR01. Next base: position 9,103 of record JBHHXR010000067.1, read on the forward strand.
CTGGGACGACGGCCGCTTTCTCGAGGCGCTCGGCGATGCCATCGCCAAGCCGGAGGCGGTGGCGGCGAAACTGTTCGGCCTGCGCGCGCAATCGCTGATCGGCGATCTGCCGCCGCAGACGGCGCGCGCCGCCCTGTCGGGGTATCTCGTCGGGCTTGAGCTTGCTGCCTCGCGCCCGTATTGGCTGGGACAGCGTGTCGCGGTGATCGGTTCCGATGCATTGCGGAACATCTATTCGGCGGCGCTCGGAGCGCAGGGACTGAGCCCGGAACCAATGGACAGCGAGGCGCTTACGATAGCCGGTCTTTCGGCAGCCCATTCAAGGTTGAACGAAAGGGTATTCGACGCATGAGACGCAATGTCGTAGCCATATTGCGCGGCATCCGGCCGGACGAGGCCGTCGCCGTCGGCGGCGCATTGATCGAGGCGGGGATAACCACCATCGAAATCCCCCTCAATTCACCCGATCCGCTGCGCAGCATCGGTCTGCTGGCCGATGCCTTTTTTGGCGACGCCGTGATCGGTGCCGGAACGGTTCTCACGCCGGCCGAGGTTTCCGATGTCGCCGCGGCGGGAGGGCGCATCGTCGTTTCGCCGAATTGCGACGCCGCGGTAATCGCCGCCACCCGCGCCGCGGGCCTGTTGTCCTATCCCGGCGTGCTGACACCGAGCGAGTGCCTTGCCGCGCTCGGACACGGCGCAGACGCGCTGAAGCTCTTTCCCGCGCTTCTTCTTGGCCCCGGCGGATTGCAGGCCTTGCGCGCGGTGCTTCCCCGAACGGCCATGCTCTACATGGTCGGCGGCGTCGGACCGGAGAATTTCGAACAATGGGCTGCGGCCGGCGCCGACGGGTTCGGTATCGGCTCGGCGATCTACCAGCCGGGCCTCTCCGCAAGCGACGTTGCGCGGCTCGCCGCGCGGATTGCCGCCGCCTATGACAGGGCGTTTTCGTCATGACCACAGAGATCTTTGACCCCACCGTCTGTACCCTGGGCGAAGGCCCGCTGTGGCATCCGGAGCTTGGGCAGCTCTTCTGGTTCGACATCATGGGCAAGGCGCTGCTGTCGCGCGCCGGCGGCGAGACGCAGCGCTGGGGTTTCGACGAACACGTCTCGGCGGCCGGCTGGCTCGACCGCGGCACGCTCATGATCGCCAGCGAAACCGCGTTGATCCGCTTTGATCTGGCAAGCGGAAAATCCGAAACCGTCGTGCCGCTGGAGGCTGGCAATCCGCGAACGCGCTCGAACGACGGCCGCGCCGATCCGTGGGGCGGGTTCTGGATCGGAACCATGGGCAAGAATGCCGAGGACGGGGCAGGGGCGATCTACCGATATTTCCGCGGCGAACTGCGCCAGCTTTACGCCCCGATCACCATCTCCAACGCCATATGCTTTTCGCCGGACCGCCGTTTTGCCTACTTTGCCGATACGCGGGCGCGGACCGTCTGGCGACAGACGCTGAAGGAAACCGACGGCTGGCCGCTGGGCGGCGCCGAGGTCTTTCTGGACTTCACCCGCGACGGGATCAATCCCGACGGCGCAGTGTGCGACGCCGACGGGTTCTTCTGGAACGCCCAGTGGGGCGCGGCGCGCCTGTCGCGCTTCAATGCCGCCGGCGCCCTGATTTCCGAGATACCCTTGCCGACGGACCACATCACCTGTCCCGCCTTCGGCGGCAGCGATCTGAGGACGCTCTACGCCACCTCGGCGACCCAGGGCCTGGGCAAGGACAAGCTCGCCGCCCAGCCGGACGCCGGCAAGACTTTCGCGACGGCGGTGCACGTTGCGGGACAGGAGGAACACCGCGTTGTCCTTTGATGACGCGCCGCGGCGCGCCCTCGGCGTCTGCTATTATCCCGAGCACTGGCCGGAAGAGATTTGGCGCGCCGACGCCGCACAGATGGCGCAGTCCGGGCTGACATGGGTGCGGATAGGCGAGTTCGCCTGGAGCAGGCTCGAACCCGCGCCGGGCGCGCTCGACTGGGGCTGGCTGGACCGGGCGATCGGAATACTCGGCGCCGCCGGGCTGAAGGTCGTGCTCGGAACCCCGACGGCGACACCGCCACGCTGGATGCTGGACAGATGGCCCGACATGCTGGCGCTCGACGAAATCGGAAATCCGCGAAAGTTCGGCTCACGCCGCCATTACTGTTTTTCCCATGAAGGTTACCGTGGCGAATGCGCCCGCATCACGCGGCTTCTGGCGGAGCGCTACGGCGCCAACCCGCATGTGCACGCCTGGCAGACCGACAATGAATACGGCTGCCATGACACGACGGTTTCCTACAGCGCATCCGCGCTGACCGGTTTCCGCCGCTGGCTTGCCCGCAAGTACCGGTCGCCGGAGGCGCTGAACGCGGCCTGGGGCAATGTCTTCTGGTCGATGGAATACCGCGAATTCGCGGAAATCGACCTGCCGAACATGACAGTGAGCGAACCGAACCCCAGCCACGTCCTGGATTTTCGCCGCTACAGCTCGGAGCAGGTTGCGGAGTTCAACCGGGTTCAGACCGGGATACTCCGCGAGTGCAGCGACGCGCCAATCCTGCACAATTTCATGGCCCGAACGGTCGATTTCGACCACTACAGGGTGGCCGATGATCTCGATATCGCGGCATGGGACAGCTATCCGCTGGGCAATCTGGAGCGGCATTCAGATCTGGGCGAAGGCTGGAAGCTGAGGTTCCTGCGGCAGGGCGACCCGGATTTCCAGGCCTTTCACCACGATCTTTACCGCGCCGTCGGCAGGGGCAGGTGGTGGGTCGCCGAACAACAGCCCGGCCCGGTGAACTGGGCGCGGTTCAATCCCGCGCCGCTGCCCGGCATGACGCGGCTGTGGGTCTGGGAAGCGTTTGCCCACGGGGCAGAGGCGGTGTGCTATTTTCGCTGGCGTCAGGTGCCCTTTGCCCAGGAACAGATGCATGCCGGCCTGCTGAGGCCGGACAACCTGGCCGCCCCGGCGCTCGCCGAGGCTGGCACGGTCGCTTCGGAGCTTGCCCAACTGCCCGACGCCGAAACGGCGCCGGCGCCGGTTGCGCTCGTCTTCGACTACGAATCCGCGTGGGGCTGGAAAACGCAGCCGCAAGGCGGCGATTTCGACTATTTCCGGCTGGTGTTCGATTTCTACCGGGCCATGCGAAGACTCGGATTGTCGATTGACGTGCTGCGTCCCGAAAGCGGTGAGCTTGGCGGATACAGGCTGATCGCCATGCCGGGGCTGATGACCGTTGGCGCGGCCCTGTCCGGGGCGCTTGGAAGTTTTTCCGGGACGGTTCTGGCCGGGCCCCGCAGCGGCGCGAAGACGCCATCGATGCAGATACCGCCCGGCCTGCCGCCCGACATTCCCGGCTTCGACTGCACGGTCGAACTGGTGGAAAGCCTGCCGCCCGGCGCTGCCGTGCCGCTGGAGCGAGGCGGGAGCTTCGTCCGCTGGTTCGAGAAACTGTCGGAGCATGAGGAAGTCCGCGAACGAACGGCGAAGGGTGAGCCTGCGCTCGTCGGTTCAGCCACGAGGTTGTACCTCGCCGGATGGCCCGACGATGCCGCGCTTGCTCGGATACTGAAAGCGCTGTGCGATACCGCAGACATTGAAACGACAAGTCTGCCCGACACGGTTCGCCTGCGCGACACGCCCTCGCACCGGTTCCTGTTCAACTACGGGGCGGAGCCCGCCGAGGCCTGTGGAACGCATCTGAAACCCGCAGCCGTGCACTGGCTGAGCCGGTCACCGTGACACCCTGCGCGGTTGTCGGCCCGGACGGCCTTGCCGGGACCGGGCAGTGGCGGTTTGAACGGTTGCCATATCTGTCAGAACTCGTGGCGATAGCCGGCAATGACGTAGATTTCGTTCCTTTCCACAGACGATGCCGTGTTGTTGCTGTTGGTCCAGCGGCCACCGATTTCCATCTCGAGTCTGGTGGTTTTCGACAGTTTGTAATTTGCCGATAGTGACGGGATAACAAATACTTCTGATCCGGAAGTCCTCTTCAGATCGCGGTATCCGACCTGAACACGTGGACGCAGATTCAGGTTCTCCGAATAAGGAAAACGCGTGTAGGCGCCAACCAGGTAGAGATTCGATGAATACGCATTGGCGTACCGGGCGTTGAGCGCGACGATATCGCGTTCGCTGAAGATACCGGAACCGGTGAACTGGGTGGAAAGGAAATATTCCGTGCCCGGCGACGGTGTCGCCGGAACACCGCCGGAAGCCGGACTGCCGCTGGTGTGAAACACGGTGCCGTCAAGCGCCATCTGCCACTTGCTGTTGATCTGTCTGTAATAAGAGAGGTTGGCAGACATCGTTTCCGCCGAACGATCCAGCGCCAGGCCCTCGATCTCCGCCACCGAAAACGCGGCCCGCAATGCGTCGAGCGAGTTGACGGACTGACCCTGCAGCGCGTTGGTCAGGGACAGGTAGGGCGAGTGAACGTAATCGAGCCTCGCCGAGATCGTCGAGTTGTCGGCGAAAACATAGGTACCGTTGACCCGAGCCATGTTCAGCTTGCCAAAGTTCAAGTCATAGTCAATGGAACCAAACAGCCAAATATTGTCCTGCCTGAACCGCAATTCAGCTCCTACCGAACGACGGTCGATGAGAGAGGAGGCGCGCTGTTCAACCGCGAAAACGCTCAGGTCCGTACCGACCAAGATGTTCTGGAAATCGACGCTGGCGCCGACGAAATAGCGGTCGTGCCTGAAAGGCTCGTCGCGACTGTGATCGACCGGCGAACCGGCCGCCACGTTCAGAACCGCACCATCCGTTGCCGGCCAACTGAGCACGATGCCGTCAAACCTGTGCAGGAATCCCCCCCTCAAGCGCTGACGGCCGATGCTGGCAACGATGTCCGAGTCTTTCGATTCGATTTTGACGTAGGCCTCGTAAACCCTGAATTCATTCTCGCTGTCATCGGTGAAATCGAACTCGTGCCGCCCGGTGAAATGCAACTCAACGCGGCGTTTGTCGTTTTCGGTAGTGCCGGTCAGATTCAATGTCGTCTGCAGGGAGTTCTGGTAGGTGTCGTCGTCAGTCGTAGTGCGGCGCGGTACGAATTCGACGAGGCGGGTCGTTCCCTGGTTCAGAAAATAAAACTGCGACACACTGCCGGAGATGTCAGTCGTGTAGGCGGAGGGATCACCGGCTTCGGCGGGCGCTGCCTGAACCGCGGTTGTCCGTGCGGCGGTGGATGCTGTGGCCGGCGAGGTCGGTTGCCGCGCCTTACCGGTTTCCGCCGCAGTTTCGACCTTTCGGGGGTGCGGCGAGCGCGTTCGCGGCGCGGGCCTTGCTTGCGAGGCTTCGATGGCGGCCAGCCGCTGGCGCACCCGTTGCGCACCTTTCCCGTTCGGGTACTTTTCGAGATAGATCTTGTATTCTGCCTTGGCATGCGCCAGTTGGCCGTTTTTCTCGCGGACCACGCCAAGCAGTTCCTGCGCTTCCTCGCTGTACTTGTGGGCAGAGAAACCGATCAGCTTGGTCAGCAACTGAGTAGCCTGGACGTAGTTCTGCTCGGCGATTGCCGTGCGCGCCTG
>JBHHXR010000068.1:0-14576 GCA_046757205.1 Paracoccaceae bacterium
ATGACCCTGAGCGCCTGCGGCAGGATGACCAGCCTGGTCGTCAGTGTCGGCCCGAATCCGAGCGCCTTCGCGGCTTCGGTCTGGCCTTTCGATATGGCCTGGATGCCGGCCCGGACGATCTCGGCGATGAAGGCGGCTGTGTAGAGCGACAGCGCCGCGGTCAGCGCAATCAGCGAATTGCGCATGTGAATACCGCCCTTGAAATTGAACCCCTTCAGTTCCGGGTATCCGAGGTGAAATCCGAGCGCGATCAGAACGATCGCCGGCGGTATGAGGATCAGGCACAGGCTCTTCCACCATGTGACCGGCCGTACGCCGGTCTCCGCCTGCACGCGGTCGGCGTGCCGTTTGACAAAGGACCGCGCCAACAAGCCGAGGGCGAGAACGAAAAGCAGCAGAACCAACTCGATACTGATGTTGAAAGCGTTGAAAACGTTTATGTCACCCAGCGGGCGGGAGAACAGCGGCTCGGGAATGTAGACGCCGCGGTTGGTGACGGCAACCGAATCGAACATCGACATGTGCGCGGTGGGGTTTTCGCCGCGGAACGCCTTCGGCGGCGGCATGACCTCGATCATGATCGCCATGGTGAAAACGATCCACAGAAGGACAGGCACGTTGCGCAGGCCTTCGACATAGAACGTCATCAGCCGCGCCACGATCCAGTTGTGCGACAGCCGCAGGACGCCGACGAAAACGCCGATGATCGTGGCCGCCGCGCAGCCGAGGGCCGCTACGACGAGCGTATTCAGCAACCCGACGAAGGAAGCCCTGAGATGCGAAGAACGGGAGGTGTATTCGATAAGCCGCTGGTTGATGTCGTAACTCGCCGGCTCGCCGAGGAATCCGAAGCCCAGCGGCTTGCCCAGCGCCGCCAGGTTGCTGGCGGCGTTGTTGACCAGCCAGCCGATCGCCAGCAGGAAACCGATCAGCGCCACCGTCTGGATGGTCAGCGACCGGTACCGCGAATCGTAGAGCAGCATGGAAAGCCGGAAACCGGCCTTCGGCGGATCTGAAATGGCAGTCATCGGCTGCACACCCCCGTCAGTTTCACGCACCGAAACGCCCCCCTCACGGACTATGTTCCGGGGCGCGTCCTTCGAGCTGTCATCGTAGACAAATCATGGATGAAGGGCGCGAACATGCCGCGCCCTTCCCCGTGTTCACATCAACGGAACGGCGGCGAATAGATCAGGCCGCCCTGGGTCCACTGCGCGTTGAGGCCGCGCGGCAGGCCGATCGCCGTGCCTTCGCCGATATGCGCGGCGAAAATCTCGCCGTAGTTGCCTGCTACGGCAATCGCCCGCTTGGCCCATTCCTTGTCAAGGCCGAGCATGCCGCCAAGGTCGCCCTCGGTGCCCAGAAGCCGGTTGATCTCGGGGTTGTTGGTCCCTTTCGCCATCTCTGCGAGATTGGCCGACGTAACGCCGAGGTCTTCGGCGGTGATCAGCGCGTTCAGCGTCCAGCGGACGAGGTCACCCCACTGGTCGTCACCGTGGCGCACCAGCGGCCCCAGCGGCTCTTTGGAGATGATTTCCGGCAGCAGCACGTGCTGATCGGCATCCTCGAAAGTGGCGCGCGTCGCGGCGAGGCCGGAACGGTCCGTGGTGTAGACGTCGCAGGCGCCGGCTAGGTACTGCTGGCGGGCTTCGGCGTTGGTTTCGATCGGAACCGGCTCGTAGCTGAGATTATTGGCGCGGAAGAAGTCCGCGAGGTTCAGCTCGGTGGTGGTGCCGGTCTGGATGCAGACCGTGGCGCCGTCAAGCTCCTTGGCGGACGTGACGCCGAGGTCCTTGCGGACCATGAAGCCCTGACCGTCATAGTAGTTGACGCCGACGAAGGTGAACTTCAGGTCGACATCGCGGCTGAAGGTCCACGTGGTGTTGCGCGCCAGCATGTCGATTTCGCCCGAGGCCAGCGCCGTGAAGCGCGTCTTGCCGGTGGTCGGGGTGAAGTCGACGGCTTCGCTGTCGCCGAGAACGGCGGCAGCGACGGCGCGGCACACGGCAACGTCAAAACCGTCCCAGTGGCCGTTCGCATCCGGTGCCGCAAAGCCCACGAGGCCCGTCGACACACCGCATTTCAGCTTGCCGGCCGCTTTCACGTCGTCAAGCGTTCCCGCCGAAGCAATGCCGGCCACGAGGCCTGCGGCTGCGAGCGAGCCAATAAATATCGTTTTCTTCATTTTTACCTCTTCCTGGTGGTCCAACCCTTGGGGGCCGGGTCTCCGGCCCTGTTGGCCGGACTCTATTTTGCCTTCCGTTTTAAAAGGCGCCCGCAAGTGTGGCCAAACATGACTATAAAGGTCAAGCCTTGAAAGGTACCGGAACCACAAAGATTCAGGGCAAAAGCGCACAGTTTCTGCGTCTCGGGCGAATCCGCATCAAGGCGTTACCGCTATGAGGTCGCTACCGGCCCTCCCGGGTACATGACAAAAACCTGACAGCGTGATGAAAATCAGCCCTTTTCGCTTCCGCCAGAACGGTCGCGTCCGGGTCTTCGCCCCATTGCTCGATCTGCCATGTTTCGTCGACCCGTGACCGCTCCCACGCCTCCGCCGCCGGCAGATGCCGTTCGGCCACGGCCAGGGCGATTACCAGCGAACCGGTCAGCGTCACCAGATCGTGAAACGCCATCAGTTCGAAATCGTCCAGCCGCGCCACGTGGTCGTGAAGCCTTGCCAGGGCATCCTGGTCCTGGGCCCGGAACATGACGCCGGTGACCGGACGCAGTCGAACGTCCAGTTCCGTTCTCAGCCACGCCAGCAGCGGATCCCACGCCGCCGCCTGCCGGTCCGACAGCGACTGCGGACCGCCGGCGCGATAGCACACCAGATCGGTCGCGCCGTAGCCGCTCAGCATCGCGGCGATTTCCCCGTGGCTGCCGCGGACCTTGTCGATGGCGGAATTGGCCAGCCGCGTAATGGGCATCCGCGACGCTTCTATTTCCGCCTCGACGCCGCGCCATTCGGCGGCCACCGCTTCCGCCAGCGCCCGGGTCGGCAATTCCAGCACGGCACCGGCGGGGGTCCGGATCGGGCGGCCGTCCAGCGTCACGCCGAACCCCGCCGCCGCCGGGACCAGCGACGCTTCCGCCCAGAACCTGCGGCGGCGCATCACGCTCATCGGCCGCTCTCCGACAATTCGTTCAGCAATTCGCCGAAGTCCGCAACAACGGCATCCGCTCCGGCCGCGCGCAGGCGATCTTCATCGTGATAGCCCCAACAGACGCCGATGGTCCGGACCCCGGCCGCGCGGCCCATGGCGACGTCGAATTCGGTGTCTCCGACCATGACGCCGTCCGGGGCATCGATACCGGTCTCCGCCAGCGCCGTTTCGATCATCGAAGGATGCGGCTTCGACGGGTGATCGTCGGCGGCCTGGCAGGTCGTGAAAAACCCCTGCAACCGGTGCATGTCGAGGCAATGGTCGAGCCCGCGCCGGGCCTTTCCCGTGGCCACGCCGAGCAGCGTGCCGGCCTCGTCGCGCAGCCGCTCCAGCGCCGCCCGCGCGCCCGGGTAGAGCGGCGAGTTGCCGGCCCCGCCATGTTCCGCCCGGATCGCGACGAAGCCGCTGCGGTAGGCGTCGACGAGATCCCGCCGGGTTTCCGCTCCCAGTTCGGGCGCCAGCTCGCGCATCGCTTCGGGAAGCGACAGCCCGACGATCGACAGGGTCCTTTCGCGTTCCGGCGCCGCGTGTCCCAGCGTCTCGAAGGCGCGCCGCATGGAGGCCACGATGACGTTCTGGCTGTCGATCAGCGTGCCGTCCATGTCGAAGATGACCAGCCTGCCGCCTGTCATGCCGCGTCCTCCGCGAAGGGATCGGATGGCGCATCCGCCGCCTGCCAGCCGAAAAGGTCCCAGGTCCGCGCCATGTGTTCGGGCAACGGCGCGGTCAGCACCAGACGCGCGCCGGTGACCGGATGATCGAAGGCCAGCGTGCGCGCATGCAGATGCAGCTTGCGGCTGATGTCGCCGCCCAGCTGCGCCCCCCAGCCCTCGCCCTCGTTGGTCTGGCGGTTGGTGCCGTACTTGCCGTCGCCGACGATGGGATGGCCGATCTCGGCCATATGGGCCCGAAGCTGGTGCGTGCGACCGGTCACCGGCGACAGCGCCACCCAGGCGGCACGGGTTGCCGCCGGCTCGATCACGGCGTATTCGCTGACCGCACGTTTGGCGCCCGGCGTGCCGGGCACGGCGTCGGGGTGGACATTGATCATCTTTTCGCCGGCACCGTGCGGCCCGTGACCGGGCGCCTTGAGCAGACCGGTGGTGATCATCCCGCGGCGCGGCGAGGGTACGCCGGCGGTCACCGCCCAGTAGATCTTGCGCGTCCCGCGCTTCCGGAACTCGCGGGTCAGGGCCGCCGCCGCCGTCGCCGAACGCGCCAGCAGAAGAACGCCGGAGGTGTCCTTGTCCAGCCGGTGCACCAGCCGCGGTCTTTCCGCCGCCCCGAAGCGCAGCGCTTCGGCCAGCCCGTCGACGTGCCGGGTCTGCCGCGATCCGCCCTGCACCGGCAGCCCGGCCGGCTTGTTGAGCGCCAGCACATGGTCGTCGCGGAAAATCACGCATCGCCGGATCATCGCGGCATCGGCTTCGCTGACGGCCGGGGGAGCCGGCTGCGCCGGGGCGTCGGCATCCGGCAGCGGGGGAACCCGCAACTTCTGACCTTGCGACAGGCGGCTCGCCGGGCGGACACGCCCACCGTCGACACGGATTTCGCCGCGGCGGCAGAGCTTTTCGATACGCCCCTGCGTGACATGCGGAAACCGTTTGCGGAACCACCTGTCCAGCCGCTGGCCGTCGCCCCCGGCATCGACCTCGATCACCTGGACCCCGCTCATAGCCAGACGAGCCGCGCCAGCCACACGCCGACCAGCAGCGCCCCGATCGACAACCCGACCGAAACCGCCACGTAGATCACCGCCGCCTCGGGCCGGCCCCTCTCCAGAAGGTGCATGAAATCCAGCGAAAAAGCGGAAAACGTGGTGAACCCGCCGAGAAACCCGGTCATCAGGACCGGCGCCCAGCGTTCTCCGCCCGGCATCCCGCGGTCCAGCAGGTAGACCACCACCGCGCCCATCGCGAACGAGCCCAGCACGTTGACCAGAAGCGTTCCGAACGGAAAGAACGCGCCGCCAGCCCGCGCCGCCATTTCCACAACCAGATACCGTCCGGCCGCGCCAAGGGCGCCCCCCAACGCGATCTGAAGCAAAACGGGCATTCGCCGCACCTTTCCGAAACCGACACACTCGGTCCTGCCTCACACCGCGCCGCCGCGCGAATGTCAAGCCCGCAAAGCGACCGCGCCGGCAGCCTGGTGCGGGCTACGCGCGGCGGAAATATATCGGGACCACCTTGTCGGCATCCTCCGACCGCGCGCGCGCGTCCTGCGGGACGTTGTCAATGCTGGACGAGAATCCGACGATCTTCCAGCCGTCGAAAGTGCGTTCGGCAATACGCTCGAACCGCTTTACCTCGATGTTGTTGTGGCGACCGTCGGCGACAATCCGCGCCACCAGCCGCAGTACGTGCTCGTGCGGGCCCTCGATCACTTCCTGAAACCGGCCGTCCGAGAATATCAGCAAGCCCGAGATTTCGTGCGCCAGGTTGTTGGACCAGGCCTGGCGAACGATCTGACCGATCTCGAAAGGCGACAGCCCGGGGCGGGCATCGCTGACATAGGCAAAGGTGACAAGACCGCACCCGCCGATATCGCCGTTCGAATCCACGCCCTATTCCCGCAAACCGCTCTCAGATGCCATTTCACACGCAACCCGATCTTCGGGCGCTCTGCATTTCGCGCGCCAGCCGGTCGCCCAGGGGGATACCCAGGACCAGCGGCATCCCGCCATGGATGGTGCCGTAATGCCAGTTGGCAAATCGTCGCCGCTGCGCGGCCTCCTCGAACCGGATCGTAAGGCTGCTATGCCTGCTGTCGCTGACGATCTGTTCCATCAGGCCGAACAGCACCTCTTCGGCCCCTTCCATGAAAGAGGTGAAAGCGGTGTCCTCGGACAACAGGAACCCGGTAATTCCCAAGCCTGCGTTGCGCTCGCGGTAGCGCCGCTCGTCGCGGGCGAACGCTTCGGCGTCGAACGCCGGCGTCTTTTCGCTCCGAAACACCAACTGGACCAGCGACACAAGCGTTCCACCCGACAGAAGTTGACAAGCCTTTATGCGCAAAGCCCTCGAACGCTATCATCAATTTTCAAAAACTCTAACAAAAAATAGGTTAACGCCTCGCGGCGCTACTTTCGTTGCCGCTTCGCACGAAGATGCGCAAAGAAATCAAGGCGTTTCTTCAGTTCCCGCTCGTGGCCGCGTTCCACCGGCAGGTAGAACGCCTTCCTGTGAATCGACTCCGGAAAGTAATTCTGGCCGGAAAACGCGTCCTCGCTGTCGTGGTCGTACTCGTAGCCCTTGCCATAGCCCAGATCCTTCATCAGCCGCGTCGGCGCGTTCAGGATGTGCGGCGGCGGCGGTTCCGATCCGGTCTCCCGCGCCGCCTTGCGCGCCGCCGCGTAGGCGGCATAGGCGGCGTTCGATTTCGGCGCCAGCGCCAGTTGGATCACCGCTTCGGCCAACGCCAGCTCGCCCTCGGGCGAGCCCAGCCGCTCGTAGGTCGCCCAGGCGTCCAGGCAGAGCCGCTGCGCGGCGGGGTCGGCCAGGCCGATATCCTCGACCGCCATGCGGGTGATGCGGCGCGCCAGATAGCGCGGGTCCTCGCCGCCTTCCAGCATCCGCGCCAGCCAGTAGAGCGCGGCGTCCGGGTCGGAGCCGCGCACCGACTTGTGCAGCGCCGAGATCAGGTTGAAATGCGCCTCGCCCGACTTGTCGTAGGCGGCGGCGCGGCGCGACAGCCGGGTCGCCATTTCCTCGACATCCGCCTTTTCCGGCCCCCAGGGCGCCACCTGCTCGACCAGGTTCAGGATCGCCCGCCCGTCGCCGTCGGCCATCTCCAGCAGCGCCTCGCGCGCCTGCGCGGTCAGCGGAAGGGGTTTTCCCAGCGCCTTCTCGGCGCGCTGCGCCAGGAGTTCCAGATCGGCCAGCGTCAGCCGGTTCAGCACCAGCACCTGCGCCCGCGACAGGAGCGCCGAGTTCAGCTCGAACAAGGGATTCTCGGTGGTCGCCCCGACCAAAAGGATGGTGCCGTCCTCCATGTGCGGCAGAAATCCGTCCTGCTGCGCCTTGTTGAAGCGGTGGATCTCGTCGACGAACAGCAGCGTTCCGCTACCGTTGCGCCGCCTTATCCTGGCCGCCTCGAAAACCTTCTTGAGGTCCGCGACGCCGGTGAAGATGGCGCTGATCTGCACGAAGCTGAGGTCGGTTTCCCTGGCCAGAAGGCGCGCGATGGTGGTCTTGCCGGTACCCGGCGGCCCCCACAGGATCAGCGACGACAGGTTGCCCGAGGCCAGCATCGCGCCCAGCGGCGCGTCGGGGGCGAGCAGGTGGTCCTGCCCGACGACGTCGGCCAGCGCCTGCGGGCGCATGCGGTCGGCCAGCGGGCTCGGCGCGGTGCCCTTCGGGGCCTCGTCTTCAATGTCGAACAGGTCGGCCATGCCCGATCCTAGGCGCTGTGCGGGGCCGCGCCAATCCCCCGGTGCGCCGCTTTGGCGGCCGGTTCAGCTTCTGAACCGGATGACCCAGCGCTCGCCGGCGCGCATGACGTCCAGTGCCCAGCCGCGGTTGCGCATTTCCAGCAGCCGTTCGGCGTCGGCGCTGTTGCGTACGCGCTTGCCGTTGACATATTGCAGGATGTCGCCGGGTTGCAGCCCGACGCTGCGGCCGGCATCACCCGGGGACATGACCACCGCGCCCGCGGAGTCGAGCGGCAGCCCGAGTTCGTCGATCACGGCGGGATTGACGGTGGCGACCCGCATGCCGCGCAGCGGGCTGCGCCGGTCCAGTGTCCTTTCGTCGCGCGGCGGGTCGTCCGGCGCCCTGACGAGCCTGACCCGCGCCGTGCGTTTCCTGCCGTCATGCAGAAACGCCACCTCGGTGCTGGCGCCGATACCTTCGGTCGTCAGCCTGTATTCCAGCTCCGGCATCGAGTTCACCGGCTTGCCGCCGACCGAAAGCAGAACGTCGCCCGGTTCCAGCCCGGCTTTCGCCAGCGGGCTGGCCCGGTGCAGGCCGGAGATCGCCAGGCCGGCCGGATAGGGCTGGCCCAGCGCATCGGCGATAGCGGCATCGACGGTCTGGCCGGTCATTCCCGCCCAGGGCCTGACAAACCGGTCATTGCCCGCCGCCGCCTGTTCGACATAGGCGCGCACCAGATTGGCCGGGATCGCGAAACCGATCCCGTTCGAGCCGCCGGAGCGCGTCAGGATGGAGGTGTTGATACCGACGAGGCGCCCCTTCATATCGACCAGCGCGCCGCCGGAATTTCCCGGGTTGATCGGCGCGTCGGTCTGGATGAAATAGGCCGCCTGGCTGTCCGGCATGACGCCGGAGCGGGCGAGGCCGGAGACGATGCCGCTGGTCACGGTCTGGCCGACGCCGAACGGGTTGCCGATGGCGAGCACCAGATCGCCGACCTCGACCGTGTCGGAATCGCTGAATGCCAGCGCCGGCAGGCCCCGCGCCCCTTTCAGGCGCATGACGGCGAGGTCGTTGTTCTTGTCGGCCAGCAGGACCTCGGCGCCGAACTCCCGGCGGTCGGCCAGCACGACGCGGATCGAGGTCGCCTCGCCGACCACGTGATAGTTGGACACGACGATGCCCTCGGGGCTCAGGATGACGCCGGAGCCGAGCGAGTTCTGCACCCGCGGCTTGACCTGCCCGAGGCCCCGGAAGAACTGCGAAAAGAAAGGATCGGCGGCGAACGGGCTGATCTGCGCGGCGACCACCCTGGCGGCGTAGATGTTCACCACCGCGGGCGCCGCCTTCCTGACGACCTGCGCGAAGCTGAGCGCCAACTCGGCCCGCGATTCCGGAACCTTCGCTTCGCACGAGCCTCCGACGATGGTTGCCGCGCCGACGATCAGCGCCACGAGGAATGCGCGTATCACTGTTTTCCCTGCCCTTCCGGCTACCGTTTGCCAGACCTATCTTAGGCCTGCCGCTGCCGGCTTCAACCCATTGGCCGGAAAAAGAAAAGCCGCGCGGGCGGACGGCTTTTGCACAAGTGCTGCGGGGCAGCCTATTCCTCGTCGGCCGTAGCCTCTTCCGCGGCGACGCGGGCCTTGTCGGCCGCGCCCTTGGCGTCGGTGTCGCGGTCCACCAGTTCCACGATCGCCATCGGCGCCATGTCGCCGTAGCGGAACCCGGCCTTCATCACGCGGGTATACCCGCCGTTGCGCTCCTTGTAGCGCGGGCCGAGCGTAGCGAACAGCTTGGCGACCGCCGCGTCCTGCCTGATGTCGGCGGCGACCAGGCGGCGGGCGTGCAGGTCGCCGCGCTTGCCCAGCGTGATCAGCTTGTCGACGATGCGCCGCAGTTCCTTGGCCTTGGGCAGGGTGGTCTTGATCTGTTCGTGCTCGATCAGCGAGCAGGCCATGTTGGCGAACATCGCCTTGCGGTGCTCGTGGGTGCGGTTGAGCTTTCTGTATCCGTGTCCGTGACGCATTTTCTTTCCTTCGCTTTATGCTTTGTCCGGCGGCCCTGCGTTGTGGACCGCTCTCCTTGGGGCGGGATTGCCCGGGGTCTGACCTGCCCGCCCCGCCATCACGGCAGCGCGGGCAAGCGTTTCTCGTTTCAGAACTGATCCTCGTGCTTCTTGGCCAGTTCCTCGATATTGTCCGGCGGCCAGTCGACGATATCCATGCCCAGATGCAGGCCCATCGAGGTCAGCACTTCCTTGATCTCGTTCAGCGACTTGCGGCCGAAGTTCGGGGTGCGCAGCATTTCCGCCTCGGTCTTCTGGATCAGATCGCCGATATAGACGATGTTGTCGTTCTTCAGGCAGTTGGCCGAACGCACCGAGAGTTCCAGTTCGTCCACCTTCTTCAACAGAAGCGGGTTGAACTCCAGGTCCTCTTCCTCTTCGGCGCGGCTGGCGGCCTCCGGCTCCTCGAAATTCACGAACACCGAAAGCTGGTCCTGAAGGATGCGCGCCGCGTAGGCGACGGCGTCTTCCGGCGTGATCGAGCCGTCGGTCTCGACGTTCAGCGTCAGCTTGTCATAGTCGAGCACCTGGCCTTCGCGCGTCGGTTCCACCTTGTAGGAAACCTTCTTGACCGGCGAATACAGCGCATCGACCGAAATCAGACCGATCGGCGCGTCTTCGGGGCGGTTCTTGTCGGCCGCCACGTAGCCCTTGCCGGTTTCCACCGTCAGTTCCATGTAGAGCGACGCGCCCTCGTCGAGATGGCAGATCACGTGTTCGGGGTTGAGTATCTCGATACCGGCCGTGACGTTGATATCGGCCGCCGTCACCACGCCCGGGCCGCTCGCCGAAATCGAAACCCGCTTCGGTCCCTCGACCTCCATCCGCAGTGAAACGCCCTTGAGGTTCAGTACGATGTCGGTCACGTCCTCGCGCACGCCGGCGACCGAGGAAAATTCGTGCAGCACGTTGTCGATCTGCACCGAGGTGATCGCCGCGCCCTGAAGCGACGACAGCAGCACCCGGCGCAGCGCGTTGCCCAGCGTCAGGCCGAAGCCGCGCTCAAGCGGTTCGGCGACCGCCGTGGCCTGGCGCAGCGCATCGGCGCCGGGGCGGATATCTAGTGAGTTCGGCCGGATGAGTTCCTGCCAGTTCTTGTGGATCATCATGGTGCCTCCATGCCAGTTCCGCGACCTGATCCGTCCGGCCGGGAACACCCGAGGTTGAAAAGTGAAATCGGTCCGGCCCCCGCTCGGCTGCGGGGCCGGTCCGGAAAACCCGTGTCAGACGCGCCGGCGTTTCGGCGGCCGGCAGCCGTTATGCGCGATCGGGGTGACGTCCCGGATCGCGGTGATGGTGAACCCGACGGCCGACAGGGCGCGCAGGGCGCTCTCGCGGCCCGACCCCGGCCCCTGGACCTCGACCTCCAGCGTGCGAACGCCGTGTTCCTGCGCCTTCTTGCCGGCGTCCTCGGCGGCGATCTGCGCCGCATAGGGGGTCGATTTGCGCGAGCCCTTGAAACCCATGGCGCCGGCCGACGACCAGGCGATGGCGTTGCCCTGCGCGTCGGCGATCAGGATCTTGGTGTTGTTGAAGCTGGAGCTTACATGCGCGACGCCGGTCGAGATGTTCTTCTTGACCTTCTTCTTCGCGCGGATCTTGTCACGTGCCATTGTTGCGCCCCCCTACTTCTTCTTGCCGGCGATCGGCCGGGCCGGTCCCTTGCGGGTCCGCGCGTTGGTGTGGGTGCGCTGCCCGCGCACCGGCAGGCCGCGGCGGTGGCGCAGACCGCGATAGCAGCCGAGGTCCATCAGCCGCTTGATGTTCATCGACTTCTCGCGCCGCAGATCGCCCTCGACCGTGAAGTTGGCGTCGATATGCTCGCGCACCTGCAGCACCTCGGCGTCCGACAACTCGTTGACGCGGCGCGATTCCTCGATGCCGACGGCATCGCATATCTGCTTTGCCGAGGTTCTGCCGATGCCGTGGATATATGTCAGCGCGATATGCACGCGCTTGTTGGTGGGAATGTTAACGCCAGCTATGCGGGCCACAGTCGTCTCCGTTCTTTCAATTGCGGTTCCGTAATTCCAGAACCTTTTTTCACAACCCAAAGCCCACCGTCTGGTCAGTCGGCGGGCTGTCCGAACGCCCAGGTGACCGGGCCAGTCGTTGCGCCGCGCCTTCCGGATGCGGCGGCGGCGAATCTCTGTCAGAGAAGAGCGCGCGGATCATAGAAGAACCGCATCTGCCGTCAACCCGCAAAAGCCGGCGATTCCACGGGCGACAGCACGCCGCGGACGCGTGCCGCGACCTCGTCGATTTCGCCCAGCCCGTCGATACTGCGCAGCTTACCCTTGGCGTAGTAATAGCCGATCAGCGGCGCCGTCTTCTTGTAGTATTCCATCAAGCGCTGTTTGAGGCTTTCCTCGTTGTCGTCGGCCCGGCGCTTGAAATCCGTGCTGCCGCAGTTGCGGCATCTTCCGTCGGCCGGGATCGGCTTGGATATGTCGTTGTAGGCCTCGCCGCAGCCGGCGCACGTCGAACGCGCGGTAATGCGGGCCACCAGCGCATCGTCGTCGACCCGCATCTCCACCACGGCGTCCAGCGTCCTGCCCTTGCGTGCCAGAAGCTCGCCCAGCGCATCGGCCTGGGCAAGGGTGCGGGGAAACCCGTCGAATATGAAGCCGCCGCCGTGGTCGCTGCTGTCGAGCTGCTCGGCGATCAGGTCGATGACGATCTCGTCGGTCACCAGATCGCCCCGGTCCATGATTTCCGCGACCCGGTTGCCGACCTTGCTTCCCGAGCGGCGCGCGGCGCGCAGCATGTCGCCCGTGGAAAGCTGCACCATGTCGCGTTCTTCGACCAGGATCTTCGCCTGCGTGCCCTTGCCCGCGCCCGGCGGACCCAGAAGGATGATGTTCATCGCCGCGGCCTTTTCCTGGTACCCTTGCCGCGCAGTCTCGATTTCTCGATCAGGCTTTCATACTGATGCGCCAGCATGTGCGACTGCACCTGGGTTATCGTGTCCATGGTGACCGACACCACGATCAGCAGCGACGTGCCGCCGAAATAGAACGGGATCGACAGTTTCGAGATCAGGATTTCCGGTAGCATCACCACCGCCGCCAGATAGCCCGATCCGACGACCAGGATGCGTGACACCACGTAGTCGAGGTAATCGACCGTCTTCGGCCCCGGCCGTATGCCGGGCACGAACCCGCCCTGCTTCTTCAGGTTGTCGGCGACGTCCTCCGATTTGAAGGCGACGTTGGCGGTGTAGAAATAGGCGAAGAACACCACCAGCGCCGCGTCGAACAGCAGGAACAGCGGCTGTCCGCGCCCGAGATAGGCCAGCACGGTGTTGGTGAAGGTGGAGCTTTGGGCGCCGGCGAAGGCGCTCAGCGTGGTCGGCAGCAGCAGCAGAGACGAGGCGAAGATCGCCGGGATGACGCCCGACGGGTTCAGCTTCACCGGCAGGTGCGAACTGTCGCCGCCATACATTTTCTGTCCGACCTGCCGTCGCGGATACTGGATATGGATCTTGCGCAACGAGCGTTCCATGAACACCACGAAGGCGATCACCGCGATCGCCATGATCAGGACGCCGATGATCACCAGCGGGCTCAGCGCGCCGGAGCGGCCCTGGCTGAAGAACCGCGCCAGCGCCCCCGGGATACCGGCGACGATACCGACGAAGATGATCAGCGAAATGCCGTTGCCGATGCCGCGCGCGGTGATCTGCTCGCCCAGCCACATCAGGAACATGGTGCCGCCGACCAGCGTGATGATGGTGGAAAGGCGGAAGAACAGCCCCGGGTCGTGCGCGAAACCCTGGCTTTCCAGCCCCACCGCGATGCCGTAGGCCTGGAACGTGGCCAGAAACACGGTGCCGTAGCGGGTGTACTGGTTGATCTTCTTGCGCCCCTGCTCGCCTTCCTTCTTGAGCTGCTCAAGCTGCGGCACCATCGCCGCCATGAGCTGCACGATGATCGAGGCGGAAATGTAGGGCATGATGCCGAGCGCAAAGATCGCCATCCGCCCGACGGCGCCGCCGGTAAACATGTTGAGCATGCCGCCGAGGCCGGAACTGGCCTGGTCGACGAACTGTTTCAGCGCTTCGGTATCGATCCCGGGGACCGGAACGTAGGTGCCGACGCGGTAGACGATCAGCAGGCCCAGCGCGAAGAATATCCGCCTCTGAAGTTCCTTGGCCTTGCCCAGCGTACCCCAGTTGAGGTTCGCCGCCATCTGTTCCGCTGCCGATGCCATCCGTGGCCCTCCAAAACCGCGCCGCCTGCCCTTTCAGACGGGCCAGGCGGCGCGGGATATGTCTCGCAAAGCGATGTAAGGCGCGACGGGCGCGCCCACAAGGCTTATTCAGCCGCCGGTTCCGCCTGTGTCGCCGCGGCGACGGTGATCTTGCCACCCGCCTTCTCGATCGCCGCCACCGCCGATTTCGAGGCGCCGGTGACGCTCAGGTCGACCTTGGCTTTCAGCTCGCCCTTGGCCAGCACGCGCACGCCGTCGCGCACCCGGCGAACCAGTCCGGAGGCGACCAGCACCTCCTCGGTGATCGGCTTCTTGGCGTCGATCTTGCCGGCGTCGATGAAGCGCTGCAGATTGCCGAGGTTGATCACCGCGTGGCGCTTGGCGTTGATGTTGTTGAAACCGCGCTTCGGCAGCCGCATGTAAAGCGGCATCTGGCCGCCCTCGTAGGCATTGATCGCCACGCCCGAGCGGGATTTCTGGCCCTTGGTGCCGCGCCCTGCGGTGGTGCCGGTGCCGGAGCCTACACCGCGGCCGCCGCGCTTGCGCGGTTTCGACGCACCTGGATTGTCGTGTAATTCATGCAGTTTCATGTCGCTTCTCCTTTGCCGGATGCGGCCCCCAAGCGACGGGAGCGGCCGACCACGGCGTTTCTTGGTTGATTCCGGGTCTGCGCGAGACCACGAAGGGCGTATAGACGGGCATCGCGCCCGGTTCAACCCGCGATGTTGCGGCTCTTGCTCACCAACAGAGGGCCGC
>JBHHXR010000069.1:0-14513 GCA_046757205.1 Paracoccaceae bacterium
CGTCTGGTCGGCCGGGCGGCATGCGGTGACCGGCGGGCGGCACGTCGCACGCGACGCGGTGGAGGCTGACTACCGGTCGGCGCTCGCCGGCCTGCCGACGTCGGGCTGAGGCTGCGCGGTGGCCAAGTACAAGCAAATCCAGACCGAGCTTCTGTCGCGGATCACCAGCGGCGACTGGCCGCCCGGCCAACCGATTCCGCACGAGGCGCGGCTGGCCGAGGAATTCGGCTGCACGCGCCCGACCGTCGGCCGGGCGCTGCGCGGCCTGGTCGACATGGGGCTGGTGGAGCGCCGCCGGCGCGCCGGCAGCCGCGTCGCCCGCCGCGCCAACCGCGATCTGGTAATGAACATCCCGCTGGTGCGCGAGGAAATCGCCGCCCGCGGCGGCAGCTATTCCTATCTCAGGCTGGAACGCGAACGCGCCACGCCGCCGCAGGATGTGCGGGCTCATCTTGGCGGGGCGCCGGCCCTGCGCGTGCTCGCCCTGCATTTCGAAAACGGCCAGCCCTACCAGCTCGAGGACCGGTGGATCAGCCTGGCGGCGGTGCCGCAGGCCGACGGCGAGAGTTTCGAGAACATCAGCCCGAGCGAATGGCTGCTGGACGCGATCCCGTTCTCCCGCGCCGAACACGTTCTGCGCGCTGCCGAGGCATCCGGCGACGTCGCCCGCCACCTCGGCCTGCGCGCCGGGGCAGCGGTGTTCGTCATCGAACGTTCCACCTGGCTCGACGAACGGGGAATCACCCGCGTCCGGATGAGTCACCCCGCGGACCGCTTCAGTATTGTCACGCGCGATCCCGGCGTGTGGCAGGTTTGATCCCGCTGCCCGGCGGCGGGTATGTCCGAAGGTACACGGCTGTATCCAAACGTTTTTCCGTCTCCGAAACCGGTTTCAAGAAAATTCTTGCCGAAACCGGTTTCGGCGCGCAATTTACCCGCCGTGAGGGAAAATTCGCCATCCGGACCGGTCAATGGCTCGGCACAACGTTTGCCGCGCGTGACGATCGCCGATCTCGCCGAGCGCCTGGGCCTGACCAAAGGCACCGTTTCGAGGGCGCTGAACGGATATCCCGACATCTCGGAGCGCACCAAACGCCGGGTCGAGCGCGCCGCGAAGAAGATCGGCTACCGCCCGCTTAGCCATGCGCAGGCCATCAAGACCGGGCGCGCCCGGTCGCTCGGGCTGGTGCTGAACGTCGATGCCGACAACGCCCACAAACCGTTCCTCACCGACTTTCTGGACGGCATTTCCCGCAAGGTCAGCGAGGAAAACTGGACCCTGACGGTGGCGACGGCGACATCGGAGGCCGACGTTCTGGAAACATTCCGCCGCCTGGTGCACGAGCGCAAGGTCGATGGCTTCATTCTGCCGCGAACCCGGATCCGCGACCCGCGTATCGACTTTCTGCGCCAGGCCGGACTGCCGTTCGTCCTGTTCGGCCGCACCGCCAACCCCGATGGTTGCGCCTGGTTCGATATTCGCGGCGAGGACGCCATGAAGAGGGCCGTTCTGCGGCTCGCCGGGTTCGGGCACCGTCGCATCGGATTCATCAACGGCGGTGCCGAGTACAATTACAACCCGCTGCGGCGCGAGGGGTTCCTGGCGGGGCTGCGCGCGGCCGGGCTCGAGGCCGACGGCCGCATCATGCGCGACGGCGCAATGACATCGGCGCACGGCCATTCACTGGGCGCGGAACTGCTCGATCTCGACGACCGGCCGTCGGCCATCGTCTGCGCGCTGGATGCCGCGGCGCTGGGCGTCTATCGCGCCGCGCGCGAGCGCGGTCTCGAAATCGGCAGCGACCTTTCGGTAATTGCCTATGACGGAATTCCCGAAGGCGATCACGCCTCGCCGCCGCTGACCACGTTCTCCGTCGATTCCCGCGCCGCGGGCGCGCGGCTGGCGGAGATTCTTCTCCTGCGGATTCGCGGCGCCCCGCCGGAGGCCCTGCGTGAAACCGTCGACGCCGTCCTGACAGAGCGGTCTTCCGACGGACCGCCGGCCGGAAAATACAAGAAACAGGCACCCGCTTACGTGCCGACAACAACCTGAAGGAGGAATCACCATGAAACACCAATTGGGATCGAAACTCGGGCGTCTGACCCTCGGCGCTTCACTGGCGCTGGCTCTGTCGGCGCTCGGCGCCGGAGCAGACAGCATCCGCTTCTGGACCACCGAGGATCAACCGGACCGGTTGGCCAAGCAACAGGCGATGGCCGCCGACTTCGAGAGCAAGACCGGCACGTCGGTGGAGGTCATTCCGGTCAGCGAAAAGGATCTCGGAACACGGGCGACGGCCGCCTTCGCCGCCGGCGACCTGCCGGACGTGATCTACCACACGCTGCAATACGCCCTGCCCTGGGCGGAAGCCGGGATCCTGGATACCGATGCCGCGACCGAAGTGACGGAGGATCTCGGGAAGGACACCTTTGCGCCCGGCGCCCTGTCAATGGCTGCGGTCGAGGGCGGGTATGCCTCGGTTCCGGTCGACGGCTGGACGCAGATGGTCGTCTACCGCAAGGATCTCTTTGACGCCAACGGCCTCGCCGCGCCGACGACCTACGCCAATGTCCTGGCGGCGATCGAAAAGCTGCACAATCCGCCCGAAATGTTCGGTTTCGTTGCGGCCACGAAGGTCGACGAAAACTTCATGAGCCAGGTGCTGGAGCACGTGTTCCTCGCCAATGGCGTGTCGCCGGTGGATGCCAACGGCTTCAGGCCCCTGGATGAAAAGGCGACGACCGAAGTGCTGGATTTCTACAAGGCCATCGCCAAGGCCTCGCCGCCGGGCGAATTGTACTGGAAGCAGTCGCGCGAGCTTTACTTCGCGGGCAAGGCCGCGATGATCATCTGGTCGCCGTTCATCCTCGACGAGTTGGCGGGCCTGCGCGATTCCGCGCCGCCGACCATCAACGACGACCCGACGTCGCGTGATCTGGCAGCCCGGACCGGCATCGTCACCAACTTCGCCGGGCCGTCCAATCCCAACGGCGCGGCCTGGGCCGATATCCGGTATTTCGGCATCACCTCGGATGCCAACACCGACGCAGCGATGGATTTCATCAAGTATTCCTTGGACGACGGCTTTACCAAGACCCTTTCCATCGCGCCCGAAGGCAAGTTCCCGGTGCGCAAGGGCGACGCCAGCAATCCGACGAAATTCGTCGAAGCCTGGTCGAAGCTTCCGGTCGGCGTGGACCGCAAGGCCCCGCTGTCGGACCTGTACGCGCAGGAGATGATCGACGAGATCGTCGGCGGCCTGAACGTCGCCAAGCGCTGGGGCGTGGCCGAGGGCCAGCTCTCGCTCGCCTCGAAAATCATCAACAGCCAGGTCATCAACCGCCTGGTCCGCGACTACATCGACGGCGTTCGTGACGCCAAGGCGACGGTCGCGGCGATGAACGAAGAGTTGGCGAAGATCAACTGACGTCTCCCGCGGGCCCGGGCGGCAATCCTGCCCGGGCCCGCGGTTGCGCTCGGAGTTTCCAGACAAATGCCCGTTGCGACACCGCCACCCGGCGCCGGACCCCTGCAAAAACGCGAGGCGCGGCTTGCCTGGGGCCTGCTTCTTCCCACCATCACCAGCGTCGCACTGGTCGTCATTCTGCCGCTGTTGGCGATCTTCTGGATCAGCGTGAAGCCGATACAACTCGCCGATCTGCGGGCCACCGCCCCGAAAGTCTACGAACGGCTCAAGGGCAAGCCGGACGACAACGGCGAAGGCGCCGTTCTCGAATACCGGTTGACGAACTCGTCGCGCGAAAAGCCGATCACCGGCGTTCGCCTGTCCGACACCGTTCCGCCCGGCATGACCATAATCGAGGTTGATCCGCGCTGCGCTCTCGAAGGACGGTTGCTGACCTGCGACCTCGGCGACTGGGAAGCCGGCCACCGCGAACGGATGCGCATGCCGGTCAGGCTGTCGAAGGCGTTTGTCGCGGCCGACACCAACCCGCGCGACACCAAGGCGCGGATGACCGGTACGGCCAGCAGCAATCTCTGGCACGGCGGCCTCACGTTCGAGAATTTCGCCAAGGTCTTCGACGGCCGCGAATTCTGGACGGTTCTGGGAGTGACGCTGTTCTATACGGTATTCGGGACGCTGGGCGCGCTTGTCGTCGGCATGTTCGCCGCGCTTCTCCTGAACAGGAGCTTCCGGGGGCAGGGCATCCTGCGCGGGCTGTTCCTGTTTCCCTATGTCGCGCCGGTGATCGCCGTCGCTTTCACCTGGATCACGCTGTTCGACCCGTTTTCCGGCTCCGCCAACGCGCTGCTTCTGCAAATGAACGCGATCGACGCGCCGATAAATTTCTTCGGCGAGCGTCCGCTGGCGCTGATCATGGTCACGGTGTTCGAGATATGGCGCTACTTCCCGCTCAGCTTCCTGTTCATCCTCGCGCGCATGCAGTCGATCGACAGCGACATGTACGAAGCCGCCGAGATGGACGGCGCCTCGCCGTTCCAGCAGTTCTGGTACCTGTCGCTGCCGCAGCTTCTGGGCATCCTGTCGGTGCTGTTCCTGCTGCGCTTCATCTGGACCTTCAACAAGTTCGACGACATCTTCCTGCTGACCGGCGGCAGCGCCGGCACGCGCACGCTCACCGTCAGCGTCTATGAACAGGCTTTCGCCGTCGCCAATATCGGCGCCGGTGCGGCAGTGGCGGTGGTCATCTTCGGCTGTCTGCTGCTTTTCTCATTCTTCTTCTTCCGTTTCATCAGCCGGGAGGAAGGCCTGTGAAACCGCATCGTTCGGGCGATTTCACTTCGGCGGCCATCGGCGCGCTCTGGGGGATCGCGATGGTCACTGCGACGGCGATCGCGCTGGCCTTCACGACCGGAGCGCCGGTGACGCCGGGACTGATTGCCGGCGCGCTGGCGGGTGCTGTCGTCGGGTTCTGCGCCGTCTGGCTGCCGCAGAGTTCCTCGCTGAAGCGGCGCGTCGTCGCGCTGGCGGTTCTGACCGCGCTTCTGGTGGCGCTTCTGCGCCTTGGGCAACCTTTCGGCATTCCGTTTTCCACGCACCCGTTCCAGCAGTTCCTGGCGCTGGCTCTGCTGTCGCTGGCCATCGGCTGGCCGATGCTGGTAATTCTGCGCGACACGCCCCGCGGCACGATCTCGCGCCACGAGTTCGAGGCCGCGGTCATCCGGTTCCTGACCGGATTCGGCTATGTTTTCTTCACCGGCATCGTGGCGATCCCGTTCTACGTAATGGTGATGACCAGCTTCAAGAGCCAGCAGGCGCTGTTGGCGAATCCTCTCGACTTCGGCATCGATTTCGACAGGGGGCTCGGGCTCTTCCGGTCCTATGCCGAACTGTTCGGCCAGTTCCATTTCGGCTCCTATCTGCTGACGTCGTTCTTCATCTCGGTAATGACTGTTCTGGTGACGCTGTTGTTCAGCATACCCGGCGCCTACGCCGTGGCCCGGCTTCGCTTTCGCGGCCAGGCCGTCATGTCGCGCTCGATCCTGATGATCTACATGGTGCCGATGATCGTTCTGGCGCTGCCGATCTACATCGCCTTTTCGATCATGGGGCTGCGCAACTCGCTGTTCGGCATCCTGCTGATCTACCCGGTCACCACCATCCCGGTGGCGCTCTACATGCTCCAGGGCTATTTCCGGGGCCTGCCGTCGGAGATCGAGGAAGCCGGGCTGATGGACGGGTTGTCGCGCCTTGCCGTGATCTGGAAGATCACCCTGCCGCTGTCGCTGCCGGCGCTGGCTTCGGTGTCGCTCTATGTCTTCATGATCGCCTGGAACGAATTCCTGCTGGCTTTCATGCTGCTCGACGATCCGTCGAAATTCACCCTGACGCGCGGCGTGGCAATGCTGAATACCTCGGAAATCCCGCGCCAGCACCTGATGGCCGGCTCGGTGATCGCCACCGTGCCGATCATGGTGCTTTTCCTCGGGCTGGAGCGGTTCATGACCAAGGGCCTCACGGCCGGGTCGGTGAAGGGGTGACCATGCACGAGGCGGTTTCCCTGGACGAGCAGGCGCGCGCGATCCTGCGGCGCAACGACCGTGGCGGCTACACCGTGCCGACGAGCGGTCTCTACCCCTACCAGTGGAACTGGGACAGCGCCTTCGCCGCCCTGGGGTTTGCCCGGTTCGATCCGGAGCGGGCCTGGCTGGAGCTGGAAACGCTGTTTTCGGGGCAATGGACAAACGGCATGGTGCCGCACATCGTCTTCCACGAATATGCCGAGGGATATTTCCCCGGCCCTGCCGTTTGGGGCACCGACACCGATCCGCCGTCCTCGGGCATCAGCCAGCCGCCGGTGGCCGCGACATCGGCCCGTGCGCTGTTCGAAAGGCACCCCGATATCGGCCGCGAACGGCTGCCGGCGCTGATGCCGAAATTCCTCGCATGGCACCGCTGGTTCATGGAAAACCGCGCCGAATCGGGCGCCATCGCCGCGATCCACCCGTGGGAGACCGGCCGCGACAACGCACCGGATTGGGACCGCGCGATTCTGCGCGTCGACACCAGCGGCGTCGGCGAATACACGCGCCATGACATCTCGCACGTCGCGCCGGACATGCGGCCGACCAAGGCCGACTACGACGCCTATCTCGCGCTGGTCAACTTCGGCGCCGCCTGCGGCTGGGACGAAGACGAGATACGCCGCGGCGGCCCGTTCAGGGTCGCCGATCCGACGCTGACCTTCACGCTTCTCCGCGCCTGCCGCGACCTTGCGTTCCTGGCCGGCGAACTCGGTCGGGACACGGCGGAAGTGGACGGCTGGACGGACCGGCTCGTGGACGGCGCGGCGACATTGTGGAACCCGGAGGCCCGACACTACGACGCCCGCGACCTGCGCAGCGGCGAACTTTCGGGCAGCCTCTCGAACGCCTCGTTCCTGTGCTGGTTCGCCGGGCTGGACAGCGCCGACATGCTGGACCGGTACCGGGAAGTCAACTCGGCCGTCCGCTACGGCGTTCCAAGCTTTTCGCCGGGCAGCCCGGCCTTCAACCCGCGCCGCTACTGGCGCGGCCCGGCCTGGGCGATGATGAACGCTCTCATCGGCATCGGGCTGGCGGATGCCGGGCATCGGCGCGAGGCCGAAAAACTGCGCCGCGACACCCGCGAGCTGATCGGGAAGTCCGGCTTCGCGGAATACTACGACCCCTGCGACGGCACGCCGGCGGGCGGCGAAGATTTCACGTGGACGGCGGCCGTCTGGCTGGCATGGGCGTCGCCGAACGCCGAAGGAAGGTAGCAATGGGATCAATCGAACTCGACGCGGTGGAAAAATGGTTCGGCGACGTTCAGGTCATCAAGGGCGTGAGCCTCAGGATCGAGGAAGGCGAGTTCATCATCTTCGTCGGCCCGTCCGGATGCGGGAAATCCACGCTTCTGCGGATGATCGCCGGGCTGGAGGAAACCAGCCGCGGCAAGATCGTCATCGGTGGCAAGGACGTGACGGCGCAGCCGCCGTCGAAGCGCGGGCTTGCCATGGTATTCCAGTCCTACGCCCTTTATCCGCACATGAACGTGCGCGAAAACATGGGTTTCAGCCTGAAAACGGCGGGGCGTCCCAAGAGCGAGATCGACCAGAAAGTCGGAGAGGCGGCCCGCGCCCTGAGGCTGGAAGACTTCCTCGACCGGCGCCCGAAAGCGCTTTCCGGCGGCCAGCGCCAGCGTGTCGCCATCGGCCGGTCGATCGTGCGCGACCCGACCGCCTTTCTGTTCGACGAACCGTTGTCCAATCTCGACGCCGCGCTACGCGTCGAAATGCGCTACGAGATCGCCAAGCTGCACCAGATGCTCGCCTCGACGATGATCTACGTCACCCACGATCAGGTCGAGGCGATGACGCTGGCCGACCGCATCGTGGTGCTCGAGGCCGGCAGGATCGAGCAGGTCGGCTCGCCACGGGAGCTTTATGAAAAGCCGGGCAATCTGTTCGTCGCGCAGTTCATCGGAAGCCCGAAAATGAACGTTCTTCCCTGTTCGACGGCGGGCGGGAAATTCACCCTCGAAGGCGGCCGCGGCGGCGCTTACGGGCGTAGCGGTGCGGCGGTGCATCTCGGCATCCGCCCCGAAGCGATCGGCGTCGTCGCGGAAGGCGAGGGGCATTGCGACGGAACCGTGGATGTTGCCGAGTACCTGGGCGCCGACACGTTCCTGATCGTCGATTGCGGCACGCTCGGGAAGCTGACGGTCCGCGCAAGCGGGGAAACGGTTCTGCGCCCGGGCGAACGCATCGGGCTTGCTTTCGATCCCGCCAAACTGCATTTCTTCGACGACGGCGGGCTGGCCGTCTGAAAACGGGGCCGCAACCGGTGAAACGTTCGAGGATCAACCGCATCATGTCGGAGGCGGACGAATTCATCCGCTCCTTCGGCTTTCTTCTGCCCCCTTTTGCCTATTGGACGCCCGGCCAGATGCGGTCGCGGCGGGGCGAGATCCACGCCATCGTCAACGCCAGGTTGGGCTGGGACATCACCGACTTCGGCCAGGGAAGGTTCGACACGCTCGGGCTGTTTCTCTTCACCGTCCGCAACGGCCGGCCCGAGGATCTCGGCCGCGGCCGCGGCATGTGCTACGCCGAAAAGATCATGATCACGCGGCGCGACCAGATCACACCCATGCACCGGCACGTCGTCAAGGCGGAAGATATCATCAACCGCGGCGGCGGCGGACTGGCGATCCGGCTCTTTGCTCCCGGCCCGGAAGGAAAGACCGACCCGGAAGCCACGGTCACGGTCGCGACCGACGGCGTTGCCCGCAGCTTTGGGGCGGGTGGCGTGCTGGTGCTGCAACCGGGCGAGAGCGTCACGCTCATGCCCGGTGTCTGGCACGAATTCTGGGGCGATGGCGGTGACGTTCTGGTCGGTGAAGTCTCCACCGTCAACGATGACCTGACCGACAATATCTTCCGCGATCCCGTCGGACGGTTTCCCGACATCGAGGAGGACGAGCCGCCGCTGCACCTGCTGGTGTCAGACTATGGCGGCTGGCTGGCCTGATACCGGGAATTCCACTCCGCCGCACCATACGTTCAACAGGCGTAGCTCGGTGTCCAGCCGCAGAAAATCC
This sequence comes from Paracoccaceae bacterium, assembly GCA_046757205.1. Lineage (GTDB taxonomy): Bacteria > Pseudomonadota > Alphaproteobacteria > Rhodobacterales > Rhodobacteraceae > JBHHXR01. Next base: position 9,048 of record JBHHXR010000069.1, read on the forward strand.
GCCCTCGCACCGGGCGCGAGCCGGCCGATCTCGTTCTCGCGCTTCAGAACCCGTGCAGGATAGAGCGAGGCCATTCTCAACGCCTCGTCAACCGGCACCCCGATCCGCTCGACCATGAACCGGACCGCCGAAATCATGTCGAGATCGGCACCCGCGAGCGTGCCGTCCTCCAGCGTCAGGCGCCCGCCCTCGCGGCGGATGCGGCGTCCGTTCAGGCAAAGCCCGGCGGCGTCCGTTCCGATGGTCGACATGGCGTCGGTCACCAGGAAGATCTTCCCCGGATCGGTCTTGGCCCTCAGGGCGATGCCGATGGTGGCGGGATCGACATGGAAACCGTCGGCAATCAACCCGGCCGACAACCCGCCCGTGGCGAGCGCCGCGCCGACCAGGCCGGGCTCCCGGTTGCCAAGCTGACTCATGGCGTTGAACAGGTGCGTCACACACGACGCGCCGCTCGCCGCCGCTTGCCGGGCGGCGTCGAAGCCGGCGTCCGAATGCCCCAAGGAAACGACCGCACCGGCGGCGGCCAGATCCGCGATCCGGTCGGGCGCGACGGTTTCGGGCGCGACCGTGATCATCAGGCTGGGCATGGCGCCGGCCGCGCCCGACACCAGCGCGAAGTCGCCATCGTCCATCGGCCGGATCAGCGCCGGGTCGTGCGCGCCCTTGCGGGCAAGCGACAGATGCGGCCCCTCCAGGTGCAGCCCGACGACGCCGTCAATGCGCTGCGCGATGGCATCGGTAACGGCGCGGACCGCCGCCGCGGTGGTGTCCTTCGTGTCGGTTATCAGCGTCGCCAGAAGCGACGTCGTCCCGAATTGCCGGTGCGCGCGGCAAATCCGGTCCAGCGCTTCGACGCTCTGCTCGTCGTTCAGCATCACGCCGCCGCCGCCGTTGACCTGCAGATCCACGAATCCCGGCGCGATCAGCCCGCCGTCAAGCCGGATTTTCCGAAAACCGCCCGGTATGTCCGCATCGCGCAGGACGCCGGCCACACGCCCCCCCTCGACCAGCAGCGCCGCATCGGCGTGTCGCCTGCCGCCGTCGAATATCTCGCAGCCGGTAAAGGCCCTGCGTTCCCCGTTCATACCGTTTCCGTGACTTTCCTGAGATGCCGCGGCGTGTCGGGGTTGATGCCGCGGTCGGCGGCCAGCTTTTCGATGAACGCATAGAACGAGACGATCAGCGCCAGCGGGTCGGTCAGGGCGTGCCCCGTGGCGGCAAATTCCAGCCTTCTCGCCGCCCGTGCCCGATCCGAGGTGACGAATGCCGCGGCACCCTGTCCGGCAAGCCTGTCGGCCACCGAAACCACCGCCGCCTCGGCGGCGTCGCGCGCCGTGAACGCCAGTACCGGATAGCCTTCCTCGACGATCGAAACCGGGCCGTGCATCACTTCGGCGGAAGAGTAGGATTCCGCGTGGATCTGGCAGGTCTCCTTGAACTTCAGTGCGGCCTCGTTGGAAATGGCCAGCGACGGCCCCCGCCCCAGGACGTAGAGCGATGAGCGCTCGCGCAGGAACTCCCGCAGTTCCGGCCAGTCGATACCCACCGCTTCCTCGAAGCACCCGGGCAGGGCTTCAATCGCCGCCGCAAGCCTGGCGTCGCCGCTCCATTCCGCCACCACCGCGAGCCCGGCGACGGCGGAGGTGACGAAAGTCTTGGTCGCCGCGACGCTGGCCTCGACGCCCGCGCAGATCGGTACTACCGAGCGGCAGGCGCCGGCCAAGGGCGAGGCGGCGTCGTTGGTGATCGCCACCGACACCGCGTTTCGGGCCGTGGCCGACGCCGCCAGACTCACGATGTCGGGGCTCTTGCCGGACTGCGAAATCGCGATGCACGCGGCATTTCCAAGCTTCAGTTCCGCACCATAGATCGAGGCGACGGACGGGCCTATCGATGCCACCGGAACGCCGAGCGAAAGTTCGCAGGCGTATTTCAGATATTTCGCCACGTGATCCGAGGAACCGCGCGCCACCGTGGCGACAAGCCACGGGTCTGCGTCGCTTATGCCTTTCGCGGCGGCCGCGATCGCCGCGCGCCCGCTCCCCAGAAGCTCGCGCGTGACCGAGGGAATTTCCAGGATTTCCTTGCGCATCAGTGTGGTTTCGATGGTCATTTCGACATCCATTCAGCCGGCGACTTGCAGTTCGGCGACGAAGTCATAGGCGTCGCCGCGATAGAGGGACCGGGTGAATTCAACGGCCCGTCCCGAAGCAAGATACGACGTGCGCTCGATGGTCAGGCCGGCGGCACCCTCTTCGACACCGAGCATCCTGGCGTCGTCCGGCGCCAGATTGGCCGCCGAAATGCGCTGGATCGCCCGCACCGGCCGGTTACCGTCTTTTTCCAGCACATCGTAGAGCGAGCCCCCGACCGCCAGCGGATTGGGCAGGATGTCCGGCGGCAGCGACGCGCGCTCGATGGCAAGAGGCATGCCGCCCGCACTGCGCAGACGGGCGACCCGCGCGACCGAGTCGCCGCTGCCCAGCCCCAGCGTCACCACCTCCTGCGGCGACGGCATGAACAGGCCGCGCTCCAGCCATTTCGATGTCACCTCCATACCGCGCCGCGCCATGTCCTCGGTGAACGATGTCAGACGCGAAAGCGACTGTTCGACCCGTTGCACCTTGGGGGCGACGAACGAACCCGATCCGCGCCGCTGGATGATCAGCCCTTTTTGCACCAGCGGCTCGACCGCCTTGCGCACGGTAACGCGCGAAAGGTCGGTAATGGCGGCGATCTCGCGCTCCGGCGGCAGTGGCGTATCGGGCTTCAGTTGCCCGTACTCGATCGCCTGTTCTATGCGGCGCTGCAATTGCACGTAAAGCGGCCCCCCGGTAGGGGAGAGCCAGCTTTCGGGGGCGAGCAGTTCCCTCACGTTCATGTGTCGATCTCCCGCTCTTCGGTGAAAGCCCGCCTTGCCATTTCGACGGCCGCGTCAAGGGAATCGTTTCTTGCGGGGCGGCAATCCGCCCGGTATCGCGGGTCAAGGAATTCCAGGTAAACCGGCCCGAGCCCCCCCAGCAGGCACAGCGGCGTACCCTCGCTCCAACCGACGCGATCGAGCGCCAACTGGATGCGCCGGACCGCAACATCGAGAATTTCACACGCATTTTCGTCGCCGTCGCGGGCCGCTTCGAACACACCGGGTGCGAACTTCGCGTAGTCGCCCGGCTGTGCCGTGGCGGCGAATTCCACCATCGGTTCGGGTCCGCCACCGAACCGCCCGAGAATGCCGCGCGTCAACCCGCTGTGCCTGGCAAGGCCGTCGTGGCAAAGAACGACGCGGCGCAGCAACGCCCGGCCGAGCCAGGCGCCGCTGGCATCGTCGCCGAGGGGAAATCCCCAACCGCCGATCGACACCGTTTCCCCGGCGTGCCTGCCAACGAAGAACGAGCCGGTTCCGACAACGGCGACGCAGCCGTCCCCGGCGCCCAGAGCGCCGTACAAGGTGGTTTCCCGGTCGCTCGTGACGCGGACCTTGCGTAACGGCAGAGCTGCCTCCATGCGCCGCGCGCGGTCGCCGACATTGGCGCCGGCCAGACCGAGGAACCCGACGTCCCTGCCGGGTTCCGGCCCGGCGAGGCCTGCGGCCCGGAAAGCCTGCGCCGATGTTTCGAGGACATTTTGCAGCGCCGCTTCGAAGTCGGTGGCGATATTGGCCGCGCCGCCTTCCGCCCGCCCGAGTATGGCGCCCGACCGGTCGGCAACGACGGCCCGGCACCCTGTGCCGCCGCCGTCGACCCCCAAGATCATCGCTGCCCGCCGTTCACCCATGACAATACCTATATAATACCTTTGATCCAGATGGAAGAGACGACGAAAATTTTAAACTACGTGACATCAACAGTTTACAATAATCCCCGTTAACACCTGTGTCCATAAACAAAATTCTGGACAAAAGGTATTATTTTGGTGTTATATGACAATCAATACGATCCTGGGGGAATCACTTGCCGCTGCATCAGACCGAAAAGGCGCATGACATGGCCGCCGGGCTCGATACGCTCAGCGGCGTCGACGCCCTCGCGATCCTGCTCGACGGACAGGTCGCCGCTGCGCAGGCGGTGCGCTTTGCCATCCCGGATCTGGAGCGCGGGGCGGAGCTGATGGCGGCTGCGGTCCGCAGGAACGGCAAGCTGGTCTATGCCGCCGCCGGCAGTTCGGGGCTCATGGCCCTGGCTGACGGGCTGGAAATCACGCCGACATTCGGCATCCCCAACGACCGGGTGCGAATTCTTCGCGCCGGCGGTCTCGACGACATCTTCGTGCCCAAGGGCGAGGCCGAGGACGATACCAGGGCGGCGCTGGATGATGCCGATTGCATCGCCCCAGACGACTGCGTCATCTGCCTGGCCGCCAGCGGCAATACGCCCTATGCCGTTACCGTCATGGAAACCGCCAGGGGCCGCGGCGCCGCGACGATCGGCATCGCCAACAACGACGGAACGAAGCTTCTCGATGGCGCCGACGTGGCGATCCTGCTGCCGACGCCGCCCGAAATCATCGCCGGTTCGACCCGCCTCGGGGCGGGAACCGCGCAGAAAATCGCGTTGAACATGATGTCCACGCTGATGGGCATTCGGCTGGGCCACGTGATGGACGGGCTGATGGTCAACGTCATCGCCAACAATGCCAAACTGCAGGAACGCGCAGCCCGGATCGTCTCGTCGATCGCCGGCTGCGACGACGCCACGGCGAAGGCCAACCTCGGGCGCTCGGGCGGCGGCGTCAAACTCGCGATCCTGCTCAGCCTCGGCGCGCCGGACGTGGAAGCCGCCCGCTCCAGGCTGGACGACGCGGATCAAAATCTGCGGACCGCAATATCCGCACTGCAACCGGACTAGCATCCGGCATCAAACCGCGCGCGAGCGCACTAACTGGGAGAGAGAGTCATGAAAGTAAACGGATTTGCCGGCGCGTTGCTGGCGACGACATTGCTGGGCGGCGTCGGTACCGCGCTCGCGCAGGACGTGCAACTGACCATCGAAAGCTGGCGAAACGACGACCTGACGATCTGGCAGGACAAGATCATCCCGGCCTTCGAGGCCTCGCATCCCGGCATCAAGGTAGTATTCGCCCCCACCGCGCCCGCGCAGTACAACTCGGCGCTCAACGCCAAGCTCGACGCCGGCACCGCCGGCGATCTGATCACCTGCCGACCGTTCGACGGCTCGCTCTCGCTGTTCCAGAAGGGCCATCTGGCGGATCTCTCCGACATGGAGGCGCTGAAGAATTTCGGCCCGGTCGCCAAGTCCGGCTGGAGCACGGATGACGGCTCGGCGACCTACTGCATCCCGATGGCCTCGGTGATCCACGGCTTCATCTACAACAAGGATGCGTTCAAGGAGGTCGGCGTCGAAGTGCCGGAAACCGTGGACGAGTTCTACGCCGTGCTCGACAAGATCAAGGCCGACGGCAACTACATCCCGCTGTCGATGGGCACCGCCGACGAATGGGAAGCGG